>JANQFI010000334.1 GCA_028277905.1 Chromatiaceae bacterium | reverse complement strand
CGCCTTCAAGGAGCGGCAGCGGGCGCACAGTCGAGCTCTGTGCCCGCTGCCGCGACGCAGCAGGCGGGCGAAAAGACAAGCCAGGCGGTCTGTTTGTTGACAGAAATCGCCTAAGCGCTGTGCCGGCGGCCGGCCGATGGAAGCCCCGCCGGCGCCGCCAGCAAGTCCCCGGAGCCGGCCGTCTACCGGCGTCTCTGTGATGGCCGCCGCCTCAGAATCCGAGGGTCAAGAGTCCGCAGGGCGACAGGAGTCGCCGTTTTCGGGTGGACGTGGTGCTGCCTCAGGGTCAGAATGACGCGTTGATTCGAACAGCCGCACGACATCGTGAACACAGGCCCCCGCATCCCAACTCGGTGGCGAGCGTCGCCCTTCGCTGGCTGAACCGGAGCCCGGCACGCGATGAAGTGTCTGCTAGTGGCGAATATCTTTCCGCCCATCAACGGCGGCTCCGCGGTCGTTTACGAGAGCCTGTGCCAGTTCGCGCCTGCGGACACCATGTACGTCCTCGCGCCCTGGCGGCACTACCTGAACGGAGAGGAGGTGTCGGCCTGGCGCGACTATGACGCCCGTGCGGGCTTCTCCATCGAGCGCATCGAGCTGCTGCGGCCGCCGGCGGCGACTCCGCGATCGCTGCTGCACTCTGCCTGGCTGCAACTGACGGTCGACCTGCCCCTGAAGCTCAAGGTGCTGCGCAAGACGGTCTCGCTGGTCCGGCGGGAGGGGATCGACGTCATCTGCGTGTGTGAGCTGAGCTCCGGCTCCTGGCTCGGTCTGCTGCTGAAGCGCCTGCTGGGCATCCCGTACATCAATTACATCCATGGTGAGGAGATCACCACCGAGGTGCCCTACCGGCTATTCGGGCGCCGGCGGCGGCACTACCTGCACAACGCGAGCGCCGTGGTCGCGGTGAGCGAGTTCACCCGGCGCGCGCTTATCGACAAGATGGGCGTGGCGCCGGAGCGCATCACGCTGATCGTCAACGGCGTCGATGCCGAGCGCTTCCATCCCGGCCCCAAGCCACAGGCGCTGCTGGAGCGTTACGGCCTCGCCGGCAAGCGGGTACTGCTGACGGTGGGCCGCCTGGTGGAGCGCAAGGGCATCGACACGACCATCCGTGCCCTGCCGCGCGTCCTTCGGCGCTGTCCGGACGCCCGCTATCTTATCGTTGGCACCGGCGATTACCGCCCGGCGCTGGAGGCGCTGGCGGCGGCGCAAGACGTCCAACAGCAGGTGATCTTCGCCGGCCGCGTGCCGCATGACGAATTGGTGGCGCATTACCAGCTCTGCGATCTGTTCGTGATGCCGAACCGCGAGCTCGCCAACCATGACACCGAGGGGTTCGGACTCGTCTTCCTGGAGGCAAACGCCTGTAGCAAGGCGGTCGTGGCCGGGCGCGCCGGTGGTGTTGTGGAGGCGGTGCGCCATGGCGAGACCGGCCTCAACGTGGACGGCAACGACCTCGATGCCGTGGCCGATGCCATCACCGAGCTGCTGCTGGACGACGCGCGGCGCAAGGCCATGGGCGAGCGCGGCCTGAGGATCGCCCGGCAGTCCAGCTCCGCGGCGGGGGCGCAACTGTTCCAGGCGCTCTGCGAGGGGGTGGTCGCCCGCCGCGCGCGCTAGGGCATCCCGGAAAGGGCCGCGAACCCGCCAACCGGTTTCTCGACCGGACACAGGTGGTGCCCCGGTCTCGCAAGGTCACCCAGGTGTTCCCGAGGTATAGGCAGCGGCGAACGCCGCCCACCGGCTTGGCGCTTCTGTTAGGCCCCGGGAGCGTCAATCGAGCAACGATAACTGACGTGGGTCGGCCGCCGGCGGGCGGAACGCCGCCGCCGACAGGCACCAGCCGCTGTCCTGCCGCGCCAGCCCATGCCGGCGCAATGCCAACCGAAACCGCTGTTGCAGCAGCGCCGCCACCGGTCCGGTGCCCGTCATGCGCTCGCCGAAGTCGGCGACGTTCAGCGCGCCGCCGCGGCACTGGCGGATCAGCGACAGTACCTTGTCGGCCCGGTCCGGGTAGTGGGCGCGGAGCCACTCCGCGAACAGCGCCTTCAGCTCCAGCGGCAGCCGCAGCAGCAGCGCGCCGGCGCGCAGGGCACCGGCCTCGGCGGCGGCGGCGACCACGCGCTCGAGGTGATGGTCCGTGAGCCCAGGGATCAGCGGTGCCACGAGCACGCCCGTGGGAATGCCGGCGGCGGCGAGCTCGGCGACCGCCCGCAGGCGCCGCCGGGGCGCCGTGGCGCGCGGCTCCAGGCGCCTGGCCAGCTCGTCGTCCAGGGTCGTCACCGACACTTGGACCGCCACGAGCCGCTCGGCGGCAAGCGCATGCAGAAGGGCCAAGTCACGCAGTACCAGCGCGGACTTGGTGGTGATGACTACCGGATGGCGGGTCTCCCGCAGCACCTCGAGGAGCGCCCTGGTGGTGCCGAGCCGGCGCTCAACGGGCTGATAGGGATCCGTGTTGGCGCCGAGCACCAGGGTCGCGGGCCGGTAGTCGGGCCGCGCCAGTGCCCGGCGCAGTTGTTGGGCGGCGCCGGGCTTGTGGAAGAGCAGCCGCTCGAAGTCGAGTCCGGGCGAGAGGCCGAGCCAGGCGTGCGTGGGCCGGGCGTAGCAGTAGATGCAGCCGTGCTCGCAGCCGCGGTAGGGGTTGATGCTGCGGTCGAAGGGGATGTCTGGCGAGCTGTTGTAGCTGATGATGCTGCGGCTGTTGTCGATGCCGAGCTCGGTGCGCGGATCGCCATCGGTGTCGTCCTGCCACCAGCCGTCGTCCGCGGGCTCGCGGGCGAGCGCCGCGTAGCGACTGTCGGGGTTGCTCAGACTGCCCCGACCCTGCCCTCGCCTATACCCAGGCCCGCGCCTTTGCCCGGATGCGTCCTGCGGCAGGGGCGCGGCTTCGTTGATCGGGTCGGGGGCGTGGTCGGACATGCGGATATGGGTGGCCAGGGCTTTGCTATAGTTGGTCCCGCTCGGGCCCCGACACCGGGCCCCGGCGCCGGACCCCTGCGCCGGACCCCTGCGCCGGACCCCTGCGCCGGACCAGAGTGGCTCCGGAGCAGCCCCGGCGTGAGCAACCGATCGACCTGAACGAGTGGAGGCGGTGACGATGGCAGCCAAGCAGATCCTGATGCTAGTCGGCGACTATGTGGAAGACTACGAGGTCATGGTGCCCTACCAGATCCTGACCATGGTGGGACACCGGGTACACGCGGTCTGCCCGGACAAGGCCACGGGCGAGCAGGTGCGGACGGCGGTGCACGACTTCGACGGTGCCCAGACCTATAGCGAGAAGCCGGGCCACAATTTTACCCTCAACGCCAGCTTCGCCGACGTGGATGTCGCCGACTATGACGCCCTGGTGATCCCCGGCGGTCGTGCGCCCGAGTACCTGCGCCTGAATCCGCGGGTCATCGAGATGGTGCGTCACTTCTCGGCGGCAGCCAAGCCCATCGCGTCGATCTGCCACGGCCAGCAGATTCTGGTTGCGGCAGGCGTGCTGGAGGGCGTGACCTGTACCGCCTACCCGGCGCTGCAGCCAGACATCGAGATGGCCGGCGGCAGCTGGCACGAGGTGGCCGAGAGCTTCTGCAACGCGCACACCCATGGCACGCTGGTGACGGCGCCCGCCTGGCCCGCACATCCGGAATGGATGCGGCAGTTCCTGGCGGTGCTGGGCAGTCGCATCGAGCCATAAGAGCCGCAAGCCCTAAGCACCAGAACAAGCGGCGCCAGAACGAGCAGCGCCAGAACGAGCAGCGCCAGAACGAGCAGGGCCGTAGGAGAGGGGTCGCGCCAGGCGGGCCACAGGAGCTCCGGTGCGGCGCCCCGGCAACCCGATCTATGGAGCATCGCGTCTTTGTCTCTGGGACCCTGCTACGCGGTGAGGTGAATCATCACCTGCTGTCCACAGCCCGCTTCCTCGGGGAGCACCGGACCCAGGCCCGGTTCAGGCTGTTGCTGCTTGGCGCCTACCCGGGGCTCATCGCGGGCGGCGACACAGCGGTGCAGGGAGAGTTCTATGCCCTGTGCTCGGTGGGCTTGTGTCGTCTCGACCCTTTGGAGGACTACCCCAGGCTCTATGACCGCCGGCTCATGCCCAGGGCGCACGGCAGCGCTTGGGTCTACCTCTACCGCGGTCCACGGCGGGATCGGCAGCGCCTAGTACAGGGTAACTGGCGCGGTGACAGCCGCGGCGCCCGGCGCGCGGCCGTGGTGCGCAGCCGCCGCGATCCGAAGAACCCGAGCCATCGGCGCCGCCTTGGGTGTCGTGGCTGACCGGATCCGCGCGGCTGCCCGCATCCGGGCGAATTCCCATCCGCCGCCGCAGGTCCAAGGCGCCCCCAATCATCTGCACCCTTGTTCGCACCGCCGAGAGGTAAAGCCGACCCATGTCTGAGCAAAGCCGATTCACCATTCATCTGGAGCAACAAGAGGGCTATCAAATCAACGCCCGCTTCGACTGGAAGCAGGCCGCCGATCTGCTGATGGACGAGCCGCCACCCCTCGGCGGGACCGCGGGTCCTAATGCATCGCGTCTGCTCGCGGCGGCCGCCGCGAACTGCTTGTCCGCAAGTCTGCTCTATTGCCTGGGCAAAGAGGAGCCACCGGGCCACAGCCTGCGGGCCGAGGCAACCTGCATCTTGGTGCGCAACGAGCACAAGCGCCTGCGCATCGGCGGCCTGGAAGTGAAGCTGGTCGTGAGCGACGATCTGGCCGGGGCGAAGCGTTTCGCGCGCTGCAAAACACTGTTCGAGGACTTCTGCGTCGTCTCCGCCAGCATTCGCGAAGGCATTCCGATCGCCGTTTCTGTGGTCGACGAGGCGGGCGAGGTGCTGCATGCCGGCGGCTGAGCACCGCCACCGTCGGGACGCTTGATCTACATCCTGATCGAGACAGCTATGGGGTTCAGCGTGCTGGTGGTGGGCGACGACCCGGTGCTGGCGACCGCGGGCGACGCACTCGCTGCCGAGGGCGTGCGCGTGCAGCGGCGGGAGGACCTGAGCGGCGGGCGGGTTCCGCGCAACCTGGTGCTGGTGCTCTTGGCCGAGCGTGCCGATCTGGCCCGCGAGCTGGGGCAGCTGAGCGCGATGGCAAGGGGTCGGCGGCGGCACCTGCGCGTGGTCGTGGTGTGCCAGCCGGCCACCGTGCATCGGGATACCATCGACGGCCAGGCGCGGGAGCGGCTCGACCAAGACGCGATGCAGGCGGGCTTGCGGCTCGAATGGCTGGAGCTGGAGCGCACCGCCGCCCGGCTCTTGCTCGCCCGCTGGCCGCTGCACCGCGCCATGGATCCGCTGGCCGAGCAGCGGCCGCACCTATTGATCGCGGGCTTCGGCCCCTTCGCGCAGGCCTTCTTTCTGCATGCACTACGCATGGGCCAGTATGGCGAGCAGTCGCCGCTGGTGACCCTGGCGACCGATGCACCGGCGCGATGGCAGGACTGGATTGCGGTGCGCCATCCTCAAGCAGATGCCTGCGCGAGCCTGCGCTTCACGCTGTTGCCGACGCCGGACCTGGACGTGGACTGGCCTCTGACGATGCTGGTCGTCTGCGACCGACCGCCCGCCGCGGGTCTGACGCTGGCGCGGCAGCTGGCGACGGCGGCGGCGGAGCAGGGGGCCTCGCCACCGGTGCTGCTGGTGGCCGACGGTGCTTGGCCTGCGGGGTGGCTGACGGGAGACCTCTCCGACTGGGATGGCCAACTGGTGCCGGTGGCGCCGGTGCGTCTCGTCTTCTCGCGCGAGATGCTGCTGGAGGGCCGCGGCGACGCGCTGGCGGAGGTCATCCATGAGCACTACCGGGATACCTCGGCGGCCCAGGGTCGAGATCCTGCCGCGGCGCCCTCGGGCCGACCCTGGCCGGAGCTGGCGACCTCGTACCGCGATGCGAACCGTCACCAGGCGGACCACCTGTGGGCGAAGCTGGCGGTCACCGATTGCCGCGCCGTGCCGGAGGAACTGGTGGAATCCTTCGCCTTCGCGCCGGGCGAGGTGGAGCGCCTGGCGGTCATCGAGCACCGCCGCTGGGCCGTCGAGCGCTGGCTCGACGGCTGGTGCTACGCACCGCGGCGCGACAACGCGCAGAAGCTGCACCCACAGCTGATCCCCTACGCGGACTTGACCGACGCCATGCAGGACCTGGATCGCTTCGCCGTGCGGCTGGTGCCGGCACTGCTGGCGCGCTCGGGCCTGGCCGTGGTGCGCCGGTTGGTGGTCGGCGTGCGGGGCGGCGCCGGTATGCCGGAGCCGCCGCGAGCCGCGGTGCGGCGGGTGTTGCGGCGGCTCGCCACCCGCTACCCTGACCGCGGACTGACGTTGGCGCTGGATCTCGGGGATGCGGCGGCGCGCGCCGTCGCCGTCGATGCCTGGCAGCGGTTCGGGATCGAGCTCTTCGTGTTGCTGCCGACGCCCCTGCCGCGGCTGCTGGCGGCGCAGGCGCCAGCCGCGCGGCTCGCCGTGCTGCGTCTGCTGGGCGTTGCCGAGCGCCGTATCCAGCTCGCTGGACAAAGGGATCTGGTGCTTTGGCTCGCACGCCGCGCCGAGGTGCTGTTCGCGCTCGGCGAGGATGTCACGGGGTCGGCAGACACGGCCGAGCAGCCGAAGAAGCGCGTCCGCCTCGATGCCCGGGGCAGGGCGCACTGGAACTTCGCCTATTGAGCTCGCCAGATGGGTCGCCCGGGGGCGCGCCGCACGGGGATGCCGCAAAGCCCGCGCCGGCCGGGCAGGAAACTGCGGGGTGCCAGACGATCTGATATCCTGCCCGCCCATCTGAAATCGACCCGCGAGCAGAGACCATGGCCGTCGTAACCCTGACGCAAGACAACTTCGAGTCGACCGTTGCCGACAACCCTTTTGTGGTCGTCGACTTCTGGGCGCCCTGGTGCGGGCCTTGCCGTACCTTCGGGCCGGTGTTCGAGAAGGTGTCGGAAGACCACGACGACATCGTCTTCGCGAAGGTCAATACCGAGGACGAGCAACAGGTCGCCGCGCACTTCCGGATCCGCTCGATTCCGACGCTGATGATCTTCCGCGACCAGGTCATCATCTTCTCGCAGCCGGGGGCGCTGCCCGAAGGCTCGTTCCGCGAGCTGCTCGCCAAAGCGGGCGAGCTGGACATGGACAAGGTGCGCGCCGACATCGGCGATCAGCAAACCGGTACCGCCTAACGGCGAGCCTGAGGATGCAAGCCCCGAGCCCGCTCCTCCATAAGCTTGACCTGACAGGCGATCGGCCCACCGTCGGGGCCTTGATGGCGCTTTGCGAGGAGAGCTATCGCGCGCTGATGCAGCTGGCACCCCGTCTGGCGAGCTTGCGTGGTGTGGAGTCCTCACATCGGACCGACCACGCCCGCCTGGAGCTTGTGATTATTGCCCAGGCTCCCTATACAACGACCTTTAGGCTCACCCACGTGTTCCGGGCCATCGACGACCTGGCGGCATGGCAGCCGGAACCCGATGCGACGCTGAAGGCCTATCATGATGCCGGCCAGGTGGAGGTATTGGACCTGCGCCAGACGGCGCTGCCAATCTTCAGCCACTATGAGTCTCCGGCCCTGCATGCAAAGTGGAAGGCCAACCTGTTCATGTCCAAGTGGCTCGGCTGGTGTCTACGCAACGGCCACCGGATCGGCCCCGGGATCGGTGGCGAGCTTGGGCGCTGCGGCAAGCCGCGCGTCGCGTCCCGTACCTCCGTCGCCTGAGCTCGACGCCCTAGGCGCTTAACCTTGCTCAAACCGGTTGGCTGATAGGCTGCGCGGCCGTGGATAATGGCGGTTGCTCCGCGCCGCGTGCGTGTCTATGGCGCCCGTATCGTGCTAGCGCGGGCATGTCCTCGCGATCGTCGAGAGAGACCCCTGGCCGGGGAACCATCGGGCGGCCAACCTGCCCAACCCCAGGATCCGGGTGGGTTCAATTGTCTTGAGCGCGTCGTCGCATCAGGCACTGCCTGAGGCTTGACAATCCGGACCGGATAACCAACCTATGGCCTAGGAGACTCGGCAGAGGCGAGCCAGGGTCTGCCCTGCCCAGGTGATCCGTCTCGTCCGGCAACGGTCGATGAAATTCTACGGCCCAGCGCCCCCACCCTTTCTAAGGCACCACACCATGAGACTATCGACGAAAGGTAGGTATGCGGTTACCGCCATGTTGGACCTGACTCTGCACGCAGGCAAGGGGCCGGTGACCCTATCCGACATCTCCGTGAATCAGGGCATCTCGCTGTCGTACCTCGAGCAGCTGTTTGCGTCGTTGCGCGGCAAGCAACTGGTTCGCGGCATCCGTGGTCCTGGTGGGGGCTACTACCTCGGCAAGCCCGCCGCCGAAATCTCCATTGCCGACATCATTTGCGCCGTAGACGAATGGGTGGAGTTTACGCGCTGCGGCGGTCGCGAGAATTGCCGCGATGGTCAGCGATGCCTGACGCATTCGCTCTGGGATCAGCTGAGCGATGAGATCTTCACCTTCCTCAGCGACATCAGCCTTGCCGACCTGGTGGAGCGTGGGCAGCGACAGCTGGACCCCGAGAGCAAAGATCTGCTGGCCGACGACAAGCGACGGGCGGCTTGAGGTCGCCTGCCGTCTAAGGCGATTGCCGGAAACAAAGATACCGAATGGCGCAGGATTTTCGCTCGCCTTCAAGGAGCGGCAGCGGGCGCAGAGTCAAGCTCTGTGCCTGCTGCCGCGACGCAGAAGGCGGGCGAAAAGACAAGCCAGGCGGTATGTTTGTTGACAGAAATCGCCTTATTCCTTGGCGCATAGCGAAGTCGCGAGCATGCGTGGCAGGTTCTGCTTTGGCGTGCGTTGCCGCCCCTGCGGCTGCCCCTGCGATGGTTGTATCAACGGCAGCGTCAGATCCACCACAACTCCCTCTTCACTCGGCTCGAGACGGACCTCACCGCCGTGAAGCGCCGTCAGTCGCCGCACGATTGCGAGACCTAGGCCGGTGCCAGTCGGTTTGGTGCTGACGAACGGCTCGAATACGCGCCGCAGCAACGCCGGTGGAATCGGCGCACTGGGATTACAGACCTGCACGCGCACACGCCTGACCTCGATGATGGTCATGCGCACCGATACCATGGCCTCAGGGGGTACGGCCTCGCAGGCGTTGGCGAGCAGATTGACCAGAATTTGCTGCAGTCGGTCGCGATCCCCGAGGACCATGGCAGACGCCATGTCTGCGGAAATTCGAATGCGGCATCGGCGATCTTCGGTTTGGGCGCCGAAGACGGCCACGGCCTCCGCCAGTGCTTGCACCAGGTCCACTGGCTGCGAAGCCAGCTGCAATGGCTTGGCGTAGAGCAGTATGTCCTCTAGCAGCCTCCCCATGCGTGCGGCCTCGGCGCGGGCGAGATGGACCCGCCGCTCGCTGCGTTCCGGTAGCGACAGCTGAGATAGGTGGTCCAGCGCGAACGACAGAGTGCCCAGCGGCGTGCGCAGCTCGTGCGCGATGCCGGAGGCGAATTCGCCGATCGCCGCGAGGCGCCGCCGCTCGGCAAGCCGAACCGTGCGCTCAAAACTGGCCGTGATCAACTGGGCGATGTTGTTGAGAAACCGCAGATGGGGCTCGTCGTAGCATCCCGGCGTGCGGGTCGCGAAGGCCACCACGGCGGGGACCGGCATATCCACCGACGCCGGCAGGAAGATGGCATCGGCGAGCCCACGCCGAGCGATATCCCGGAGAAACTCGTAGCCCGGGTTGG
This sequence comes from Chromatiaceae bacterium, assembly GCA_028277905.1. Taxonomy (GTDB): domain Bacteria; phylum Pseudomonadota; class Gammaproteobacteria; order Chromatiales; family Chromatiaceae; genus Thiohalocapsa. The sequence continues at coordinate 11,583 of JANQFI010000334.1, read as the reverse complement.
CCGCCGCCGTGCTGACCATGTCGCGGATGTGCATCGGCTTGCCGGCCGCGAGGGCCTGCTCGAGTAGGGTACCGGGCAGGCGGAATAGGGGTTTGCTGCCGGCCTCCGGTATTCCGTCCAGGGCGCTTGCCTCCAGCCGCACCGTGGCGTTATCCGGTGTCACCATCACGACGCCGATCCAGTCGAAGCGCAGCAGTCCACGGAAGTCGCGGCTCAGGAATCCGATGAGCTCGTCAAGGTCGTCGCCGCGCTGGAGCCGGTCGAGCAACTGGAACAACAGGTGCAGGCGTGCGGACAGGGCGTTGAAGCCGGCGGCGAGGTCGCGCATCTCGGTGGCGCCGGTCACCGGGAGGTGCTGGTTGAACTCGCCGTCCGTGGCCCGGCGTACCGCGGTCAGCGCGCGCTTCAGGGGCCGGACGCCGAAAAAGTGCAGCAGCGCCAGCAAGCCTGCGGCGATGACGACGGCAGCCCCGAGCAGGGTTGCCGCCAGCAGTCGCAGCCGCACCTGCTCGCCGCGGGCCCAATCGCGCAGGCGCTGCGCGAGGGTGCCGGCCGCCGCCTCCACGTTGTCGAGGTGTGCAGCGTTGTATTCCGCCGCCCATTCCAAGCGCGGTTTCGCGGTGTCCTCGCCGAGGGCATCCAGCAGCCCCTCACGGTGCGCCGCCCAAGTGCTCTCCAGAGTCGCGACGGCGGCGGCGATCGCGGGCTCGTTGGCCGGTTGCATCCGCGCCGTCGGACGCCCCAGTACGCGGCTGAAATCGCCGCTCATGAAGCAGGCGACCACGTCGTCGAACAGCCGCAGCTGCGCCATGAGATCGCGGTAATAGAGCGCCACGTCGCGGTGGTAGGTGGGATAGTCGCGGGGCGCGTTGGCGTCGTAGTTCATCGCCTGCATGTGCATCCGATTGGCGGTCAGCTCCAATCGCGCGGCGATGTCGACCACGGCGTCGGCGTCGATCTGCCGCTGAAAGGCCGTGAGGGTGGCCAGGCTCACCGCGCCGAACAGCACGATGAGCAGCACGAAGGCGGCGCTGAGCTGAAAGCGCAGGCTGCTGATGAGGCGTTGCAAGATGACCTCCGTCAAGGGCTCCGTGACAGTCTGAAGATCATGTCAATTTGGTGCTATGCTTTGATGTCCCCGGCGCCAGGACGGCGTGCCACCTGCGCCAGCACACTTTACCCCGGAGACCGCCATCCCGAACCCTCGGATCCCGGGCGCGCGAGTCGTCGGACCGCCGGTTCCACCATCGCCCACCGTCCGGCAAGCCGACACCGAACATGCTTCCATGCCCGCCGACACCGACGCGCTGACCACTATCGACGATCTCGTGCGCTGGGGGACGAGCCGTTTCGCCGCGGCGGGTCTGTGCTTCGGGCATGGTACCGACAACGCCCGGGACGAGGCCCACTGGCTGGCCGCCCATGCGCTGCACCTGCCCTTGGATCTGGCGGCCGAGTATGGCGGCTGCCATGTGACCGACAAGGAGCGTGAGGCCGTGCTGGCGCTGCTGGCGAGACGTATCCATGAGCGCCGTCCCGCGGCCTATCTCACTGGCAGCATTCGCTTCGCCGACTTGGACTTTGACGTCGACGACGCGGTGATGATCCCACGCTCGCCGCTGGCCGAGCTCATCGAGCGGGGCTTCGCCCCCTGGGCCGAGCCGCAACGGCTGCGGCGGGTGTTGGATCTGTGCTGCGGCAGCGGCTGTCTCGGCATCGCCGCGGCGGTGTATCTGCCCGATGCGGCCGTGGACTTGGCGGACATCTCACCGGCCGCGCTGGCCGTGGCGCGCCGCAATTGCCGGCGCCATGGGCTGAGGGATCGGGTGCGGGTTCTGCAGTCGGATCTCTTTGCCGGCGTCGGCAGCGACGAAGACGACGCCTACGACCTGATCGTCTCCAATCCGCCCTACGTGAGCGTCGCGCAGATGGAGACGCTACCGGCGGAGTACCGGCACGAGCCGTCGCTGGCGCTCGCCGCCGGCGAGCTCGGGCTGGACCTGGTGCTGCGCATCCTGCGCGATGCACCGGACTACCTCGCCGATGACGGCGTCTTGGTGGTGGAAGTGGGCGACAGCGCGGCGGCGCTGGCGGCGGCCCTGCCGCAGGTGCCCTTCACCTGGCTGGATTTCGAGCGCGGCGGGGAAGGCGTGCTCACGCTGGATTGCGCCACACTCGCCGCCCATCACGACCGGTTTGCGGCGGCGGTGGCGGGCTCATGAGCTTGATCGGGGCCAGGAGCGCCGACGAGATCTCCTGCCACACCCTGCAGAAACAGATTGACGAGACCCACCGCCGCGGGCTTGAGCTGGAGGAAGACGATGCTTGACCACACCCGACCCATAGCTGGAGACCGCGCCGTTGCAGACCCGGTTCAGGTCAGGGCGGCGCGGCCGGCCACGTCTGCGGGCGACGACCAGCGCACGGTCTTTGATCTTGATCTCATCAAGCGCTATGACCAGAGCGGCCCGCGCTATACCTCTTATCCCACTGCGGTGGAGTTCGACCCCGCCTTCGATGCCACCCGCTACGCCGAGGTCTGCCGCGAGACCAATACCAGCGGCCGGCCGCTATCGCTCTACTTCCACATCCCGTTCTGTGACACCGTCTGTTACTACTGCGCCTGCAACAAGATCGCCACCAAGAATCGTGCGCTGGTGCAGCCCTACCTGGACCGGGTGTACCGGGAGCTGGCCATGCAGTCGGTGCTGTTCGACGACAATCGTGTCGTGGAGCAACTGCACTGGGGCGGCGGCACGCCCACCTTCATCAGCCACGATCAGATGCTCGAGCTGATGGCCCGGACCCGCGAGCACTTCAAGCTGGCGGATGACGAGACCGGTGAGTTCTCCATTGAGATCGACCCGCGGGAGGCCCATGGCGACACGGTCGAGCTACTGCGCGAGATCGGCTTCAATCGCATGAGCCTAGGCGTGCAGGACTTCGACCCCCGGGTCCAGAAGGCGGTCAATCGGATCCAGACGGAAGCGGAGACGATGGCGGTACTGGAGGCGGCCCGGCGCGCCGGCTTTCGCTCCATCAGCATCGATCTCATCTACGGACTGCCGCACCAGAGCGCCGAGAGCTTCATGCAAACCGTCGAGCGCATCATCGACGTGGGACCTGACCGGCTGTCGGTGTTCAACTACGCGCACCTGCCGAAGCGGTTCAAGCCGCAGCGGCGCATCAATGAGGACGACCTGCCGCCGCCGGAGGTGAAGCTGGAGGTCCTCAGGGCCACCACCGAGCGGCTGACGGAGGCCGGCTGGCTCTACATCGGGATGGACCATTTCGCGCGCCCGGATGACGAGCTGGCCCGCGCGCAGCGGGACGGTACGCTCTATCGCAACTTCCAGGGTTACTCCACCCATGTGGACTGCGACCTCATCGGCCTCGGGGTCACCTCCATCGGCAAGGTGGGCAAGACCTACGGGCAGAACCGCCGCGAGCTGGACGCCTACTACGAGGACATCGATGCGGGCCGCCTGCCGGTGTTCCGTGGCATCGAGCTGAATCGAGACGACGAGATCCGCCGCGATGTCATCACCCGCCTGATCTGCCACTTCCGGCTCGATTTCGCCGACGTAGAGCGGCGCTGGGACATCGACTTCGCCGGGTACTTCGGGCGCAGCCTCGCCAAGCTTGACGGCATGCAGCAGGACGGTTTGCTGGAGGTGGACGCCAAGGGCATCGGTGTCCTGCCCAAGGGACGGCTCCTGATCCGCAATATCTGCATGGCCTTCGATGCCTACCTGGAGGCGAAGCGGGGGCCGGTGGGATTCTCCAAGGTGATCTGAGGGGCGCCCTGCCGTGGCCGGCCGAGACGAAGGCGCGCGATCGCAGTCCGGTGCTGGTGGCGACCTGCTGACCCTGTTCCGGGCCAAGGCGCGGGCGCATCCGGAGCGGGGGGCGGTCTTCGCCGATGCGCCCGTCTGGACCTACTCGGCGCTGGACATCGCCAGCGACGGCGTCGCCGGCACACTGGTCGAGCGCGGGATCCTCCCGGGCGAGCGCATCGCGCTCTATTGCCCCAACGGCGCAGACTTCGTCGTCTCCTACCTCGGGTGCCTCAAGGCCGGCGCCGTCGTCGTGCCCGTGAACCTCTTGCTGAATCCGCGCGAGATCGCCTTCATGCTGCGGGACTGCGGCGCCCGTGCCTTGTTCTTTCACGCCGATCTGGTGGACGGTGCCGCGGCGGTATTGGCCCAAGCGCCCGATGTGCGGCTGCGCGTCGGCATCGCGTTCGATGAGGATGCGCCTCTGCTCGATTGCCACCTTCATCAACTGGTGCAGCCCAAGACCGCGCCCGATGTCCGCCGCGGTGCCGCGGATGACGCCTTGATCCTTTACACCTCGGGCACGACCGGCCATCCCAAGGGGGCGGTGCTGACCCATGGCAATCTCGCCGCCAATGCGCAGGCAGTGGCCCGGACGCTGGGCGTCAAGCCCGGCGTGGACCGCGTGCTGGTGGTGCTGCCCATGTTCCACGCCTTCGCCAGTACCGTCGGCATCGTTATGCCGCTGCTGGCCGGCGCCGCCGTGGTACCGGTGTCGCGCTTCGATCCCCGGGAGATCACCCTGGCCATCGAGACACACCACGCCAGCATCTTCCTCGGCGTGCCGAGCCTATACGCGGTGCTGATGCGGCTCACCGATGAGCAGGTGATGGCGTGGAAGCCGGTGAGGTTGGCCATCTCCGGTGGCGCGGCCATGCCCATTGCGCTAATGGACGCCTTCGAGCAACGCTTCGGCGTGCCGATCCTGGAGGGCGACGGACCCACCGAGTGTGGGCCCGTCACCGCGGTGAATCCACCAGATGGTCCGAGAAAGCGGGGCTCCATCGGCCCGCCGCTGCCCGGCGTCGAGATGCGCATCGCCGACGCCGCCGGCAAGACCCTTCCGGATGGCGAATACGGCGAGGTCTGCGTGCGCAGTCCAGGTGTTATGCGCGGCTACTGGCGGTTACCGGAGGAGACCGCGCAGGCCTTTTTCGACGACTGGTTCCGCACCGGCGACCTCGGCTGGCGCGACAGGGACGGGTACTTCTATCTGGTGGACCGGATCAAGGATGTCATCATCAGCAACGGCATCAACGTCTACCCGCGCATGATCGAGGAGGTGCTGGCGCGGCATCCGAGCGTCGCCGAGGTGGCCGTGATCGGGGAGCCGCACCGAAGCCATGGGGAGATTCCCGTCGCCTTGGTCACCGCGCCTCAGGGGGGCACGCCCGATCCCGGCGAGCTGAAGGCGTGGTGCCGGGAGCATCTAGGCAGCCATGAGATTCCGCGGCGCATCGAGGTCGTGCCCAGCCTGCCGAAGAACGCCGCCGGCAAGATCCTCAAGCGGGAGTTGCGTCGCGGCGGCGAGGTGGAGCGCGGCGTCGCCTAGGGCCCGTTGACAGAAATCGCCTTAGCGCTGCGTCTGCGCCCTACGAAGCCCCTCGGCTTCTTCTTCGCTCAGGGTGCGGGCATCGGCTTCGATCAGGGCCGGAATGTCGTCGACGATGGGGTAGGCAAGCCGTGCGGCGACGGAGATGAGCTCGTTCGCTTCGCGATCATAGATGAGCGGCCCCTTGGTAACGGGGCAGACGAGGATGTCTAGGAGCTTCTTGTTCAGCATCGGTCTCTCCGGGCTGGGGGCCTTTGTGGGGCAGGGTCGGTGCCCTCGCATGGACCGCTGCGCGCGACCGACCCTGGACTCTGACGCCTTGCGATTCTAGTGCCCGGCGTGATCCGCGTCCTCGTACCGGCGGGCGTTGCCCTGGCCTGTGGTCAGCGCGGAGAGGGCGCCGGGGGCACTTCGGGTCTGCGGTGTCCAGTGCCGCGCGATGACACGCAGCGACAACTTCGCCCCTGCACCGACACTTTCGACGGGTTATGCGATGCGGTTTGCTTTGCAAGTTGCGAAACAGGCTGCAGGGTATCTCAAGAAGCTCACCTAAGGTACTGAGCTCTGTGACTCACCTGACTCCTGGTCCGGTTTCTGCTGGTGGAGGCTTGGGCAGGTTCCGCCGCGAGAGCCAGCCACAGGGGGCGTACGCGCCTTGCCATGGGCACAGACTAGTCACGCACGATGGCACGGCGAAGCCTCTTGACCAAGGAAAGACTCGACCAGGGGAAGGCTTGAAAAAGGGGTCAGCGGCGAGAGCGCAGCACAAAGCAAGGCCAAGCCGCCAAACGACGCACGCAGGGCCTCGCCAGATGACCCGGGGAGCGGATGGACTGGCCGGCGTGCTCCACGCGCCGGCCCCTTTTTTTGCGCGCTCAGATCACCAGCGCCCGCCACCGCCGCGGCCACCGCGGTCGCTGCGCGGCTTCGCCTGGTTGACGCGCAAGGGTCGGCCCTTCAGAGGCTGGTCGTTCAGCGCCTTGATGGCGGCGTCTGCCTCGCTGTTGTCGGGCATTTCGACGAAGCCGAAGCCCTTGGATTGGCCGGTGAATTTGTCCGTGATCAGGTTGGCGCTATCCACCTGCCCGAAGGCCGCAAAGGTCTCGCGTAGCTCGTCCTGAGTGACGCTGTAGGGCAGGTTGCCGACATAGATATTCATCAATCTCGTCTCATTCGCAGGCACGCATCGTAGAAAAGGGAAAACCGCCGCTCGGCCGATGCGCAAATCGCGCTGCGGTTCCGGCCCGGCAGGTGCGCGGGCGGTGGAAGCTTGAGGCGAGGCGCACGGCCATTTGTCCCGATCGCGCCGCGAGGCAAGGCCGGCCAAGGCGCGTGCCGGCACGTCGGAGGCGGGGACAAGCGGGGGGCGTCCAGCATCAGCTTGCAGCGAGAATACACCTGCGGGGGCGGTGAAGAAAGCGCTCTCGGCACCATGCTTGCGCCAACTTCCCGCCCGGGGTTGCTACGGACCGGATGGATCCGGGTCGGGACCGGGCTTGGTCGGCGATCGCGCGTGGACTCCCCCTGTGGTGTCATGGCTGGGCGCCGGCGGTGTCCCTGTGTGTCGCACCGGCATCAGGCTGATTGGGGGCCGATCCTGCTTCGGCGAGACGCCTGGCCACCGCGAAGTCGGTCTTGCCGCTGCCAAGCTTGGGCACCGACTCGACCCGCAGTATGGTGGCGGGCTGCAGCAGTGGATTGATGCCGGCTTTCAGCAACCCTGCCCGCAGTGCGCCCGGGTCCGCGCCTGCGACGAGCAGCACGACGCGCTCGCCCTTCTTCGGGTCCGGCAGGGCGACGGCGCAGAGGTCCAGCTCGGGCTTGCCGAGGGCGCGGCGCGCCTGCGCTTCAACGGCGCCCAAGCTCACCATTTCGCCGCCAAGCTTGGCGAAGCGCGAGTAGCGGTCGACGATGGTCAGGAAGCCGTCGGCGTCCAGGTGGCCCTTGTCGCCTGTCTTGTACCACCGCTGGCCGTCCAGCTCGACGATGGCCTCGCGCGTACGTGCCGGGTCGTTGAGGTAGCCCTTCATCACCTGCACGCCACCGATCAGGATCAACCCGTCCTCCTCCGGCGGCAACGCTTTCAAGGTCACCGGATCCACGACGCGAAAGCTGGTGCCGGGGAGCGGCATGCCAACGGTGCCGGGCTTGTGACCAGTCTGCACCTTCCAGTTGCCGATCTCGATGGCGTCCGGCACGTTCACGCTCGCTACCGGGGTCGTCTCGGTTGCACCATAGCCCTCGTAGATGCGCTTGCCGAACCTGACCGCGAAGCCGTCGCGCACGTCGGGGCTCAGGCGTTCCGCGCCCGCGACGACGATGCGCAGGCTCTCCAACATGAGCGGGTGGATCTTGCGGTTCTTGAGATAGAGCCGCAGAAAGCTGGAGGTGCTGCAGAGCACCGTCGCCCTGTGGCGCGCAATGGCCTTGGCGCTGCCGAGGGCGTCGGTGGGGTCCGGGTGGCAGACCATCGGGATGCCCTCCAACAGCGGCAGCGCCGTTGTCGCGGTCAGACCGAAGGCGTGGAACAGTGGCAGATTGGAGAGCAGTAGGTCGTCGGGCTCGGTATTCAATACGTCCGCGATCTGCCGGACGTTGGCGAGGATGTTCCGATGCGTCAGCTCGACACCCTTCGGCGCCCCCTCGCTCCCGGACGAGAACAGGATGGCCGCCGTGTGCTCGGGCCGGACCTGACGACAGTAGAACAGCCGCAGCACGGAGCCGGGCAGGACGATGGCCGCCGCGAGTGCCGCCAGCCCCCGCGCCTTGCCGATACCGGCGCGGACCTCCTCCATGCGGTGCAAGGTCGCATCGGCGAGAAGCCGCTCGGCGTCGATGCCACGCTGGCCGAGCTTGCGCAGGAAACGATCGGCCGTGATGACATTGCGGACGCCTGCGCGCGTCAGCGCAGCTGCCAGCGCTTGGGAGCTAGCGGTGTAGTTGAGGTTGACGACCGTCTTGCCGGCGAGCCAGCCGGCGAGGTTGGCGATGACGCCGGCGCTGGAGGCCGGCAGCAGAATGCCGAGATTTGGCTCTGGACAACGCCTGCGGATGGCTCGGGCAAAGAGCAGCACCGCGGCGATCAGCCGGCGATTGGTGAGCGCGGTCCCGGCGGAATCGAGCACCATGGGCAGGGCGAGCTGGCGCTTGGCTACCGCGAGCCAGGCGGCCGGGAGCGTGGGGAGCGTCTGGACGTGCTCGGCCCAGGAGCTGACGGAGAGCTCGAACACGGCCTGCTTCACCCGCTGCGCCTTGCTGCCGATGGGCAGGGTCGGACCGAAGGCGACGATGACGTCTCGGGCCCTTCCGTCACGGCGTGTCTCTTTCAGCTTCTGGCTGGCCTTCGAGAAGCGGCTGCCCCAGAGGCCCCGGAGGTAAAAGGGCAGGATCACGCCGTCCGCACCCTCGGCGGCCATCTCGAAGCCGCGCTTGAACTCGGCGAGCTGGGCGTTCTTGCTGAGGGTCCCTTCCGGAAACAGGCAGACCACCTGCCCTCGGTTGATCAACCCGGTCACAGACCGCAGCGCGTTCCGGCTGCCGGCGCGGGAGATGGGCACGACCCCGAAGAAGTTCAGGAGCCACTTCAGCCACCAGCGCTCGTAGATGACACGCTCCATGACGAAGCGCACCGGCCTGGGGCTCGCCATCTGCACCATTGCCCAGTCGATCCAGCTGATGTGATTGCCGAGCATCAGCACGCCGCCTTGCGCAGGCATGTTGTCGAGTCCGATCACCTGCAAGCGGTAGCGCACTGCCATGAGCCGGCCGATGACGAAGCGCAGCAGCGACTGCGGCAACTGCCAGACCGTGTAGACGGCACCACCCAGCGCCACGAAGGCCAGCGCCACCATGATGGCCCGGCTACCGGCGTCCGCCAGGGCAGAGATCACCGTGATGGTGAGTCCGCCCAGCATGATCCAGTTGAGGATGAAGTTCTTCGCGGCCAGCACTCGACCCAGCTCCCGCTCGCCGGCATTGAACTGGATCAGCGCATTGAGCGGCACGATGAACAGGCCCGCCAGCAGCCCCAGCACCATGAAGTTGGCGCCGTGCAACCAGGTGACACCGATCAGCGGCAGGATGAATAGGGTAGCGGCGATACCGAGCGCGCTGAACGGAATCAGGCCCGTCTCCACGTGGTCGCGGGCGATGCGCCCGGCGATGCCGGCACCGACGATGATGCCGATGCCGGCAAATGCCATGACGCCTTGGATGACCACGGTATTGGCTTCGCCGAGGCTGTCCTCGACGAAGGCCGGGAAGGCCGCCAGCAGCACCTGCGAGATGCCCCAGAAGATGCCGAGCCCGATGATGGAGAGCCAAATGACCTTGTTGTCCCAGGCGGCGTGCAAGTTATGCATCAGGTAACCCCCGCGCAGGTATTCCCGCCAGTCGAATTGCATGGCGCGGTCGCCTGCACGCTTGTCTGGCAGCCGGTAGGTCATGGCCACCTCGACCAGCGAGCCCAGCACCAGGAACCAGCCTACGGGCGCGATGGTGCGCATGATCTCGTCCGGCGGCAGACCTGTTCCACCGATCTCGCCGGCCGGCGTCGCCAGCAACATCTCGAAGAGGACCGAAAAGGTCAAGATCCCGGCGAGGATGGCGATGCTGGAGCTCGCCTGTACCCAGGCGTTGGCCGGGGTCAGGGCCTGGGTGCCGCAGAGCTCCTTGATGTAGCCGTACTTGGACGGCGAGTAGATGGCGCTCTGCAGCGCGAGCCCGAAGGTCATCAGAAAGGCTGGCCAGAACAGCCCCAGGTAGTAGCAAGCGGTGATGCCCAGCGTGATGCCCACGGCCGCCCAGGCCGAGGTGCGCATGACCCGGTTCTTGGGCCAGCGGTCCGCGAGCCAGCCGGACGGTGTGAACAGCAGGATGAAGGGCAGTAGGATGAGCGCGTTGACGACCGCCGTGAGCCAGATCTGCTCTGGGCCGTCGTAGGCCTTGAACAGGGTGTTCTGGATGATGATCTTGTGTCCTAGGTCGACGAAGCTGTTCAGGAACACCACCACCACGAAGGGCAAGAAGCCGGGGATGCGGGTCAGCTTGGTCATCGCGGGATCTCCGTGGTTGCGGCAGGGGGCTCGGGCGGAACGGCGGCTGCGGCAGCGGGTATTCTATGGGCTCGGGTCAATCTCATGCCCAGGGGCACCAATAGCAGCGCCGCCAGAAACGCCCTCATCAGGGCCTCGAGGAATAGGGTCTTCTGGATGGCTGTCTCCTCTTGGTCGGTTGCCGAGGGACAGTCTGGCGAGCGGGCTCGAAGAACTGGTTGAGCCCGCGTCAAGTCCGGTGAAGCTCGTGTGACCTGGACCGCGCTGGCGATCGACGACGCAAGGCCTCAGGTGCTGAAGGGCAACCGCGAGCAGGCACAGGTGCCCAGGCCACCGGTGCTGTCGACGCGCACAGAGCCCTTGTGCAGCCTGGCGGCACCGCGGATGGCAGCCAGCAGACACCTCAGCTCATGGGTCAGGCCGTACAAATGGCTTTCTGCAAGTTGCTTGCACTCCAGACGCTCGCGCATGGCGCCGAGGGCTTCGGAGAGCTCAAGCGCGCTGGTCTGCGGCGGGTCGCTGCGGCGGCCCTCGGTGACGTCGCGGGCATAGCGACGAAGCCGCCCGATGCCGCGGGTCAGGTCCGGCGGCTTGCCGTGATAGCAGAGGGACCGCGCACCCGCGTCGGGGATGAAGGCAGGCGCACCTGGCGGCGTCGATCCGACTGGGGCACCAGCCGGGGCATATCGGGGAGCATCCAGGCGCAGCCGGCGCAGGATGGTGCGCACCCGTACGGCCACCTCGCGCGAAGAGAAGGGTTTGACCAGGTAATCGTCAGCGCTCAGCTCCAGCCCAAGGATGCGGTCGATCTCCTCACCCCGGGCAGTCAGGAACAGCGCCGGTACATCGTTCTCGCGGCGCAGCCCGCGGCAGACATCTAAGACTGAGCATCCGGGTCCAGGCCCATGGCGCGAAGTTGGGCCGCCAGGCGCTCCGCGCGGCGGCGCTCCACATCGGCCCTCTCGCGATCCGCCCGCCAACCGGCCAGGACAAAACCGGCATAGACCGGGTCGTCGCGCAGGGCCTCGTCGGCCGGCTGGGCCAGGAGATCGGCGAGCCGGAACTGAAAGCCCGGCAGGACCCGCGAGCAGATGACCTCGTCCTGCGGCGGGATCGGCACGTAGAGGCCGGCGCCGGTGCG
>JANQFI010000239.1 GCA_028277905.1 Chromatiaceae bacterium | reverse complement strand
CTCGGCTTCCTGCTGGGCTAGGTGGCCGCGCAGGTCTTTCGTGCCCGACTGATAGAGCTTTGAAAGTTCGCGGGCCTTGTCTCGCGACTGTGCGAGGGTCAGCCCGCCTCTGCCGTCTTCGTCGTAGAGGCCAAGCGCCAAATCCTGCTGCTTGCCGTCCGGCCCGGTGTAGCGGAAGAAGACACGGGTTCGCCCCGAGCGCTTCCAGAACATGATCGTCCCGGCGCCCCGGCCCAAGCTCTCTGACTTCTTGCCGTCCGCCATGCCCCGGAGGGTCTTCGTCGTGATCGTTGCCATTGTCGCCTCGGAGTCGGTGAGTCGAATCCTGTCCCTAGTTTGTCCCTAGTTTTCGGCGGTCATCGGTGATCAACCGTGAACGATTACGGACAGGAACAAACAGATGATAACCTTAGAGGCATGATCAGACAAGTATAAATCGGACAGAAGCGAACACACCAGAACAGGCGCGAACGAAGGGGATGCTAGGGTAATATGATTTGTAATCAGCAGGTCGTCGGTTCGAATCCGTCCGCCAGCTCCATAAAAACAGAAGCTTAGTGAGATCCTCGCGGTAGCCGTTTCCTGATTTGTCCGCTCTGGTAGCCGTTTGGTAGCCGTCCGTCGCGGCTAAGGTACGCCACCGGTTTTGGATTGACGTGGGAGATCCTGGGACAGTTTTTTCGGCTCGCCTTCCAAGTCCAGGGTCACTGTGACGGCCACGGGGTCAACCACACGCTGTTCGCTTGTCTTGCAGATCTGGCAGCTTTGGGTGGATCCGGAATCGCGGCTTGCGCTGCCCAGGCACCGTCGCTGCACGTAGCCAACCGAGGTCTTCGAGCAGTTCCAAAACCGCGGAGGCTACCTTCGCATCCGGTCTCGGCCTCGGCCCATAGAGGCTCAGCGTCCGCGTTGTAACAGTCGCGTCGTGTCTGCGACAGAGCCAAGCCAGCGTGCGCCGCGCCGTCTCCAGCAGCGGGTCTTCGAGCGCCGCGCGTTGCACGCGAACGGCTTCGTCGAGGAACCATAGGCCGATGCAGTGCGCTGCGATCCAGATGGCGACATCGATCACGCTGTGTGGTTGTCGCAAGACGCCGGGGTTTGCTGCGACGTGCAGCACCAGGGCCAGCTTGCAGATCTGCGTGACGGCCTTCGCCGCGACGTCCCGCATGTCTGCGAGGTCGCCGCCGTCGCCCATTCGGTCTTGGAGTTCATTGTGCAGATCGACACGAACCTCAGTGGCCTCCGAACTCAGCCTGGCTTGGTGCGGAATGGAACGCCCATGCCGATCCTGGTCAGGCAGATGTCTGAGCACATCGAGGACCAAGGCAGAGTATGGCGCCAGTCGATCACCATCCATTCCCGGCTCGTCGAGCCGCTCATGCTGCCGACCCACCATCGACGGCAACCACGCCGGCCAGATTCGAGCCAAAGCCCCGGACGCCCGCAACGCCGGGTTTGCCGCGACCTCCAGGTATTTGTCTGGCTGCACCATCACACAGACGTTCAGGCAGGGGCGACGGATCACCCGCTCTTCCGGACCGCCATCGCTACTGCCGACCCGGTCGCGGCTGATCGTGTCGCCGCTGATGCCGGCGAAATACACCGCGTCCCCGGTGCGTCCATCCCCCGAGTACTTGCCCAGGATCGCATCGAACACCGGTCGACCTTCTCCGCTCATCACCGCAAACGCGCCTTGGCGCTCGTGCAGCATTTGGAACACCCGCTCCTCGGTGCAGTCGGTGGTGAACAATCGCGGCGCTGGCGGTACCGCCAGCCGCTCCGCGTCCAACTGCTCGATCTGCTTCGCGGTCTCTTCCAGGTCCGAATCCTTGCGTCGCTTCAGCTTCGCGATCTCGCTGTCCACGGCGGCATTGCGTGCCCGCGCACGTCGGGCGTTTACTTCCCACTCGGGCTCCGTCTCCATGGCCCAGTGCTCCAACGGTTGGGTCATTGCCCGGAACGCAGGGCTCTTGCGCTCCCCGCTGCCGGCGATGCCCACTAAGAACAGCGCCGGATGATGCATAAGCCCCTCGCGTCCCACCACCAGTGCCCGCTTGCCGATCGCGGTGGCCAGGGTGCCGATCCCGACCAGCGCCGGGCTCGCCTCCGGGATCTTGTTGAAACGCGCCACCTCGCGCACCGCCGACTGCAGCGCCGGCGGCAGCAACGCAAGCGGGAAAGGCGCCGCCTCGCCGACATCACCGCGCGGCGGTATAGGCTGCGGCTCCGGCCAGCTCGAATCTGAGGGCTCGTCCCCGGCAAGCTGCTCCAGCAGCGCCGGGTCCAGGGCATCGGTGAACCCTTGCTCAGGCGCATTCACCGCTGCCGCTCCGCGTTCGCCGCCTCGACCCGCAGCCGCGCCACTTCCACACGACCACGGTCCTCGATCGTCAGCGAGCGCCCGGCGCGCAGATCCGACGCCGCGATGCGCAGAATCATGCGCTCCACGGCCATGTCGATGCCGTTGACAAGCTCCCGCCGCTGCTTCTCGCGTCGGGCTTGATGCGCACCTTCGCCACAGGCGATGCGGTAGGCGGCCTCCCAGCGATCGGCATACAGGTCGGACCAACTCAACCCCACCGCCGCCAGCACATCCTCCGGCGCGCATCCAGCGTGGCAATGGAACAGCAACTGGTCGCCGTCGACGCGAACGCTCAGCGAAGGGCTACGGTCCTCATGCGCGGGACAGCGCGCCGACCAGCGCCCCTCGCCAGTGCGGATGACCCCGTCCAGGCGGCCGAGCAGGAGCTCTGCGTCCATCGGCAGACCTCGGATGCATCAGGTTGCAGGTGCAGCCGACCGGTGACGCGCGCGAAGGACGCGCACCGGCGAGTAAGGCTGCGAATAAGAGGAAAGAGGCGCTCGGCCGCCGAGGCTTGATGCGCCGCTGCCGGGGCGGATGCCTTTCCGTCGAGCCCAAAGGTCGACCGCTGGCTGTGGATCTCAGAGACCAACTGCGCCAGCTCTGCGTCTGCGATCTCACGGATGTGCGCGGCAATCACGGCGTCCACGTCGTGCTTCGGCCAAGCTGCCACCCGCGGCCAGAGCGAGATCGGCCGAGGGAACAGCCCGTCGCTGATGCGGGCGTAGAGCCGGGAGCGGCTGTAGCCGGTGCGCTCGAGGACGGTCGGCAGGCGAAGGACGCGGTTGGGCATGACAGTCTCCGTCGTTTGTGTTCTACGGCTCCCATAAGACGGGCAGAGGTTGCTGCGTCTCGCGGGAAGGACGGGGATAGTCTGGGATTCACACCTCCCGGACACACTGTCCAAAAATACTGTAATGCTTTGAATTAATTAAATATTTTTAAATATTGGACGATTTGCGGCAAACGAAAATTGATAAGTGACTGTTTTATAATAAGTGCCGCTCACCCCAATCCAGTGATGTGGCTGAAAATTGTCCAATATTCTGGTCGCTTTCCGCTCGATTTCGGGAGGTCTGGGATTTGAGGCTTTGCTGAGCGACGGGGAAAGGACAGTATCTAATGCGACGAATCGAAAGTGCGGTTCGGTCGGCGGCATGTCAGCGGACGAGATTTCCCGCATTGGTCAGTAAGAGAACCGGTCCAATCAACGGTCGCGCAACAATCGCTTGGCCCGAGCCTAAGCCAGCTCCCGCGACGACGCCAGTGAGCTACAGAGCGTCTCGGGAAACGACACGGGGGACGAGACGACCGGCCGCCGTTGCCCGCATGATCACCACCTGCCGGTGTGGCTCGGGGTGGAAGCTCACATGGATCGGCAAGTCGTTGCCGTAGAAGTACAGCCGGTCGAAGGGCGTGTTGCGAGCCACCCAGCGGGCGACCTCGCGCATGTCCTCGTCGGTGACGAGAAAGTCCGCCGCGGCGCCGAGCCGATCGCACACCAGGTTGCCCAGGCGGTTGCCCTCGTGGGCCGCATGCTGGTCGCGCTTCGGATCGATGCGCCCCGGAATCCTGCGCGCCAGCGCCGGCGAGCAGAAGCCGAAGGTCAGCCGGATCATGCCGAACCAGTCGATGACCGGGTCCAGCACCTGCTCGGCGAGCGCGAGCAGGGCGTCGTAGCTCTCGATCTGCTCCGGCAGGTTCGCGATGCCGGTGGCCTGCTGGGTCTCGCCGCATTCGATGAGGTCGCGATAGGTGAGAAATCGCCCGCAGGGGTCATCCAGGCCGGGCTTCCAGCGCCCCCGCCTCAGCGTGAAGCCCTCGATCTTCCAGCGGTGTCGCCTGAGCGTCGAATCCAGGTCCGCTGCCGGCGGTCCAAACCCGGAAAGATCGAACAGGCCCAGCGCGTCCAGCGACTCGTCGAAGGCGAGCTGGTCTGGATAGCCCGGATCTTCTTCATTGAGGAAGCGGGACTTCCAGTACAGGTACGGTGGCGGATACTCGCCGCCATAGGCGTAGAGCTCGACGTCCTGCTCCCGCAGCTTGATTTTTACCCGCTCCAGCATCAGCGGCAGCGGCTGGCCGTGGAAGTCGTCGAAGCGCATCAGCGTCAGCTTGCCGCTGCCGATGTGGATCTTGACCAGATCGGCGTTCCGGTAGTCGCCATAGGCAGCGGACGCGGCGCCGACGTAGGTGCGCAGCAGCGCGGGCAGCTGCTCCACCAGCCGCGAGCTCAGGGTCAGCGAGGTGGCGCGGCGGCGCGGCTCGGCCTCCGTGTCGGCGGGTGCGTCCTCGTCGTCCGTGTCGGTCTGGTCCAGCCAGCCGAGCCCGTGCTCGGCGGCGGCTCGGCAGGCCTGTTCGATGGCATCCACATCCGCGATGCGCATCAACAGGGCCAGGCCCTCGGCGCGGGCGTTGCCGTAGTCGCCCAGGAAGGTCTTGATGTCGCGCTTGAGGCCGGGCTCCAGGTGCTTGTAGGGCTTGCGCCGGCCGAACTGGTCCAGCGCGAAGTAAACGAGCAGGTCCTCCTGCCGCGCCTGTGCCGACCTGTCCAGCAAGCCGGTCACGGACTCGGCGCCGGACTCCGCGGCCTTGTGGGCCTCGATGAAGCGCAGGGCCTTCCCAACGGAGCCGAAGGCCTCGGTCAGCGCAGGCAGGTCGGCGATCTCCGACTTGTCTGGCGGGCGGCCCAGGCTCAGGCGCAGCGCCCAGAGGCGCTCCAGCAGCTCGCGGTGCGACTCGTAACGCTCCGCGGCCCGGTCGCGCTTGCGCGGCTCCGGCCTGTCGCCAGCAGGCGGACGCAGGTGCGCCGACGGCGCCCGCAGCAGGTTGCGACGGCGCCGGTAGCGGTTCAGCAGCAGACGCTGCTCCGCGTCCTTGTCGCGGAACACGTAGAGCACGCCGGGCGCCACCGGGATGGCCTCCTCGTCCAGGACCTCTTCCAGAAACGCCTTGATCTCGGCCTGGGCGTAGTACTTCTGGAAGGTGCCGCGCTGGGTCATCACGCCATCGCGAAACCGTTGCCCGCGCGGGTCGTTCTGGTTCGCCAACATCACCGAGACCACCAGCACCGTGCGCGCCAGCGACCAGGCCCGCAGCAGCGCCTCCAGCCGCTCATCGAAGTCCTCGATGACATTGATGACGAAGCCCAGATTGACGATGTCCGCATCGACCACGGGCTCATCCGGCGCGTAGTACGGGTCCCAGCCCTGCGCCGCCAGGCCGTTCTCGCGCAGCCCCCGCAGATCGTCGCCGCGGCCGCAGCCGTAGTCGAACAGGGTGCAGGAGCCGTCCAGCAGCCCATGGCGCATCAGGGACTGGATCGGCGCCGAGAAACCGTAGCGGGAGAGCGCCGTGCGATGGCGTGCGGCCGACCAGCCCTCCGGGCCCGGCAGCCAGTCGTGCTCGGCGTCGTCCTGGACACCCAAGGGGGCATCCAAGTCAGCGCCAGTGTCAGCGCCCTCGTCGTTGCCGATGGGCACCAGCGCATGATCCACTACGCGATAGCCCCGCTCGCGCACCAGCTGCGCCCACTGGCGCCGGTAACCGATGCGCCGCGGATCATCGAACAGCCCCACCGACTCGCAGGCCGCGGTCAGCCCCGCCCAGCCCGCCCGCCGCGGATCGTCCGCCGCCAGCAGCAGCTCCTTGCGGTGCAGGATCGGCGGATTCAGCGAGTCCGCATAAGTGCGGAACCCCACCGTGCCGGCGTCCAGATCCACCCGCCAACTCGCCGCCAGCGCAGGGAAGGGGTCGTCCGCGAAGCCCGGATAGTGCAGCAACGCCAGCGTGTTGCCGGACGCCTCCACGCGGATCAGATTGAAGTGCTGGCCCCGGCGGACTTGGGCCAAGGCTTCCGCGGCGGCGAGGGCCTCGAGCAGCCCATCCATCTCCAGGCTATCCGCCTGTGCCGGAAGTGCGTCGACGTGCAGATAAAGCTTGTCGGCGACAACCTTGCCGATGGTGTTCTGACTCGACTGGTGGAGTTGCAATGGCCGACCTCGGTTGAGCCAGATGGAGGCTAAAGATTTGCCCTCAGCGACGACAGCCGTTCGAACAACGCCGCACGCATGGGCGCCGACAACCGCTTGATACGGGCCACCAGATCGTCCAGGCTCAATGCATCCAGATGCGTGGTCAGCTGATCCCTAGCGCTGCGCTGCCAGGCAGTCTCGTCCGGCTTCAACTCACAGGGCGGGTGCTCCAGCAACCGCAGCAGCGTCTCTGCCTCGGCGCGGTCCAGTGCCGAAGGTGCGGCCACGGCCGCGAGCTCTTGCTTCCAGTTCGCGACCTGAGCCACCCGTACCTGCTCGGCCAGCGTCGCCAGACGGTCGCGCAGCAGCGCGAGTTGCCGGTCCACAGCGGCGCGGTCGGTCTGCGCCAGGTATCCCGGGGCACTCGCCAGTTCCTGCTCCAGCGATGCGCAGCGGGCCTGATCCACCCGGGCAATATCGTCGTCCGTCAGCAGCCGGGGCCGCAACCAATCCGCGGAGCGCCGTCGCGCGGCGGCTACCCGCTCGGCCGCCAGTGCCCGGTAGATGGTCTCCAGGTCCCATTGCGGCGGGGGCTCGATGTCCTGCTGCTCCAGCCAAATCTGAAGCTCGGCCAGCTGATGGCCGATCTGCTCGGTCAGCAGCTCGGAGAGGCGCTCGACGCCGACCTCGCCGGCGTCCCATGCGCCCATGTCCGCCTTGATCCGGCTGAGCAGGTTAGCCAGGTCGTTGATCTGCTCCTCGTCGCGGCGGCCGATGAAGAGCAACCGCACCCGCTCGACCTCGGCGGCGGCCTCGACGAGCGCCTCCACGCCCAGGATCGACAGATCGTCGAGGGCGATCAGGGCCGCGTTGCGCGCATCAAGGGCCTCCTTCAGCACGGCTTGGCGTCGGGAGATATCCGCCTGGCGCGCTTGCTTCTCGGCGTCTGACAAGACCTGCTGCGGGATGGTCCGCAGCGTCGCAAGCAGCTCCTCGCCCTGCTTGATCTCGTCGATCAGCTCCTGCACCGGCGTGGATGCCCGCGGGCTCGGCTGGCGCGGGAAGTCCTGGCAGCGGGCGAGCGTGTCCTGCCAGGCGGCGCGGGCCTCGACAGACTGGATCACCTGGCGCTTCTGGGCGTCGTGCCTTTCGGCCTCGGACGCATAGCCCAGCGCGGTGAGCCAGCGCGCCTCGGTGTCCATCTCGTCCCGAAAGCCCGAAACCTGCTGAGCGGTGGCGCAGCTTCGCGTCAAGGTGTAGTGGCTGATGCCGGGCTCGATGACCTCGCGGGCAAACTCGATCACGCGCTGGCATTCATCGAGCAGCTTCCTCGGCCAGATGCCGCTTGCGGACATCGCGCCGTGCCTTTGCTGCGCGGCGGCGCCGAATTTGAGCGCATGACGGACACTCTCGCGCCGGACCGCCCGCTCGATCTCGTCCAGCCATTTGCCGATCTCGTGCTCGGCCTCCAGCAGCTGCCGGGCCGCCTGATCCGCCTGAGCTGACAGTTGTTGATAGTCCACCGCCAAGCTCGGCGGCACAGGCTCGCGCCGGCGCTGCTGCTCGGCCTCCTTCGCCAGGCGGACCTGTTCCTGCAAGCCCTCGGTCGCCGACCAGCCCTCGATGAACTGCCGCCAGCGCGTCTCGGCATCGGCATCGAAGAACCGCAAGGTCGCCGCGCCCAGCGCAGCCTCGTCGAGCTGGTGCTGCCCCGGCCGGGTGATGAAGGCGCGCTCCATCCATTGCGACGGCAGCAGTTCCGCGCCGTCGACCACGACGACCCGCTGCGGGTCGCGCAGCGCCAGCAGCAGCCCGAACAGCACCGCCGCCGACGACGCGTTGAGTCCGTAAGGGGGCGCGATGACCTTGCGGTACGAGGCCAGCAGCGTGCGGGCCGGATCGGCTTGATGGGCCTGCTGGAGCCTGTTCAGCAGCGCAGCCATCCCCGGCTGCTGCGGCATGCGCGGCTCCCCTGTGTCGGAGGTCAGCGCCTGCCAGGACTGCATCATCACCGCATCGGTGCGGTTTTTCAGGCGCGCCGGCTGCACGTTGATCCAGGGCAGGTTGACCTGGGCGCCCATCAGCGCCTTGGCCAATCGCACCGCGTCGATGGCACCGCCGCCGTTGCTGGTGGCAAAGCCATCGAATGGGAACGGCAGGACATTCGGATAGACTTCGGCGAAGACCTGATCAGCACTCTGGTTGAGCCGGCCCAAAGGTGGCTCCGAGAAGCCGGCAACCTGAAAGCGACGCTCGCGTAGCGCATCGTCCACCGCCTGCTTCAGCGCGCCACGGCTGCGTGCCTGCTCATCAGCCAGGAAGCGCCGGAATCGCTCCTGCTCGCTCGCGGTGGCCGTGCCGTCGAGCACCTCCAACCGCGCCAGGTGCTCCCCGATGCGTCCCTGCCGATCCTCGATCAGCGCCACCCAGATCGGCCCCCGCGACAGCCCGAGACGCTCCAGCTGCGCGGCCAAGCACGCCGCGACCTGCGCCTCGGCCCGCGCCGCATCGTCATCTTGATGCAGGTAGAGCAGGATCAGCCGGCCTTTGGCCTCGTCCGCCAGCGTGGCCGCGCGCCACTCGTCGCAGGCCTGCGCGATCAGCTGATCAATGATGCCCAGGTACGCCGGTCGCAGCTCGAAGCGCCAATCCGGCGTGCGGATGTCGTGCTGCTTGGCGAAGCTCGGCCGCACGGCGTTCAGCGCACAATCGGTCAAGCCGCGGCGAACGAACAGGTGCCGGATGCCGTCAGCATTGATGCCTTGGCGCTTCTGGCGCAGCCAGTGCTCGAACTGCCCGCGGCTGGCGCCGTCGGCGATCAGCTCGTAGCGACGCAGGTCCGGGTTCCACTCGAGCGCACCGAAGGGGCTCGCCAGCGCATCCACGGCAGCGCTGACCTGATCCAACCCAAGTCCCGTGGCCTCGCACAGCAGTGCGTCCGCCACCGCCCGCTCCTGCGCCCCGACCCGGACCTTCTCCAGTACCGCAACGCCAGCCAGCACCAGGCGCTGCGGGCGCTCAAGGTCCGCATCGAAGCGCTGCAGGATCCCGTGAAGGGTCTCGACCACACCACCGCCCACCGCTCGCTCGGCGGCCTGCAGCTCCGGCAGCATGTAGTCGAGCACCAGCTGCGCCGCGCTGACCTGGCGCAGGCCTTGGCCGTCGCGCGCCGGCTTGGCTTGCAGCCGCTCGATCACCTCCTCCTTGACGAAGGCCAGCGCAGAGCGCTGCTGCACCAGATCCTGCTGACGCGTCAGCAGCCAGACGCCGAGCGGATGCAGCGGCCAGCAGCCGCGGTGGATGACCTGGGCAAACCGCGTTGCGTCGCGCCAGGTTGGCAGGTGGTTGAAGCCCGGCAATGCCGGTGCAAGCCGCTGCCAAGTCTGCTTGGCCAGGCGCTCTGCATCCGCCTGTTGCCAGAGGTCATCGAGCAGCGCCTCGTCCTTTTGCAGCAGGTGCGCGA
The DNA here is from genome assembly GCA_028277905.1 of Chromatiaceae bacterium. Taxonomy (GTDB): domain Bacteria; phylum Pseudomonadota; class Gammaproteobacteria; order Chromatiales; family Chromatiaceae; genus Thiohalocapsa. The sequence continues at coordinate 9,598 of JANQFI010000239.1, read as the reverse complement.
ACAGAGTCTCCAGGTTCGTGGACAGATACCATTTGTCGGCCCCGTCGAACCGCGTCACGAAACGCTGCAGCTCGCGCACGTCAGCGTCGCCGAAGCGGCTCAGGTAGGTCTTGAGCTCATACTGGATGAAGCCGACGAACTGCGCCCGCTCGGCATGGTCCTGCACGCCCTGGAACAGCTCTTGGAGCACGCTCGCGCCGGCCCGGCCCGCGTGCTCAGCGGCGCGGCCAAGATAGAGGCCGAGCTCATCGAACAGCAGCAGCAGGTGCGAGAACGGCCCATCGTCGTCGCAGTAGGTCTCGCACAACACCCCGATCAGGTCCTGCACGGACTCCTGCCCCTCGATTGGGATCGGGTGGCCATTGGCTTGGCCGTAGATGCCATCGACGGCATCGAACACCGCCTCGTCCTGGCTGCGCAGCGCGGCGCGGATCGCCTCCGCATCCAGGGCGGGCAGGGCCTCGGCGAAGGCGTCGGCGCGAAAGGCGAAATTGCGCTCGACGAACTGCTCGGCGGTCTGAAACCGCGGCGACAGGGCGCGGATCGGATCCGCATCAACGCCGGCCTGCTCCAGCCGGGCAAACACCGCTTCACTGATCTCGCTGCCCAGGTGAAAGCGCCGCGAGCCGTCGATCGGCACCACGAGGACGGGCTTCGTCAGACCCGCGAGCAGCCCGGCCAGCGCTTCACCGATCTCGGCATCGGCGGCGCGGGTCTGCGCCAGCACATCCGCTGCCAACTCCCCGCCAGGGTCCGCCAGCAGCGTGGCGACGGTGACGGCCAGATGCGATTTGCCGGAGCCGTAGCCGGCCACCGCGAGCCAATAGGGATTGACCTCGCGCCCGTTAGACGCCGCGACCATCGCCGTAAGCAGGTCGTGGGCGAAGCTGGCTGTATCCTTAAGCCGATAGGCCTGATCGAGGCCCGACCCGTCATCGCCGCCGTGGTAGCGCGGACCATGAAACACAAAGGCCCGCGCGGCGTCCTCGGCCAATTGCGGCCGGCTGCACACCCAGCCGAGCTGGACCGCGCCATTGAAGAACCGTTGTTCTTGAAACTGAACGACGTCGCCAATCCGCATCGCAAACCTCCGTTTGCCTCTTGCTGATTACATCGGCCGGCCTGTGCCGGCGCTAGACCAATTCGTCGTAGAGCCCGCCGATGACGGCGCCTGTCTCGGCCAGCCGCAGGGCCACGGCGGCACCGGTGAGCCGATCGAGCCGCAACAGCCCGCGCTCAACCATCCAGCCAAGCCAGGGCTCGGTCGCCGCGGACTCCCAGCCGAGCACGGACAGCAGCCGCGAGCGCGCGAGCAGCTCGGCGAGCTCCAGCTGGGCCTGATCGGCAAAGAGCGCGTCCCAGGCCGCGAACAGGGCCGCGCTGTAAGCCGGGAACAGGTTCCGCTGGACCGGTGCCGGTTGCCGCCGCCAGCGCTCGCCGTCCTCGGGCGTCAGTACCTTGAGTGCGCAGAAGCAGGCGGCCTCGACATAGCTGCGTGGCACGAGGCCGGACAGGGACCGCAGGTAGCCCAGTGCCCCATGGCGCTCGTTCAGGAAGCCAAACAGATCTTCGCGGCTGAACACCCGCCCGAGCCGCAAGGCGCCGTCGGCAAATAAGGCGAACCAGGCGTCGGCGATGCCGCGCACGGGATCGCTGTCGGGGGCAGGACGGCACAGCAGCAGGTGCAAGGTCCACAGCGTCACTGGCTCGTCGAGAAAGCGGTCCTCGCGGATTACCAGCGTGCCGAGCGGTGTCAGGTGCAGCGACCAGCGCCCGGCGGCCTTCGCGGCACCGATCAAGCCCATCCCGCGGGCGTAGTGGATCATCGGTTCCACCTTCCCCGTGCTTTGGCCGGTCGGGATCCCGGTGGCGGCGCCGATCTCGACCATGCTGCCGCCGCCGTCCGCAGCGGCGAAGGAGAGCAGCCGCGCCAGCAGGGCGCGGTCCGGCAGAAAGTCCTGCGGGAAGTTCAGCGGCAACGGCGTCCAGTCGATCATGTCCCGCCCTCGAACCGGCGCTCCTCCAACGCCGTAACCGAGACCAGCACCGCCTCCTCGCGGAAGCTGCCGTCCGGTCGCAGCACCGGCCCCAGCGACCAGCACTGCCCCTTCTCCAGCCGCGCGAGCCGGCTCACCCAGTCGCCCTTGGAGATGCCGGGGGTCGCCTGGGCCAGGATCTGCGCAAAGCGGTCGGTCTCGGTGGTCGCCGGCTTGAAGAACAGCTTGTGGCCGGCCTGGAACAGTCGGTCGCGCTGCGCCGAGTTGAAATTGCTGGTGGTCTGGGTCGCCAGCAGCAACGCAATGCCGAGCTTGCGGCCCTCGCGCAGCATCTTATCGATGGGCGAGTCGTCGTTGTGGTCCAGGTTCTGGACCTCGTCGAGCACGATCGGGATCGGGCGCTGCTCCGATCCGCTGCTCTGGGCATAGTCCCAGAGGTCCCAGAGGACGAATTCCGTGACCAGTTTTTGGATCTCCCGTGCCAGGCCGGCGAGCTGGAGTACATGCACCGGGTGCGTGGGCGCACCCAACATCTCGGCCCAGGCCGAGGTCGCGCCCTCGCGGAAGGGTCGCGCCTGGATCAGCGGCTCCAGCTTGTTCGCCAGGGTCTCGCCCTGGCTGCTGTCCTCGCGCAGCCGCGGCAGCAGAGCATCCAGGGAGAAGGCCGGGTCCAGGTCGATGCCCGATTGCAGCGAGCGCACCAGGGCCGCGGCCTGTTGATCGCCCAAGTCGTAAACCGAGGCAAAGATGCTCTGGATGCGGGTCGCCACGTCATAGCTGCCCTCCTCGATGGGCGGCACCGAGGGGTCGAGCACCTGGCGTTGGCGCCGGAACGGATTCAGCGGCAGACGCTCCTGGCGCACGAAGTGGCTCCGCGGCAGGGCGACCGCCTTGAAGCGGTCCTGCATCTGCCCCGGCAGGAAGCCGTTGGTGTAGTCGATGATCAGCGCATGCAGACCCGCCGCGGCCATCTCGGCGAGCAGGCACTGGATGCCATAGGTCTTGCCCGAGCCCGAGGTGCCGAAGACCAGCAGGTGTCGATTCGGCAGGCGCTTGTCGCCGAAGTGCCAATAGACCGGATCGCCACCCTTGCGGGTGCCGATCAGGATGCGCTCGGGCAACGCCGGCGGCTGGGTCTCGCCTTCGATGCCGCTGCCATGAACTGCTGGCCCAGGCTGCGGGCGCGGTTCTCGTGCTTGCGCCGGCGGCGGCTCGGAGTCGGCGCCAGCCTTCGTCGCGTTCGTCCCATCCAGGCTCGGCGCGTTCGATCTCTGGCCGCTGACTTGGTCTACCGAGACCATTCGCGGCGTAAGGCTCGCCGCGTCCGGCCCATCGAGCGGCAGGGCGACTTGGCGAGGTGGTGTTGAGGTCGCCCCGGTTTCGGCATCCTTGCCGTCATCGGCCAGCGTCTGCTTGGCGGCGTCGGTGTCCGTATCCGCGCCTGCACCATCATCTTCCTCGGCCGAATCATCATCCCACGCATCATCGACGGCATCTGTAGCCTCAGCGGCCGGCCCCGGCGGCTGCGGGGCCAGCTCGGCACCGCCCGGGCGCAGGCAGATCGCCGGTCCCTGCGGGCCGACAGCGGCCTGTGGCTTCGCGACGCCGAACAGCTTCGCCAGCCCTTCATGCCCCAGCTCCACCTGCTGCAGCACGAAGTCCGGCGGCGGCTGCAGCGGCCAGCCGGACAGGTCCGGCGGCGGCATGGTCGTCAGTTGCGGCTCCGGCAGTGCGACGTTGTCCCAAAACGTGAAGGTCAGGCCGTACCAGCAAACCTCGAAACGCCCCTCCGCGAGCTGCTCCAGGGCCGCATCCAGCCGCTGCAGCTCGAGGTCGGGGAGGTTCACCTGCGCCCGGGTCGCGATCGCCCGGTGCAGCTGCCCCCACCAGTAGCGCCGGTCGAAGTCCCGGCCCACGGCGGTGTTGCGGGGGGCAAACAGCCGGATCAGATGGCGCAGCGTAGCGCACACCTGCTCCACCGCCTCCGCGCTGTGCACCGGGTTCTGACCGCCGAGCTTGCACTCCAGCACCGCGGCATGAACCAGCGGCAGGTCGTCACCGCGCAGCGTCAGCGTCAGCGCCAGCAGGTCCGCCCGCTGCCCGCTGGCGGCATCGGCGAACCAATGGCGCAGGGCATCGAGGGGCAGCAGCTGAGTCATCGCCCCGTCCGGGGCCTGCCAGAGCCGGGCGATGGCCGCGTAGCCGATCACATCGTGCAGCTGCTCGCCGCGTCCGAGAACGGCCCGCAGTGACGCCAGCCCGATGATGGCCTCGGCATCGTCGACGATGCGCTCGGCCATGGTGCCCAGCCCGGCGGGTGGCTGATGCGGCAGCACCGCCGTCAGTGCGCCGGCGAGGCGCCGTTGAAGCACATCCAGCCCGTCATGTTCAGTGGAGACGGTCAGGTTCAGCTCGCCGTAGGCGCCCAGGCCCGACTCGAATCCGACGATCTTGCGCTCAGCGGCCCGGTCCGTCGCGGCGCCCGCCGCACCCACCAGCCACTTGTCGACAAAGGCATCGATGCAGGCGACCCATTGGGCGCGGGCATGCAGCTCGGTCACGACACCCTGCCAGGGGCCGAAATCCACGACGCCGTAGACGACGAAATCGGTGCTCTCATGCCCGCCCTTGCTGAGCCGGGCGGAGAGATCGGAATGGCGGGTCTGCACCCGTAGCCGCCGATTGCTGAGCAGCATCTGCCGGCGTTCGCGATCACCGCTGCGAATCGGCCGCGGATACTCGGCAATCGGAAAGTCGACGCTGATGCCGTCCCGATCGATGGCGAACGGCGCCGCCGACTCCACCCGCCCGGCCATGGCCTGGCGCAGGAAATGGAACAGGAAGGCCACGTCGTAGCGCAGTCGCTCGCGGCCGAGCAGCTCGACGATGCGTGCCTTCGGCGCGAAGCGGTGACCGACCGTCAGCACCAGCCGCCGCTGCCCCTCCTTCAAGCCCTCTTCCACCTCGGCGCGCCAGCGCGCCAGGCCGTTCTCCATCGCCAGCGGCGACGACGAGGTGGAGTAGACCATCACCGTGCAGTAGAACGGCGGCAGCTGTGCCGGGTCCGTGCCCTCAGGGGCGTCCTTCGCCACCTCGGCGAGGAATCGGTGCACGCCGGCGAGGATGGTCGGCAGCTCCTGCACATGCACCGCCAGGATGCGCACCCCATCCTGCGCGTGGGGATTGAGCTGGCGGTAAAGCCTCAGCACCTTCAGCACGATGGGCTGCTCCTCGCAGGGCAGCACCAGATCGCGCACGCCTTCTTCGTCGCCGTCGTCGTCCTCTCGCAACAGCGTCTGCACCGCCAGCCCCTTGGCCGCCGACGGCACGTCGCCGAGACAATGCAGCAGATCGAATGACCGGCAGCGGGTGGACAGGTGGCCAGTCGCGTTGGTCACCAGCGCCGTGAGCGGACGCTGGATGCGGGCCAGGTCCAGCAACCGGTCCAGCACCGCGGTGCCACGGGCCTTGCCACCGCGCACCAGCTCTGCCACCGCCTCCGGGAAGCCGTCGGCCAGGAAGCGCGTCTGCGCCGCCGACAGTTCCAGCACCGCCGGACTCAGGCCCCAGGCCACCGCGTGCGGCAGATAGGCGTCGTTCGGCCGCGCTTCGTCATCAACGATCAGGAACGCCTTGTAGAATCGGCGCAGCAGCTCCGAGGCGCCGAGCAGCGCGGGGTCCAGCACCAGCTTGGCCAAGTGCTCGTAGGCCTGTTGCAGGGCGGGCTGGCGGTCGAGGAGCGCATTGAAGTAGCCGGCGGTGGCATCGGTGCCTTCATCCTCGGCGACGCAGTGCTTCAGCCAGTCGCGGTACGCCTCGCTCAGCTGACCTGCGGCGGAGCGCAGGCTCGGGTCCAGGTTGTAGTTGTCCAGCCCGTCGCGCAGGTGCAACAGCGCCAGCTTGGTCATGGCCTGGCTCAGCAGCCGGTTCGCCTCCTCCGCATCGGCGGCGAAGTACATGGCGGTCAGGCCCACCGGGTCGACCTGATAGGCCGGCAGCAGCCGGTCGGCATGCGACTCCGAATCCCACAGTGCCCGCACCCGCTCGGCGCAGTCGGTGCGGACGCGCTCGGGCTGGGTCGGTTCCAGATACCAGCGATAGGCGTTGGCGACCGGGATCTGCTTGTCATCATCCGCGATCCGGACCCGGAACTGCAAGAAGGGCCGCTTGCCGCCGCGGACGGGGACCAGCTCCAGCGCGTCCAGCCGCACGTCCAGCGTGATCGGTACCGGTCGATTCCAGGCCGATGGCAATTGCTCCGCCTCGGTATCGGTGGCCGGCAGCCGCAGCGCCATGTCCGCGAAGAAGCGCTCCAGGCCGCCGAGGCAGCCGCGCAGCAGCCGCCGCGCCTGCAGCTCCGGCCCATCCCCGGCCTCCTCGTCGCCGCTGAGGTCGTGATGGAAGGCCTCCAGCTCGATCTGAATGCCGGCAAGGTGCAGCCAGGGCCAGCTCGCATCGTCGTCGTCCAGCCCACCGAATTCACACAACGCATCCCAAACGCCGCGCACCAGTGCCGTGAAGGCGAACCCCGAGAAGCCGAGGACTGTGTCCCGAGGAGGTGGCGGGTCACCGCTTCTTCGGGTTGTGCCCAACGCCCGTGTAGTTGGCAATCCGTCGACCCGAAGCAGCCGCTCCCGCGCATGCGGGTCTGCCTGCGCGATGAACGCCTCCAGACAACCGCGATAGTCGTCACGGCCCGTGAACTCCGGGCTGCCGTCGACCTTAAGCGGCAGCGTGAATTCGTCCGACGCGAGCCAAGGTTCCAGCTTGCGCAAGACTTTCTTCTGGCCCGCGGGCGACTTCAAGGTCTCGTGGGTGAAAAAGGCGTCCAGGGCCTTCAGCGCCTTCACGGCCTGTCGGTCCGTGGGCAGGCCCTTGGCCGCATCGGGCAGCAGCGGCGGCAGGTCCCAAAACGGCAGCGCGGCGAAGAACCGCTCGCGCAGCTCCGAGAGGCTGTAGCAGCTCCCCTGTGCTGCCAAGGCCTCTAGGAACGCCGCCAGCCGCGCCAGCCGCAGCGGGCGCAGCGCGAACAGCTGCTTCAGCACCGCATCGAAGCGCGCCAGCTCGGTATCCGAGGGGCTCAGGCTCAGACCCTCGCAGAGGCGTTGCAGCCAGGGCTGGAAGCTGCCGCCGAGGGCGCGCAGCAGCCGATGCTCATCCACTTGGTGGAAGTCCGCCAGGCCGCCTTGGTCGGTCGCGTGGTTCAGGCCGACCAAGACCACCACCAGCCCATCGCCCTGCTCATCGGCGGCCGTCCGGTTGCGATACCAGGTCAGCTTATCGTCTTCATCGACCCAGCCCTTTGCCAGCAATGCTTGCGCCGAGGCATCGCCCGCGCCGGCATCCGCCCAGGCCTTCCAGAGGCCGGTTGCGACGCGAAAATAGCAGGTCAGGTTGATGTGCTGCTCCCACGCGCGTCGATGGGCGTCCAGCGCGTTGAACAGCTCCAGCGTGCCGGCGGGCTCCAGGCTCTGGACCACAAAACGCGCCTCGCGGGCGCCGCTGCCGGACCGCAGCACCCGGTCCCACTCCTGCTTCAGATAGCGGCCCAAGTCATCGATGAAGAGGTTCATGGGCTCCTTTGCTCCTGTGGTCGGTCCCCCAGCAGCCGGCGGCCCCGTGGCGTCAGCCGATAGCGCTGCCGTGGGCTGCGGGGATGTTCCGGGTCCGTCATGGCGACGACACCGGCGTCCAGCGCCGGGCGCAGATAGGCGTCTACGAAGGACGGCCGATGCCGCAGTCCCAGCCGCTGCATCAGGGTCTTGGCGGAGCAGGTATCGCCGCCCAACGCGTCGATCAGCCGCGCAACTTGATCGGTTGCTTGTTCGGTTACTTGTTCGGTCTCGCCGACCGGGGGGGCGCCCGCCGACGCTCGCGTCATGTCGTCGAGGTCATCGAGGGCGGCGCGGATCATCTCGAGCATGAACCCGATGAACGGGGTCGCGGAGGCCGCCTGGGTGCTGTCCGCAATCGCCTGGTAATAGGCATGCTGGTGCGCATGCACCATAGTCTCCACCGGCAGGTCAGCGAACAGCCCCCGCCAGCGGCTCAGCACGAGGGTCTGCCACAGCCGGCCGATGCGGCCGTTGCCGTCGGCGAACGGATGGATGAACTCCAGCTCGTAGTGCAGCACGCTGCTTGCAATTAGCGGGTGGTCCTCGCCCCGTTCGAGCCAGCCCAGCAGGTCCGCCATCAGTCCGGGCACTCGATGCGCAGGCGGTGCCACATGCACTACCGCATCGGCGGCCATCACCCCAACGCCGCCGCGGCGGTAGCGCCCCGGCTCATCCATCAGAGCCTCCATCAGCAGGCCATGGGCCTCCAGCAGGTCTGCTTCCCGGCTTGGTGTCCAAGCGCCGAGGCGGTCGTAGGCCGACAGCGCATTGCGGGCCTCCTGAATCTCCCGCGGCGGGGCGAGCACGCGCCGGCCCTCCAGGATCGCAGTGACTTGCGCCATGGTCAGGCCGCTGCCCTCAATCGCCAACGTGCCCTGAATGGTGCGGATGCGGTTGATCCGGCGCAGTCGCAGGTTCGCCTCCGGCTCCCGCAGCGCCGAGATACGGCCAATACGCTCGGCGATCTCGGCCACCAGCGCCAGCACCGGGCCGGTCACGTTGAACGGCGGGCGGTATTCCGCAGCCAAGGCGCAGACCCCTATAGGTCCTGCCCGAGCACCCGTCGCGGAAACCTCGGCAGCCGTCTGCGCGACATCAGGCACCGTGCGACGGCCCGGTCGGGTTCTGGACGATGGAGACGGCATCCGACAGCTCCACTAGCAGCCCTCCCTGCCGCAGGGTTTCCTCAATCCATTGGGTATCGGCGGCGACGGCGAAGTCATGCCCCTGCGCGCCGTCCCAAGCCAGCGCGACGGCCATCTGCCGATCGCCGAGGGCAATCCCGTAGTGAGCGAACACCCGCTCGAAGAACCGGTTCAGCCGGATGCGCTCCCCGGGGCGGAGCACGGCAGCGACGAGGAACCGCAACAGGTGGGGCGGCAAGACGAAGCGTTGGCCTTTGCCTGTGCGGGGGACGACGAGGCCAATTTGTTTCCCTAGGCGGCGAAAAATCTCGAAGCCGTGCTTCCGAGCCTCGTTGAGACTCCCTGACTCCTTGCCCGCGCTTTCATACTTTCTCAACAAAACGCGGAACAAAAGGCCTTCAACGGCGGCAAAGGACGCTTGAGCGAGTTTGCGCTCTGCGGACCCCGAACCTGACTCCAAAGAGCAAAGCATCCAGGCAAAACTACCGAAAAATCCGGGTGTCTGTTTCGATGTGGAATCTTGTCTTGCTGCCTCACAGCAAAGGGTGCGAAGCACATGCATAGAGCAGAGCGTTTGCATCAGATCAATCTTATCCAGGTCGGGTAGTCCCGATATCGCTATATTCCGAAGCTCCCAAGCAAACATATAGGACTCCGGCAACGTCGATGTCGGCACCCAGCCGAGGGTCGCCCGTTTTGGCGTTTCAAAAAGATTGTAGGAATCTAGTGTGCGCTCGACAAAAGGGCCTTGATCATCGTTCCGTCCACCCCCGCTAAGCCGCCATCGGTTCGAGGTAGGCGACGCGCTGCGGTCGCGGTCGTTTTCGTGCGGGTCGCGGCG
>JANQFI010000229.1 GCA_028277905.1 Chromatiaceae bacterium | reverse complement strand
GGTCTGCCCCAACTGCGGCGCGGACATGCGCATCATCGCCTTCATCACCGAGGCCGCGCCCGTCGCGCAGATCCTCACCCACATCGGTGAGCCACCCCGCCCGCCCCCGATCTCGCCCGCCCGCGGACCGCCCGCCTGGGACGATGATCCCGGGCCGATGCCGCACTGGGACCTCCTCGGCCAGCCCGAGCCCGACGTCGAATTCGATCAGCGCGTCTCCTGGTAGCCGCCGTCTCCTGCGGGAGGCGGTGCCGAGCGCCTTCGTCTTGCCCCCGTCCGGCATGACCCCGAGCCCGCTCCAGCACGCCGCTTCGGCCTGCCACGAGCGTCGCGCGAGTTCGCTCCGCCATGCTTCCGGGTCTTGACATCACATCCAGAACTCCGCTACCGGCGCCGGGCTGGAACCTCAGGGCGGCTTGGATTTCCTATCCTCTATCCTCTGGATCTCGGGTGCGTCGATGCGTTCGGTGGAAGGCGCTGCGCCTGTCCACGTTGCGGCTAGGCCGCTCTGGGTCCGCCGTTGGTCGGTCCGGCGGCATCGAAGTGTATCGGCTCGACGCGGCTCAGGTCCACCCGCCGACGCGCCTGCCAGAGGTCGTGATGGTGCTGCATGAGCAGCCAGCTCTCGGCCGAGCGGCCGAGGGTCTTGGCGAGCCGCAGCGCCATCTCCGGGCTGACGGCACTGGTGCCGGCCAGCAGCCGTGACACCGTCGAGGCGGACACATCGAGCTTTGCGGCGAGTTGCCGCCCGGTGAGCGCGAAGGGCTCGAGATAGACCTCGCGGATGAAGTCACCGGGATGGGGCGGGTCGTGCATTGCCATTAGTGGTAATCCTCGTAGTCGAGCACATGGGCGTCGCCGTCCCGCAGCTCGAAGGTTAGGCGCCAATTGCCGCTCACGGATATGGACCAACGGCCCCTGGCTTGGCCTTTCAGTGGGTGCAGGCCGAAACCCGGCAGGTCCATGTCTTCGATGCAGGTCGCGGTGTCGAGTGCGGCGAGCTGTACTCGGAGCCGCTTGGCGTGCTTCGCCTGGATGCCCGCCACCGAGCCGGTCTCATAGAAGCGCCGAAGCCCTTTGTGTCGAAACGACTTGATCATGGGTCATTGTAGCGCGCTGCGCAACGCGCAACACCCGCCGGCGTCTCCGTGCTTGGGATCAGGGTGCCGACCAGCTTCGCTGATCCGGCGCATCGGCGTAGGCAGGAAGATCAGCTTTGCCTTCAGGTGGATGAAGCCCCGTAGGCTGGGTTGAGGAACGAAACCCGGCATTCGCAGAGCCGTCAGCCCCTCGAAGCTGGGTTTCGCAAGCTCAACCCAGCCTACGGCATCTGGTGGCGATGGCCAGTCCGTGGTCGAAGGCAATGGCGGCGATGAGAAGATCCATGTCCAGCCGAACAGGCTTCACCGATGCGGCTTGCGGGTGAAGG
>JANQFI010000178.1 GCA_028277905.1 Chromatiaceae bacterium | reverse complement strand
GGAACGAGATGGCACGCAGAACACACACGACGGAGCAGATCATCCGGCTGCTGCGCGAAGGCGAGGTCGAACTGGCCAAGGGCCTGCCCGTGGCGCAGGTCGCCAAGAAGCTGGGCATCCACGTCCAGACCTACTACCGCTGGCGCAAGGAGTTCGGCGGGTTGCAGGTCGATCAGGCCAAGCGCCTGAAGCAGCTCGAGCGCGAGAACGCGCAGCTCAAGCGACTGCTGGGCGAGAAGGACCTCGACATCGCGATCCTGAAAGACGCGGCGTCGGGAAACTTCTAAGCCCGCAGCGGCGGCGCCAGGCCGTCCTGCGGGCCACGTCCAAGTTCCCGGTCTCCGAGCGCCACGCCTGTCGGTTGCTCGGCCAGTCGCGATCCACCCAGCGGTATCTGCCGCAGGTGCGCGACGACGAGACACCGCTCACCAAGCGCATCATCGAACTGGCCGGCGAGTTCGGCCGATACGGCTATCGCCGCATCACGCAGCTCCTGCGCGAGGAGGAAGGCTGGCACGTGAATCCCAAGCGCGTCCTGCGCATCTGGCGGCGCGAGGGGCTCAAGGTCCCGGCGAAACAGCCCAAACGCGGGCGCCTGTACCTGACCGACGGCAGCTGCATCCGGCTGCGGCCGGTGCGGCCCAACCATGTGTGGTCCTACGACTTCGTCTTCGACCGCACGCACGATGGGAAGCCGCTGCGGCTGCTCACGCTGATCGATGAGTTCACACGCGAGTGCCTGGCGATCGACGTTGGCCGGCGGCAGAACTCGGAGACCGTGCTGTGCCGACTGGCCGCGGTGATGACGGAGCGCGCCGTCGTGCCCGAGCACATCCGCTCAGACAATGGCCCCGAGTTCGTCGCCAAGGATCTGCGGGCGTGGCTCACGCGCATGGGCTGCCGCACGCTCTTCATCGAGCCGGGCAGCCCCTGGGAGAACGGGTACTGCGAGAGCTTCAACGGCCGGTTGCGCGACGAGTGGCTCAACGGAGAGATCTTCTACACGCTCAAGGAAGCGCAGGTGCTCACGGAGCGCTGGCGCCAGCACTACAACACCCGGCGGCCGCACACGGCGCTGGGCTACCGGCCGCCGGCGCCGGCGGCGAGTGCGCCGCCCTCCGCTCCGCTCCGGGCAACGCACTCGCCGATCCTCGACGGAATCGAGAATCGGACATAGGATCTGGAACTAACACCGGGGACGGGTCACGCCGCCCTGCTCACGGGCCTTCTCCCAGTCTCGCTGCCTCATCTCTCGGAGTGCTTTGCCGAGCACCTTCACCACATGCTCCTGACGCTCCTCCGGGCTCA
>JANQFI010000148.1 GCA_028277905.1 Chromatiaceae bacterium | reverse complement strand
GGGACCGGGGGCGCGGACGAAGCGCTCGGAAAGCTCGTCCTCGTGGATGGCGATGTCGGGGGTGACTCGGAGCGTCATGCTGGTTTGTGGTGCAGGGGGGCCTAGGTCGAACGGCGGCTGGCCGCATCCCATTCGGCGCCAAGCAGTCCGTCCGCCAGCAGCCCCTCCAGGTGCCGCGCCACCGCCTCGTCCGCGTTGCTGCCGATGCGCGGCAGCTCGGGCAGTGCCGCGTGCAAGCGGCTGACCGCGTTGTCCATCAGCAGCGCGAGGCCGCCGCCGTCGGCGATGAGCCGGAGCATCTCCAGGTCGTTGGGTCCGTCGCCGTAGCAGACGACCTCGGCGGGCCTGAGGCCTAAGTCCCGCAGCAGTCGGCTGAGTGCGGTGCCCTTGCTGATCCCGGCGGCCATCACCTCCAGGGTCTGCGGCAGCGAGAAGGTGGTGCCGAGCGCGTCGCCGTGGCGGGCGAGGATCTCGGCTTCCAATGCCACCAGCTGGTCGTGCTCGCCATAGTAGAAGAGCTTGAGCACGCTCGGGCCGTCGAGCGCGGCGAAGTCCACCACCTGGTAGCGGAAGCCCGATTCCTGGTGGTAGCGCAGCAGGCTCGGCTCGGCCCACTCCACCAGCCAGGCCTCGGCGAGAAAGAGGTTGGTGTGCACGCCGCGGAACAGCGGGTCCCGGAGCAAGAAGTCCAGCGGCCCTTGGCCCAGGCAGGTGGCCTGGATCAGGCGGCCGTCGGTGGCATTGACGGCGGCGCCATTGCAGCTGATGAGGTAGCCGCCCTCGCCCGGGTTGGTGGTCGTCGCGGCGGGGAGCCCGCCCGCACGGCGGTGCTCGTCGGCGCGGTCAGGGAGCAGCCGTGCCAGCACGCGGATGTCCATGAGGTGCCGCCCGGAGGCCAGCACCAGCTCCGTGCCCGCCTCGCGCAGGCGGCGCAACACGCCCCGCGTATAATCGCCGAGGCGGTGATCCGGCCGCAGCAGCGTGCCGTCCAGATCTGAGACCACCAGCTTGTACATCTCGGTTGCGGTGTCCTGGGTGCTGCATCGATCGGCGCGCAGCATGGGCGACGCGGTCCCGGATGTCCAGCGGTGGTGCCGATCCAAGCAGCTCCGGTCGGCCCCGCCAGCCGTTGCCCGGCCCCATAGGGCGATTGCCGGAAACAGGCATACCGAATGGCGCGGGATTTTCGCTCGCCTTCAAGGAGCGGCAGCGGGCGCATAGTCGAGCTCTGCGCCCGCTCCTGCGACGCAGAAGGCGGGCGAAAAGACAAGCCAGGCGGCATGTTTGTGGACAGAAATCGCCTAAGTGTCGACCTCAAGGCCGACGCCGCCGTCACGAAACCCGCGCACAACCACTGTCCGAAGCCCATGTCCCCGATGGCCCTGATCCTCTGCCGTCGCCCGCGGTCAGGTGGCCGCCTCGCCCTGCCGGTCCTGCTCACCTTGCTGTCCATGCTGCTGGCCGCCTGCGGGCCACGCGAGGAGACCTTGACCCTGGCGGGGGCCACCATGGGCACCACCTGGAGCGTGCAGATCCCGCGTCCGCCGCTACCGGAAGCCCTGGATCAGGTCGCGCTGGCGGAGGAGATCGCTCGGGTGCTGGCGCAGGTGAACGATCGCATGTCCACCTACCAGGCAGACTCGGAGCTCTCGCGCTTCAATGCCGCCGAGACCACGGACTGGTTCTCGGTCTCTGCCGAGCTGGCGGGGCTGGTGGGCAGGGCACTCGCGGTCAGTGCCCTGACCGACGGCGCCTTCGACATCACCGTCGGCCCGCTGGTCAACCTCTGGGGCTTCGGGCCGGAGGTGCAGGCGAGCCAGATCCCGGATCAGGCCGAGATCGATGCGGCCCTGGCCCGGGTCGGCTGGCGGATGCTGCACGCCCGTACCGAGCCGCCGGCGCTGCGCAAGGACCAGCCGGACCTGTATGTCGATCTCTCGGCCATTGCGAAGGGCCATGGCGTGGACCTTGTCGCCCGGGTGCTGGAGCGCGCGGGTCTCAGCGACTACCTGGTGGAGATCGGCGGCGAGCTGCGCGGGCGCGGTGTCAACGCCGCCGGGAGACCTTGGCGCATCGCCGTCGAGCGCCCGGAGCCCGGCCGGCGCGCCCTGCTGCGGGTGGTGGCGCTCGAGGACCAGGGCATGGCCACGTCCGGGGACTATCGCAACTTCTTCGTGCTGGAGGGTGAGCGCTACTCCCACACCATCGACCCCGCCACGGGCCGGCCCGTGGCGCACCGACTGGCCTCTGTGACCGTGCTCGCCGAGCGCTGCGGCGACGCCGATGCCTGGGCCACGGGGCTCCTGGTGCTGGGGCCGGAGCGCGGCCTGGCGTTGGCGGACGAGCGCGGGCTGGCGGCGCTGTTCGTCGAGCGGATCGGGGACGAGCTGCGCATCACCGAGAGCGCGGCCTTTGCGCCCGCGGCGGGCGCGGACGACTAGCCCCCGCCTGCGCTGGTCAGCCGCGGCCGGATAGCGCGCCGGGCGCGTCCGCCAGCTCCGCCAACCGCCGGCGGAACCAATCCGGCAGGTCCTTGTAGTCCACCTGGTCGGGCAACGCCGCGGCGAGGCGCTCCGCGATTTCCAGGCCTTCCCGCAACGCCGCGCGCGCCGACTCCCACTCGCCGAGGGCCTGATCGGTGTTGCCGACGTTGTTGAGCGAGACCGAGAGATCGCGCAGCGCCTCAGGCGTCTCGCCGACGCGGGCGAGGATGCGCCGTCTGATGTCCAGCGACTCGGCGAAGGCCGCGCGCGCCGCCTCCCACTCGCCGAGCGCCTGATCGGTCTTGCCGACGTTGTCGAGCGAGACCGAGAGATCGCGCAGCGCCTCAGAGTCCCGCTTCTTGTTGCCCAGCCGACGCCGGGCAATCTCCGCCATCCAGAGTGCGACCTCGGCGGCGCCCTTGACGCGTCCGGACCGCCGCAGGGCATTGAACGCACGCTCCGCCGCCAGCAGCGCGCCGCGGTCCAGCTCGCGTTTGCTCCACAATCGCTGCCACTCGTCCACCAGCGCCTGGTCGGCGTCGGTCAGCGGGAAGGGCGCGGGCTCTTCGGGGGGGTGGGTGGGCGGGGGCGCGGCGCGCTCGGCGGCGAGCCAGTTGCCGGTCTCGACGCTGAAGCGGCGGATGGCCCAGAGGTCCGGGGCCAGGGCCTTGATCTGCGCCTTCTCGGCCAGCGGCAGCACCAGGACCATCGGGCGTGACAGCGCCCGGCGCAGGGGCTCGCGGCGCTCGTTGAGTCGCGCCAGGAAGTTGAGCCGCGCCTGCTGCCAATCTGCCGCGGGCACACCGGCCGGCGGGCGGGTCAGGTCCAGCCACAGCGGTGCGTTCAGCGCCTGCTGGTAGCTCGGCGGGTGCAGCAGTCTCGGCAGCAGCTCGTTGAGCAGCTCCGCCACGGATTGTGGCGCCGGCACCTCGAGCCCGGTGACTCGCGCCCGGTGGATGGCGGCGAGCCGCTCCCGCAATGCACGCACCGCGGCGGGGTGGGCGCTGAACAAGAAGATCAGGTCGAAGCAGTCCAGCCACTCCAGGTGCAGCTTGAGCCTGAGCCAAGCGGCCTCGCCGTCCGGGCTCAGCGACGCCTTTGCCGAGTCGCTGGAAGTCATGCGTTGTCCCCGCGGCCCGGAGTGCCCTGGATCGCATCCACAAGCAGCGGATGCACGTCGTACCAGGGCTCGCCGTTCAAGTAGTTCATGATCAGGTTGCCGTCGAGGAAGCGCGCGAGGGCCGGCAGCTCTTCCGTGGTCGGGAGGGCGGCGTCCTTGCTCCGGTGGATGCGCGCGAGCCAGCGCGCGTCGGCGGCGGCGATGGGCAGTAGCTCGTTGCGCAGCTGGTCCTCGACGCGGCGCACCATGTCGTCGTCCAGCGCGGCCTCCGGCCGGGAGATGCGTGCCGTACGCAGGGTCACGACGCACTCGCTGATGAGCCGGAAGAAGTCGCGCAGGTCGCCGCCGGTGCTCTGTGCCAGCCGGCGCAGCCGGGGCGGCGGTATGATGTCGCGCCAGGCCTGGTGGCGGCGGTCGATGATGAGCTCCATCAGGCCGAGTCCGCGGGGGTCTTCACGGCCATCCTGGTGGCGCACGTGCAGGTTCGGCCAGGAGACGATGGGATGCCCGCCGAGGGTGCGCCCAAGGTTCTGCGACAGCGGCAGCAGGTACGGGGGAATGGTATAGACCAGGTGCAGCATCGGGAAGGCGAGGCTCGCCGCCTGCCCCGAGAACAGGCTGACCACGCTGTCGTGCACCCTGCCAGCATCGGTGCCCACGCCGCGGATTTGCTCCACGGAGTCCACCAGGAGCACGACCTTCAGGTCCGGGTCCTGCGCCTCCTTGCGCAGTGCCTCCACCAGGCCGATGACATAGCCCTGAGCGCCTTCGATGAGCCTCGCGAGGTGCCCGCGCAGGTGCTCCTGGATGCGCTGCTTGAAGTCCGGCTCGTTCTTGAGCTTGAGGCCGAGCTTGGCCGGCGCGCCGGCTGCCTTCAGGTCCAGGTCGAAGTGCTCCACCCGCACCTCGGCGGTCAGGAAGCCCTGGAGTCGCTCCCAGTAGCCATGCGTCAGCGCCTTCAGGTCGGTCTCGGCCTCCACCACCTGCCCCAGGGCCGTCATCAGCGACAGCACGAAGTCCGACAGCTCCACTGGCTTGGTCATCAACAGGAAGTCGGCCATGTCCACAAGGAACACGCGCGCGCCGCTCTGCCGTTGCAGCAGGTCCTTGAGGCGCCTGAGCTCAGTGCTCTTGCCGTTGCCGCGAAAGCCCGTGAGCAGGTTGACGCTCTCGGATTGCGCCCAGTCCAATCGCTGCCAGAGCATCAGGATCGGGTCCTTGTCCGGGGTCGCCTCCAGCAGCGGCACGTAATAGGGATCTGTGGGCTCCAGGGGCAGGGCGCCCGGGCCGTTGAGGCTCTGGTACAGTGCCTTGAGCGGGTCGGATGGGCTTGGCATGCAGGCGCGACCTGGTTGCGGGTCTGGCCCGGATTCTAGCGCCTCGGCCGGTCCCTGGGGCCCTGGGCGCACGACTCGCGGCGCGACGGCCGCGCTTGACCCCGTGGCGGCAGGAACGCAGCTCCCACTGGATCAGGGCACCTCGTCGAGCCAGTCCCGTGGCACGAGGTAGCGGTCGTAGAGCTCGGCCTCGGGGCTGTCCGGCTCCGGTTGCCAGTCGTAGCGGAAGCTGACCTCCGGCGGCAGGGACATCAGGATGGACTCGGTGCGTCCACCGGACTGCAGGCCGAACAGGGTGCCGCGGTCGTAGACCAGGTTGAACTCGACGTAGCGGCCGCGGCGGTAGCGCTGGAAGTCGCGCTCTGCTGCGCTGTAGTAGAGCCCCTTGCGGCGGGCGACGATGGGACGGTAGGCGGGCAGGTAGTGCTCGGCGATGCTGCGCATGAAGGCGAAGCAGCGCGCGAAGCCCCAGGCGTTCAGGTCATCGAAGAAGAGCCCACCGACGCCGCGGGGCTCGTTGCGGTGCTTGAGGTAGAAGTACTGGTCGCACCAGCGCTTGAGCCTGGTGTGCAGGGCGGCGGCATCCTCGCCCTCGTCGCCGAAGCCCTCGCAGGCGGCCCGTGCAGTGCGGTGCCAGTGGATCACGTCCTCGTCATTGCCGTAGTAGGGCGTCAGGTCGAAGCCGCCGCCGAACCACCAGACCGCGGGCTTGTCTGGCTTGGCCGCGGTGAAGAAGCGCACGTTCATGTGCGACGCGGGCACGTAGGGGTTCCAGGGATGCATCACCAGCGACAGGCCCATGGCACGGAAGCCGCGCCCGGCCAGCTCCGGCCGCGCCGCGCTGGCCGAGGCCGGAAGCCGCTGGCCCTGCACGTCGGAGAAGTTGATGCCGGCCTTCTCGAACACGGCGCCGCCCTCCATGATCCGCGAGCGACCACCGCCGCCGGCGGGCCTGTCCCAGGCGTCCTCGCGGAACCGGGCGGCGCCGTCCTCGGCGGTAAAGGCTTTGCTGATGCGCTCCTGCAGGTCCAGCAGGTAGGCGCGGACGGCGCCGGCATCGGGCTGGTCTGACATGGCGGTATCGGTCCCTCCGGCGACTGGGGGCGCCTGGCGGCGGATCAGGCGCGTGATGGTAACAAGGCCTGGCCGGCGATCAGCAGGGCAATAGCCGGGCCGGTGCTGCGGGCGGGGTGTGCCGAGGTGTTGGTGACAGGGATGCGGATCAGGTGGATCATCTCGACAGCCCGTGCCGGCTGCCCGATACTTCGGTCCCATGAAGACACTGAGCCTGATCGCGCAGAAGGGCGGCACCGGCAAGACCACGCTCGCCATCCACCTGGCCGTGCAGGCGCAGCGGGACGGCCTCGAGGTGCTGCTGGTGGACACGGACCCACAGGGCAGCGCCGGTGCCTGGTGGCAGCGGCGCGGGGCCGAGGAGCCGGCGCTGGTGCAGGGGTCGGGCACGGAGATGGCCGGCATCTTGGCCGCGGCCGGCGCGCGCGGCTTCGAGCTGGTCATCGTCGACACCGCGCCGCACAGCTCGGAGCAGTCCCACGCCTGCGCCCGGGCCTCCGACGCTGTGCTCATTCCCACGCGGCCGGCGATCCTGGACCTGGATGCCATCGGCGCCACCACGGCGCTGGTGGCAGACCTGAGCGTGCCGGCGGAGATCGTGCTGAACGCCTGCCCGCCGCCTACGCGAGCGCAGGAACCGCGCATCGTGGCGGAGGCGAGGGAGGCGCTCAGCGCCTACGCGGTGCCTGTCTGCCCGGTGGCCGTAAGCCATCGCGTGGCCTACAGCCACGCCCTCATCGACGGCCGCGCCGTGGTGGAGCTGGAGGCGAAGGGCAAGGCGGCCGCCGAGATCGATGCGCTCTGGCGGACCTTGAGGGAGCGCGTCGCGCTCTAAGGCGATTTCTGTCGAGTCTCATACCGGCTAGTGCTTTGCTGCAGAAGTTCCGAGACCGGGTGCCCCTCGTTGTCCTTGTCGTAATCGCGATCGTAATGGAATATCCGCAGGGTCGAGACCGTGATCACGACAACGACAGCGACAACGACAACGACCTGAGACGGTCTCGGGACATTCGCACTGCTGCACTAGCTGGTACATGACACCTTTCAGACCCCCCTCCCAGGAATCTGCGCCT
>JANQFI010000143.1 GCA_028277905.1 Chromatiaceae bacterium | reverse complement strand
TTCTCGCCCGCCTTCTTTGTCGCGGCAACGCGCACATAGAACGATTATGCACGCGCTGCCGCTTCGCGAAGGCGGACGAGAATCCTGCGCCATTCGGTACGTTTGTTTCCGGCAATCGCCTAAGTGCCCGCTCCCGCTCCTTAGAGAAGGCGACAGAAGGCGAAAGAAGGCGAGCCAAGATCCTACGCCATTCGGTGTGTTTTTCTCCGGCAATCGCCCAAACCTGCGGCGGATTGCGACAAACGCCCCTGTCCGGGACGAGAATCGGGATCGCAATCGATCCCGATCCCGATTTCGATGTTGTAATTGGATCGAGCACCCTAGGCCAGGCAATTCTGCACTTCTGCGCGGGCCTGTGTCCGATCAGGCTATCCTGACCCCAGACGGAGCCCTCGAAAGATGTTGTCCCGCGAGCGTATCGGCACCTGGATCGAATCCGCCCCGGTGCAGCGCTTCATCATCGCCGTCATCATCCTCAACGCCGTCACCCTGGGCCTGGAGACCTGGGCCTACGCGATGGCGCGCTGGGGCGGGCTTCTGCACCTGCTGGACCGCGTGGCCCTGGCCATATACGTCGTCGAGATCGGCCTCAAGCTCTATGCCTTTCGCCTCCGCTTCTTCCTCGGCTCTTGGAATGTCTTCGACTTCATGGTCGTGGGCATCGCGCTGGTGCCGGCGAGCGGGCCGCTGGCGGTGCTGCGGACCCTGCGGGTGCTGCGGGTGCTGCGGCTGGTATCCACGGTGCCGCGCTTGCGCTTCGTGGTGGAGGCGCTGCTGGCGGCGATTCCGGGCATTACCGCGATCGCCGGGCTGATGCTGCTGATCTTCTATGTGTTCGCGGTGATGGCGACGAGCCTGTTCGGCCAGGACTTCCCCGAGTGGTTCGGCAGTGTCGGTGCGTCCATGTACACGCTGTTCCAGATCATGACGCTGGAGAGCTGGTCCATGGGCATCGTACGCCCGGTGATGGTGGAGTTCCCGGCGGCCTGGGCCTTCTTCGTGCCCTTCATCCTCATTGCTACCTTCACGATGCTCAACCTCTTCATTGGCATCATCGTGGACACCATGCAGACCATGCACGAGTCCGAGCACGCGGCGGAGCGCCGCGAGATGGAGGGCGTCATGCATGACGATAGGGACCGGGTGCTGGCGCAGGTGCGCCGGCTGCAGGCGGACATCGCCGCGTTGCGCGCCGAGCTGCGGGGCGCCGCGGGACCCGGGGCTGCGGCCGAGCAAGGGGCGCAGCCGAGCTCGGACGATGCCCGCGGCGCCGGGTCGGGAACACCGAAGACGCGTTGAACAGACTGGGATATTGACCTGAATTCACGGTTCTTCGGCTATGCCTCCGCCCCGTCCCATGCGCCGGTTTCCGTCTTGCAGCCGGCTCGCCCGGGGGAGGGTCCAAGGCCAATACGTCGGCCAGCACATCGCCCGGCGCGTCGTCCTATGCAGTCTGCTCTGGCTACCGTTGCCGGCGGTGGCGTTGTCGCTGACGGTGACCGTGGAGGGCGTCGAGGGCCAAGAGCACAAGAACGTCCTGGCGCTGCTCGGCATCTACCAGGAGCAGAAGGACAAGGCCCTGACGGTGCCGCGGCTGTTGGCGCTGCACCGCCGGGCGCCCGAGCAGATCCGCAACGCGCTGGCACCCTTCGGACTCTATCGTGTACGCGTGCAGGACAGCCTGGAGCAGCCGCAGGGGGGCCGCGAGCGCTGGGTCGCCACCTATCGCATCGACCCGGGACCACCCGTCAAGGTCGCCAGGGTCGACTACCGAATCACCGGGCCTGGCGCGGACAACCCGGCATTTCCGAAGCAGTTCCCGATGCAGCCTGGCGACGTCCTGCTGCACGTGGACTATGAGCATGCCAAGGGCGAGATCACGGCCATCGCCTCCGAGCAGGGCTACCTGGACGCCGAGCTCGTCCGACACATCGTGCTGGTCGACCCAGTGGCCTATGATGCGCAGATCGAGTTTCACCTGGAAACCGGACCGCGCTGGTACCTGGGGCCGGTGAGCTTCCGGCAAGACCTGTTGTCCGACGACTACTTGCGCAAATTCGTGAGCTTCGAGCCGGGCGACGTCTATGACCCGGACGTGCTGCTGGCACTGCAAGGGAAGCTGATCGGCATGGAGTACTTCAAGAACGTCGAGATCCGGCCGCTCAAGGACCGAGCGGGGCCGGATCGCCAGGTGCCCATCCATGTCGTGGCGGAGCGCAACAAGGCGAACAAGTACCGGGTCGGCGTCGGCTTCGCGACGGACATCGGCCCGCGCTTCAGTCTCGACTATCGGCGCCGCTACATCGGGCGCCGCGGACACAGGTTGAAGGCCGAGATCGAGGTGGCGCCCGTGACCCAGTCGCTGCTCGCCGAGTATCGCATCCCATTCCGCAACCCGGTGGCGGACTATGTGCTGATCCGCCCGGAGGTCTATGCCTACGACACCGCGAGCCGCCAGGGCACCCTGCTCAAGCTCGCTGCGGCGCAGTCAATCCTCATGCGCGGCGGTTGGCGGCGCAATCTCGGCGTTGACTTCCGCTACGAGGATTACGAGGTCTCGGATGACGAGGCCAACAGCTTCACCGGCGTGGTGCCCCATGCCTCCTGGTCGAAGGTCGTTGCCGATGATCCCATCAACACCAAGAACGGCTACCGGCTCAGGTTCCTGGTGCAGGGTACGGCGCGCAATATCCTGTCCGAGACCAGTTACCTGTCCGGCATCGCCGGCATCAAGTGGATCAGGAGCTTGGGGTCTGGAAACCGCTTCATCACCCGCACCGAGCTGGGGGTCACCTGGGCCGCCCGCGTGGAGGACATTCCGGCGAGCCAGCGCTTCTTCGCTGGCGGCGACACGAGCATTCGCGGCTTCGGGCTCGATGCCCTGGGGCCGCGCAATCCGGACACCGGCAAGCTTGTCGGCGGGCGCTACCTGGCCGTCGGCAGCCTCGAGTACAACCGCCAGATCCGAGGACCCTGGGGCGCGGCGGTGTTCACCGACTTCGGCAACGCCTTCGATCCCACCTACGAGTCTGACTGGGAGCAGAGCCTGGGCGCCGGGCTGCGCTTCGCGACGCCCATTGGTCCGATCCGTCTGGATCTGGCCTATGCCCTGACCAAAGAACCGGCGGGCTTCCGGCTGCACCTGGGGCTCGGGCCCGACCTGTGATCGTCTCGCGAAGCCTGTGGCGGCGTTGCTGGCCCCCGGGTAACCTTGGGCGCTACCGACCCCTATCGACGGATACGCCATGCCCGGACTCGGCCTAGGAAGATCTCTCGTCGGCTTCCCTCTGCTTGGGCTGCTGCTGCGGCTGGTGGGCGTGGTCTTGCTGGTGGCCGTGCTGCTGCTGGGCTTCGTGCTGGGCACCCAGACCGGTCTGCGCATGGCGGTGGCGGTGGCCGAGGAGCTTGCGCCGGAAAGGATCCGCGTTGGCCGCGTGGAGGGCCGCGTGCTCGGCGAGCTCACCCTGGGCGACCTGAGGCTCGAGCTGCCGTCCCTCTCATTGGCGCTGGGCCGCCTGCACCTCGACTGGCAGCCAGGCGCGCTGCTCACCGGACGGCTTCGCATCGCCGATCTCAGCGCCGCGGACATCGACATCGTCGCCGTGCCCGCCGAGCCAGACAAGCCGCCGCCCGAGCCCTTCGCGCTGCCGGAGATCCGCCTGCCCATCGCGCTGGACATCGACCGCGTGCTGGTGGAGCGCCTCAGCTTCCGCCAAGCCGGCGCGCCGGAGGCGTCCGCGGTCCGGCTCACCCGGGCGGAGCTCTCTGCCACCGCAGTGTCGGATCGGGTCGAGCTCCGCCGCCTCGCCGCCGAGCTGGCCCAGCCCGAGGCGACCGCTACAGTCACCGGTGGTGTCCGGCTCACCGGCGACTACCCCCTGGACCTCGCGCTCGACTGGCGCTTCCAGCAGCCGCCGGGGCTTGCACTCACGGGCACCGGTAGTGTCGGCGGGACCCTGGCGGCGTTGCAAGTCCACCATCGTGTGGACGGCGCGGTCGCCCTGACACTGGATGCGAGCGTCCATGACCTGCTGTCGGGGCCGTCCTGGCAGGGCGAGCTGCACCTGGAGCGCCTGGACCTCCAGGCCTTGGTGCCGGATGCCCCGCCCGTGGACCTGATCGCTCGGCTCGAGACCAGTGGTAACCTGGATGGGGCGAGCGTCACCGGCACCTTGTCCGGGGCTGCATCGAATCGCGCCGACTTGGGTCAGCTCTCCGCCGCGCTGGACCTCAGCTGGGCGGGAGCTCGTCTCAGGCTGCATAGCCTGCGCATCGACGAAGCCCTGTCCGGCGCCACGCTCGACCTCGAAGGCCACGCGGATCTGTCCGGGGCGACACCGTCATTCGACATCCGCGGCGCCTGGGAGCGGCTGCGATGGCCGCTTGCGGGCGAGGCGATGGTGGAGGCACCTCAGGGTAAGCTCGAGGCGACGGGTGACCCGGGTGCCTTCGACTATGGCCTGAGCGCCGACCTGTTCGGTGCCGAGATCCCGGAGCTGCGGCTGACCTTGGCCGGCACCGGCAACAGCGCGGCGACCCGCATCGACCAGCTGCTGGCGGAGACGCTGGGCGGGCGCATCGAGGCCAAGGGTACCGCAGCCTGGGCGCCGGCCGTCACCTGGGACCTGGCCGTCACCGCCGCCGACCTCGATCCCGGACGCCGGTATGCAGGTCTGGACGGCCGGATCGGCTTCCAGCTCGGCAGCGCGGGCGGGCTCGAGGACGGCTTCGACTTCCAACTCCGGGGTAGTGCCGCTGTCGCCGGCTATCCGCCCGCGGTCGTGGCTATCGGGGGCAAGGGCACCGGGGAGGCGGCGGTGCTCGAGACGCTCCAGATCAATCTGCTGGACGGGCGCATCGATGGTACCGGGCGGGTCGCCTGGGCACCGGAGCTGAGCTGGAGCGCGGCGCTGCGCCTTGCCGGCCTGAACCCAGGTAGCCTGCTCGCGGACTGGCCAGGGCGCCTTGGCGGGCAGGTGCAGAGCCAGGGTCGAATGACCGAGCAGGGCCCGGATCTCTCGGCACGCATCGGCGAGCTGAGCGGCGAGCTGCGTGGCTACCAGGTGCGCCTGACCGCGGCCCTCGGCATGCAGGGCCAGGCCATTCGGCTCGACGACCTGACCGCCGGCTCCGGTGCCACGCGCTTGACGGCAGGCGGCGTGCTCGCAGGCGAGCAGCTCGACTTCCGCTTCGGGCTCGACTCGCCGGACCTGGCCGAGCTGATACCCGGCGGTGCCGGTAGCCTGGGGGCGAGCGGCAGCCTCGGCGGCACGCTCGCGGCGCCGCGCCTGCGCCTGCGCTTCAAGGGTCGGGATGCCGAGGTCTCGGGTCAGGGCGTCGCCGCCATCGACGGCAGCCTGGACCTCGGCTTGGGTGAGGGCAGCGACGTTGCCATCGACATCACGGGTCGCGGGCTGGTCGCTGGCGGCCAGCGTTTCGAGGCCTTGTCGGTCAAGGCCAGCGGTCGCATGGATCGGCACAGCCTGCGCGCGAGCCTCGACGGCGACGTGCTTGGGCTTGCGCTGGCCCTCGACGGTGGGCTGAGCCGGAGCTTCGGGGGTCCGAGCTTCGACTACCTGGGCAGCCTCGGCGAGCTGGCGATCGCGACCGAGGAGCTGGGAACCTGGCGCTTGCAGCGGCCGGCGACGCTTGCCTTTGCCGCCGGCACCGCGCGCGTCGGCCCAGTGTGTCTCGGCAATGGGGCCGAGTCCGGCGGCTGTGCTCGCTTCGAGCAGCCAGAGCCCGGGCGCTTCGAGGCGTCGCTGGACATTCCGCGTATCGGTTTCGACATCCTGGACCCGCTGCTGCCGCAGCTCCTGGTGATGGAGGGCTATCTGCAGGCGCAGGGGCGCTTTCGCGGTGAGGGCAATCGGCTCGCGGGGAGCGCGCGCCTTGCGGTGCCCAGGGGCGCGATCCAGCTGGCACTGGACGACGAGAGCAAGGACAGGTTGGTATTCTCCGGCACGGGGCTCGATCTGCGCGCCGGGCGGGATTCATTGGACGCGCGCTTCGATCTGCCGCTCGCCGGCCTGGGTGGGGTCCGGGCCGCGCTGACGCTGCCGGCCTTCCGGCTCGATGCCGGCGCCTCCCAGCAGCTGCGCGGCGACCTGGGGCTCGAGCTGACGGGCTTGTCGCGCATCTCCAACCTGTTTCCGGATATCGACGAGGTCACCGGCAGCATCGACGGCGACCTGCGCCTGGCCGGTACCCTGGGCGCGCCGGACCTGCGTGGCGAGCTTCGGGTGCAAGAGCTGGGGCTGCGGGTGCCCCTCTACGGCACCCAGGTGTCTGCCGCCAATCTGACCATTGCGAGCCGCGGGCGCAGCGACTTCGACATCACCGGAAGGGCCCGAGTGGGCGGTGGAGGTCTGGAGCTGAGCGGCTCGCTGGACCTGGCCGGCGCGGCGCCGGTGGTGCAGATCGACATGCAGGGCAAGGACCTCAGGGTGGCGGACAGCAGCGAGTACTTCGCGCTGCTGTCGCTGGACATGGACATCGGCGCCGGCGCCGGTGGCACCGCAGTGCGCGGGGAGATTGCGCTGCCAGAGGCGCGTATCAAGCCGCGCTCGGTGCCTGTGGGGGCGGTGCAGCCGTCGCCGGACGTGGTCCTGGAAGAGCCCGGCGAGGACATGCAGCCGCTGCCACTGAGTATCGATGTCCTGGTGAGGCTCGGCACAGAGGTTTCCATCGACGCCTTCGGCCTGCGCGGGCTGATGCGCGGGCGGCTGCGGGTGACCAAGGCACCCCGGAGCGACCAGATCCTGGGTAACGGCCAGCTCAAGATCGTCGACGGTACCTATCGCGTGACCCTGCCCACGCTCGGTGTGCTCACCGCCATCGGTAAGCCGCTGACCATCGAGCAGGGGATCCTGAGCTTTGCGAATACGCCCGTGACCAACCCTGGCCTGATCCTGAACGCCAAGCGCGAGGGTGGGGACATCACGGCCGGCGTGCGTGTGCTCGGCAGCCTGCGCGATCCCAAGCTCGCCTTCTTCTCGGATTCCGACCCGAATCTCACCCAGTCGGAAATCACCAAATACCTGGTCACTGGTATCCCGCCGACGCGCGACGCGGAGGCCGACTCACGGGCACTCGCCGTGGGCACCTATGTGGCGCCGAAGATCTACATGGAGTACGAGAGTGCCACCAGCGACACCGCGCAGACCGTCAAGATGCGCTACGACCTCTCCAACCGCATCGAGCTGCAGGCCGAGACCGGCGATACCCAGGGCGCCGACATCTTCTTCACGTTCGAGAACTGACGGCGGCGGGCCCCACCCAGCTTGCACTGTTCGGCGGTTGTGCAGAACATGTGCCGATGCTGTCAACGCGCCCTTCGTTCCCCGTCGCCTATGCCCGATCAGATAGGCTCGCGTCCAATACAGGGTAACCGCGGTAGTGTGAACAGGCCCGGCGCATCCAAGGCTCGCGCTCTCGGTGCACCCTCAGCGCCTGACCACGCCGGAGCTTCTGCGCCTGAGTTGTGCTTGCACCGTCCCAGATGGTCGAGACTCTGCGCTGGCTTACCGGCGCTCTGTCATGGGCGTTCTTTGCTCCTGGTCGTCGTGG
Source organism: Chromatiaceae bacterium (assembly GCA_028277905.1). GTDB lineage: Bacteria > Pseudomonadota > Gammaproteobacteria > Chromatiales > Chromatiaceae > Thiohalocapsa. The sequence goes on along the minus strand of JANQFI010000143.1, from coordinate 40,307 downwards.
TTGCAGCATTGCTGGCCGCGAGCCCCTTTCATGTCCTTGCCGCCCAGCCCCGGGAAGCGGCGCTCGGCGTCTTCGGCTTCGATCTCTGTGATCTGGATTCCGAGGGTCTGGTGGGGCCACCCGACGGGAAGCGTGCGCTGGACTATGAGCTCTGCATCCCGGCGGGGGAGGGGTTTGCGGCCGAGGTCCGAGCCATCGACGCCAGCGCGCGCTTCTACCCCGGACCCCGCGGGCGCATCGGTTGCGGGCCAGACCAGGTGCTGGTGATCGGCAACACGCATCGGCCGGACTTCGCCTTCGTGCTGCAACGGCTGGCGGAGCTGCCCTATGTCGAGCGCATCGAGCGGGCCTGGCTCGAGTAGCCCGGCGCCCGGCTCCCCTCCCGGACCGGCAACCGGCTCCGCAACCGGCTCCGCAACGGGCCCGACGGCCGGACCCGCAGCGGGCGCTGCATCCGGCGCGGTGCGTGGTCAGGGGGCGCGCAAAGGGCTCTGGGCGCCCTGGCACTGGCCGGCCTGGCTGCTGGTGGGGGTTGTCGCTGGGCTGGCGCGGCTGCCGTTTCCGCTGCTCTGGCTGTTGGGACAAGGACTCGGCCATCTCGGCTACCTGGTGCTGCCGGGCCGCCGGCGCGTGGCCCGGACCAACTTGGCGCTGTGCCTGCCGGCGCTGTCCGCCAGGCAGCGCGAGGCGCTCGTGCGCCGGCACTTCGGCTGGCTCGGTGTTGCGGCCGTGAGCCAGGGCATCGCCTGGCAGGGCTCGCCCCGCAGGCTGCGCCGGCTGGTGCGCTTCCGCGACGAGGCGGAGATCCTCGGGCTGCTGCGGGCCGGGCGCGGCGTCATCATGCTCACGCCGCACTTCGTCGGGCTCGACCTCGCCGGTACGGCGTTCACCGAGCGGGTGCACCCAGGCCTGTACATGTATCAGCGCATCCGCAGCCCGGTCATCGACGCGGTGGTCCAGCGCGGCCGCACCCGCTTCGGCAGCGTGCCGGTGGAGCGGCGCGACGATCTGCGCGGGCTGATCCGGCGTATCCGCAAGGGTGCGCCCTTCTACTACCTGCCGGACCAGGATCCGGGGCGCAAGCGCGGTGTCTTCGTGCCCTTCTGCGGCGTCGCCGCCGCGACTGTACCCATGCTGGGCCGCATGGCGCGACTGGCGGATGCCCCGGTGATTCCGACCTTCGCCACCTTTCTGCCCTGGGGGCGCGGCGTCGAAATGCGCTTCGGCCCGGCATTGGCGGGCTTCCCCAGCGGCGACGACAACGCCGATACCGCGAGCATGAACCAGGTCGTCGAGGCCGCGCTGCGGACCACGCCCGCGCAGTACTTCTGGGTGCATCGGCGCTTCAAGACGAGGCCCCGAGGCGCGGCGCCGATCTATCCACCGTCGCGGCGCGAGCGCCCCCGCCGGCGCGCGGTGGCGGGATCGGTCTCGTGAGCCGGTCGCCGACCGAGCCGACGCCCGCGGGCGGGCTCCCGTTGCTGCGCCTCGGGCGCCTGCGCGACTGGCTCATCGGTGCCACCCTGCTGGTGGGCCTGCTGATCGCGGTGCAGCATCGGGTGGGCTGGGACGCTCTGTTGGCCCCGTGGCTGCGGCTATCGCCCTGGCTGCTGGCCGGCGCCTTCTCGCTCACCGCCGCCAGTTACGCGCTGCGGGCGCTCAGGGTTTACGACTATTTCGGGCCGCTGGTCGCGGGGCGCTTCGCGACGGTGCTGCGGCTATCGATGCTGCACACCACGGCCAACAACCTGCTGCCCATGCGTCTCGGTGAGCTGCTCTTCCCGTGGTTGATGCGCCGCTACTTCGGGCACGGGTTTCTGGCGGCGGGGGCGTCCCTGCTCTGGATCAGGGTCATGGATCTGCACTGCCTGGCGCTCGGAGGGCTTACGGTGCTGTGGCTGCGCGCACCGGCCTGGTGGTGGCCGCTCGCGGGCCTGTTGTGGATCGCGCTGGTGCCGCTCGGCATGGTCGTGCGCAGCGGCGGTTGGGTCGAGCGGCTGCCGCAGGGCCGGCTGCGGCGCGTGCTGCTGTTCGTACTGGAGGCAGCACCGCGGGATCTGCCATTGTTGGCGCGGCTGTACCTGTGGACCCTGCTCACCTGGATGACCAAGCTCACCGCCTTCGCGCTGGTGCTGGGGCACTTCATCGACGTCAAGCTCTGGCAGCGCTTGGCCGGCGTCATCGGCGCGGAGCTATCGAGCATGCTGCCCGTCCATGGCATCGCCGGGGCCGGCTCCTACGAGCTGACGGGGATGGCGGCGATGGTGCCGCTCGGGGTCGGCGTCGCGCAGGCGCTGGCCGGGTCCGTGAGCCTGCACCTGTTTCTGCTGGGCACCACACTGGTGTTGGGTCTGTTGGCATTGCTGCTGCCGGTTGCCGCTGGACCTTCCCCAAGATCCGAGTCGCCGGGCGGCCGGAACGCCGGGGGCTGACGCCGCCGTTGGTCGGCCGGCGCAGGGGGGCTGTTGACAGGGACGCCCCGGGATGTTCCGCGTCGGGGAGTTTTTCACAGCTGTGTCGCGGCTGCAGTGGTGCCCTGCAGAAACCTCGGCCACTTCCGGCTTGAATCGTCGGACGCGAGAAAAATCAGTGTTTTGCGACACTGGTCAGAGATCGGTCAATCCGGCGCCGGGCTTGTAACGACGGCGGGTTAGCGCGCATCCGAGAGGTTTGTCCACAAGGTTGTCCACAGGGTTTGTGGGTAGTGCGAAGAAAGGATGACGAAGAAATGCCTTGGAGGTTACAACTGAGACTCAAGCTCACGTCTACGAGATAAGTCACGGTTTCTCCATTCCCCAAGCCCGCGGCGACACCCCCTCGCGCCGCGCCGCCGGCGGGCGACGCCGAGGCTTGCGGCGGGGAGCCAAACTCTTCAATCACGCCGCTTGTCGGCGCAGCCAGCGGTTGCGATCCAGCTCGGCTGGATGGATCAAGACGATCTCACCCCAGGAGGATCCTTCGCCGATGGTCAGGGTCTGGAGCTTCGCGGCAGGAACCAGTACATGCTCGAGACGCTCCTTGGCGCGCGGGTTCGGCCGGAACTTGCGATTGGCAACAACGGCATGGCTCAGGCCGAACTGCGCGCCCTGTACCTGCACAGGTTCGAAGACTTGGAGCACAGCGTCGAAGGAGTCCTGGCGGGCAGACCGCGCGTGTCCTCGGGGTCTCAGGATCGGCCCGACACGCTGGACCCCGCCATTCTGGGCGCGGGCGCGCGCTATACTGCTGTGCGCCGTCTAGTGCAGCAGTGCGAATGTCCCGAGACCGTCTCATGTCGTTGCCGTTGCCGTTGTCGTTGTCGTGATCGCAGTCTCGACCGTGCGGATATTCGATTACGATTACGATAGCGATTACGACAACGACAACGAGGGGATCCGAGTCTCGGAGCTTCCGCAGCAAAGCACTAGGCCAGCCCAGCCCGGCGCAACGCGCCCGCAAAGTCGCGCTCAGCGTGCTGTCCCTCGTCCTCGGATCTCCGAACCGGACCTCGTCGCCACCGCGAGGCCCGGCGCGCATCCGTGGTGGCGCAAGGCTCGGGCGACCTGTCCTTTACTCTTGTGGAGCCACGCCGTGGTGATCGACCACCTGCGCAACATCGCCATCATCGCCCACGTGGACCACGGCAAGACCACGCTGGTGGACCAGCTGCTGCAGCAGTCCGGCACCTTGGGCGAGCGCTTCGGCCCGGTGGAGCGGGTGATGGACTCCAACGACCTGGAGCGCGAGCGGGGCATTACCATCCTGTCCAAGAACACGGCACTCAAGGTGTCGCTGAACGGCAGGGAGTACCGGATCAATATTGTCGACACGCCGGGACATGCCGACTTCGGCGGCGAGGTGGAGCGGGTGCTGTCCATGGTGAGCTCGGTGCTGCTGCTCGTGGATGCCCAAGAGGGCCCCATGCCGCAGACGCGCTTCGTCACCGGCAAGGCGTTTGAGCATGGTCTGCGTCCCATCGTGGTGGTCAACAAGATCGACAAGCCTGGGGCAAGGTCGGACTGGGTCATCGACCAGGTGTTCGACCTGTTCGACAAGCTCGGCGCCAGCGACGAGCAGCTGGACTTTCCGATCGTCTACGCCTCCGCCATCAACGGTTACGCGGGCCTGGAGGACAGGGTATCCGGCGGCGACATGATGCCGCTCTTCCAGGCCATCGTCGAGCATTGTCCGCCGCCGCAGGTGGACCCGAGTGGCCCCTTTCGGATGCAGGTCTCCACGCTTGACTACAACCCCTTTGTCGGTGGCATCGCCGTGGGCCGCATCCAGCGCGGCAGCGTGCGGCCGAACCAGCAGGTCATCGTCGTGAAGCGCGAAGGCGACCGGCACCGTGCCAAGGTGGGTCTGGTCTACGGCTACCTCGGCCTGGAACGTTACGAGGTCAATGAGGCGCGCGCCGGGGACATCGTCGCCATCACCGGCATCGAGGCACCCAACGTCTCGGACACCCTGTGCGACCCCGGCGCCGTGGAGCCGCTGCCGCCGCTGTCGGTGGACGAGCCGACGGTGAGCATGACCTTCCAGGTGAGCTCCTCGCCCTTCGCGGGCCGCGAGGGCAAGTACCTGACCTCCCGCCAGCTCAAGGAGCGCCTGGAGCGGGAGCTGATCTCCAACGTCGCGCTGCGCGTGGAGGAGGGCACCGATCCGGAGAAGTTCCGCGTCTCCGGCCGCGGCGAGCTGCACCTGTCCATCCTGATCGAGAACATGCGCCGGGAAGGCTACGAGCTGGCCGTCTCCCGCCCGGAGGTCATCTTCCGCGAGGTCGAGGGCCAGGTCTGCGAGCCCTATGAGCTCTTGATTCTCGACGTCGAGGAGGCCAGCCAGGGCGCCATCATGCAGGCGCTGGGCGAGCGCCGCGGCCACCTCAAGGACATGGTGCCGGACGGCAAGGGGAGGGTGCGGCTCGACTACATGATCCCGTCCCGCGGGCTCATCGGCTTTCAGACCGAGCTCATGACGCTCACGTCCGGAACCGGCCTCAAGCACCATGTCTTCGACCACTATGGCCCCGTCAACCCCGGCGGCATCGCGCCGCGCCGCAACGGCGCCATGATCTCGAATGCCCGGGGCAAGGTGCTGGGCTATGCGCTGTTCAACCTACAAGAGCGCGGCCGCATGCTCGTCTCGCCTGGTGATGAGGTCTACGAGGGTCAGGTCGTCGGCATCCATTCCCGCGACAACGACCTCGTCGTCAATCCGCTCAAGGCCAAGCAGCTCACCAACATCCGCGCCGCGGGCTCAGACGAGAACATTCTCTTGACCCCGCCGGTCAGGTTCTCCCTGGAGCAGGCGCTGGAGTTCATCGAGGACGACGAGCTGGTCGAGATCACCCCCGGCGCGATCCGGATCCGCAAGCGCCTGCTGAAGGAGCACGAGCGCAAGCGGGCGGGGCGGGGGTAAGCGGCGGCGCGATCAACCGCGCTGTCGCAGCTCGGCGACGACGGCGGCGTCGAGCCCTGTGACCGCCGCAATGGCCCCATCGTCGAGCTCGGTACGGCGGATCATGTTGGTGGCGGCCCCGATCAGCGTGGCGTCGCGGCCTTCCTTGCACCCTTCCTTGCGCCCTTCCTCGCGGCCTTCCGCATGGCCATCCTCGCGGGCTTCCTGAAGCAGCGTCGCCTCATAGTGCAGCGCGCGCTCGCGCACGAAGGCGAGCCGACGCGCCTCGGCGTCTTCGCTCAGGGTCTGGAGCTTGTCGTAGGCCCGGCGGATGAGCTCCTCGGTGATGCCGGACATGGGTCGCTCCTCGTGCCAGTGCTGGAAGACGGTGATCCAGGCGCCGAGCGCGGGCGGCAGCTCTTGCAGCCGGTCGGCCTTGCGCAGCTCGACGACATTCAACTGCAGCTCGCCGCCGAGCCGCACGCTCGGCGTGTCGGCATCGCGCATCTCGAAGCACCAGACGGCCTGGTGCCGGTGCGCCGGGGCACGGAACAGGCGAAGCTCAGCAGGTGGATGCCGATGGCCGGGCGCAGCCGCGCGTAGGCCTCGCCGGCGATGAGCTGGGAGCTCATCAGCTCGCTTAGGCGATTGCCTAAGCGGTCGCTGTCGATCCGTGCAATCAATCGAGCTCGGGCGGCATTGCCCGATGCCAGTCCGTCGCCTGCTGCAAGCGATGGGCGACGTTCAGCAGCCGCCCTTCGGCGAAGTAGTTCCCGATCATCTGCAGCCCTGCCGGCAGTCCATCCACCGGCGCCACCGGCACCGACAGGCCCGGCAGTCCGGCCAGGTTGGCGGCGATGGTGTAGATGTCGTTGAGGTACATGGCCACCGGGTCATCGGTCTTGGCGCCGAGCGGGAAGGCGGTGGTGGGTGTGGTGGGCCCCATGATCAGGTCCACCTGCTCGAAGGCGCGGCGGAAGTCGCCCGCGATCAGGTGGCGGAGCTGCTGGGCCTTCAAGTAGTAGGCGTCGTAGTAGCCGGCGGAGAGCGCGTAGGTGCCGATCATGATGCGGCGCTTGACCTCGGTGCCGAAGCCCTCGGTGCGGCTGCGCTTGTAGAGGTCCTCCAGGTCCTTCGGAGCCTCACAGCGGTGGCCATAGCGAACGCCGTCGTAGCGGGCCAGGTTCGACGAGCACTCGGCCGGGGCCACCACGTAGTAGACGGGCACCGACAGCGGCGCGTTCGGCAGGCTGATGTCCAGGATGCTGGCGCCGAGCTGCTCCAGCGCCGCCAGTGCTGCCCGCACACTGGCCTCGACGCCCGCGTCCAGTCCTTCCCCGAAGTACTCGGTCGGCAGCCCGATGCGCAGCCCTTCGATGTCGTCGGCAAGCAGGGCGCCGTAGTCCGGCACCGGCTCGCTCGCGCAGGTGGAATCGCGCTCGTCGAAGCCCGCCATGGCGCCGAGCAGCAGCGCGGCATCGGCCGCCGAGCGGGCCAGCACCCCGGCCTGGTCCAGGCTGGAGGCAAAGGCGACCATGCCCCAGCGCGAGCAGCGCCCGTAGGTGGGCTTGACACCGGTGACGCCGCAGAAGGCCGCGGGCTGGCGGATGGATCCGCCGGTGTCGGTGCCGGTGGCGGCGGCGCAGAGTCCGGCCGCCACCGCCGCCGCGGAGCCGCCGCTGGAGCCACCAGGTACGCGCTCGGTGTCCCAGGGGTTGCGCACCGGGCCGTAGTAGCTGGTCTCGTTGGACGAGCCCATGGCGAACTCGTCCATATTGAGCTTGCCCAGCACCACGGCGCCGGCGCCTGCGAGCCGTTCGACCACGGTTCCGTTGAAGGGCGCGGTGAAGTTGTCCAGCATCCGCGAGCCGCAGCTCGTCTTCAGCCCTTGGGTGAGGAAGATGTCCTTGTGTGCGATGGGGATGCCGGTGAGCGGCCCGGCGTCGCCGGCGGCGATGCGCGCATCTGCGGCATCGGCGGCGGCGAGCGCGGCCTCTGCGCTTACCGTGATGTAGCTGTTGAGGCTCGGGTCCAGGCGCTCGATGCGGCCCAGGTAGTGCGCCGTCAGCTCACGGCTGGAGAAGCGCCGCTCGCGCAGGCCAGCGGCGAGCTCGGCGATGGAATGCGCGTGCATGCTCACTCGATCACCTTGGGCACCAGGTAGAGCCCATCGTCGGTGGCCGGGGCGACGGCCTGGAAGGCGGCGCGTTGGTCGGTCTCGGTGACGGCGTCCGATCGCAGCCGCTGGGCCATGTGCAGCGGGTGGGCCATGGGCTCCACCCCGGTGGTGTCCACGGCGCTCATCTGTTCCACCAGCTCCAAGATGTTGCTGAGCTCGGCGGCGTAGGCCTCGAGGTCGGCATCGGCGACATGGAGCCGGGCCAGGTGGGCGATCTTGGCGACGTCGGTTCTGTCCAGGGCCATGGGGGTGTCCGATTCTGATGTGGCAGTGCTGATTGGCAACTGGTGCTTCGGGGTTCTGGCTCCGGGATGGGCTCGTGCGGAGCCGCGGCAGGCACAACGCTATCACAAGGCAGGCTCACCGGGTTCAGGCGTGCTGCGAGCCGGCGTCTCGCACTTGCCTGCACGACCGTCGGTCGAAAAACAAAAAACAGATTTTGAAATAGACACTTCTGACCTATACTGCACGTAACGCTTTAACCAAGGCAGCAAGCCTGGCTCAGCTCATGCGCTCCACCGCCTCTCCCGTGCCTGTCTCCCGCCGCTGCGTTGCCCCCAGGCTCTGCTGCGGCATCGCCGCGCTGGTGGCCCTGCTGCCCGCTGCCCAGGTTGCCGGCGCCCCGCCCTCGGGCGCCCCGGCCACGGCCGCCGAGGTCCCGGCCGCCTACGTCAGCGGTAGCCGTGCCTTCGTCGCCGAGGAGGCGGAGCGGCTCGGCTACGGCGTCGAAGACCTGGCCGCGCTGATGGCCGAGGCCCGCTACCAGCAGGACATCATCGATGCGATGAACCGGCCCTACGAGGCCAAGCCTTGGCGGGATTATCGGCGCATCTTCCTCACGCCGGAGCGCATCGACGGCGGCGTGGCCTTCCGACGCGAGCACGCCGCGGTGCTGGAAAAGGCCGCGGCGGTCTATGGTGTGCCGGCCGAGGTCGGCACCGCTATCCTCGGCATCGAGACCAACTATGGCAAGGATCTCGGCGAGCATCTGGTGCTGGATGCGCTCTCCACGCTCGGTTTCGCCTATCCACGCCGGGCGAGCTTCTTCCGCAAGGAGCTCGGCGAGCTCCTGCTGCTGGCCCGCGAGGAACAGCTGGACCCGCGCCGGGCGCGCGGCTCCTACGCCGGTGCGCTCGGGCTGCCGCAGTTCATCCCGTCCAGCTATCGCGCCTACGCGGTGGACTTCGACGACGATGGCCGCCGCGACCTCTGGGGCAGCCACGCGGACGTGGTAGGCAGCGTGGGCAACTATCTCGCCCTGCACGGCTGGCGCCCTGGCGCGCCCATCGCGGCGCGGGCGACGCTGGTCGCCGGCCTGCCGGCGGGCATCCCGGTGGCCGACAAGCGCCCGGCACGGCCGGAGCAGACCCTGGCCCGGCTTGCTGCGGCCGGGGTCAGGCTCGCATCAGGTACGCTGGCGGAGGCCCTGCCCAACGACACCCGCGCTGCCCTAGTCGCGCTTGACGGCGAGGAACCCGAATACTGGCTCGGCTTCGAGAACTTCTACGCCATCACCCGCTACAACCACAGCAATTTGTACGCAATGGCGGTGTACGAGTTGAGCCGGGAGATTGCGGCGCGGACCGCCCCGGAGCATGCCCCGGATGCCAACCCGGGTTCGGCGCAGGAGGGGGGTGGCGATGATGCGGCGGGTTGATCGCAACGGGCGGGCGCTCAGGCGGTTCCGGCGGCCGGCGGCACCGCCTGCCCGCCAACTGCCGCTACTGCTGCCCTGGCTCCTGTTGGCGCTGCTGCTGGCCGGCTGCGGTGGTACGTCGAAGCGCGATCTGCGGCTGGCCGACGTGCCGGGCGCCAAGCCCAGGGTAGAGCCCAAGGCCAAGCTCGGAAACATGAGCTCTTACGTCGTCTTCGGTCAGACCTATCGTCCCATGTCTACCAGCCGCGGCCACCTGGAGCGCGGCGTCGCCTCCTGGTACGGCCCGAAGTTCCACGGCAAGAAGACCTCCAGCGGCGAGCGCTACGACATGTACCAGTGGACCGCGGCCCACAAGACCCTGCCGCTGCCAACCTATGCGCTGGTGACGAACCTGGAGAACGGCCGTAGCCTCATCGTCAAGATCAACGATCGTGGCCCCTTCGTCGGCGACCGTATCATCGACCTGTCCTACGCCGCAGCCAAGGCGCTCGGCCTGGACAAGAAGGGCACCGCACGGGTGCAGGTGACCTCTATCGATCCGCGCGACCACGACGGCAAGCTACCGAAGAAGCTGCGCATCGCCGGTGCGGCGCCCGCTGCCGCGCGCCGCCCTGCGCCTCGCGCCAAGCCCCTTGCTGCGTCTCGGCCCGAGCACTCGGCGCAGACCCCTGCCAGCCGGCAAAGCGCGGCGGCGCGCACTGCGAGTCGCCCTGAGCACTGGTCCGGAGGAGCAGTCTCGAGCACCCCCGCCGCAGGTCCAGCCGCGACAGACACCACTTGGCCGCCGGTCCAAGCCGCCGCGGCAAGCAGCGGTGCCGGCTATTACTTGCAGGTGGGCGCCTTTGGCACCCGCGCCAACGCCGAGCAGATGCGCCGGCGCCTGCGCGGTCGGCTGGCAGCGCCCGTGACCATTGCCCAGGGCGTCGAGGTCTCCGGCGGCGCCAAGCCGCTGTTTCGGGTGCGCCTGGGGCCGATGGGCTCGCGGGCGGATGCCGAGCGCCTCGCCGGCGAGCTCGCCGCACTGGGTGTCGGACCGTCCATGGTCGTCCTCCATTGAGCCGGCGCAGGCCGCGGCCGGGCGCGCAGGCGTCGGTCCGGCGGGGCGCTATGCCCCCAGTTCCACAAGGGTAGAATGCAAGGCCGGTGGGTGCCGCCGGCAACCCTGCAACCGCCAGCCCGCAGCATGACCATGTTCCAGAAGGCCCGCTTCGCCTGTCTCACCGCTGTTCTCCCTGTCCTGATGCCGGTTCTTATCGCGCTGCTCGGCGCCACCGGCGCCGCAGCGCAGGCAGGCGGCATTCCGGAGCCGCCGACGCTGCACGCGCGTGGCTACCTGCTGCTGGACTACGACAGTGGCACCATGCTCGCCGAGAAGGCCGCCAACCAGCCTATGGAGCCCGCGAGCCTCACCAAGATCATGACCGCCTATGTGGTCTTCCGCGAGCTCGACGAGGGTAACCTGAGCCTGGACGCGGAGGCCTCCATCAGCGAGAAGGCGTGGCGCACCGGTGGCTCCAAGACCTTCGTCGAGGTGGGCACGCGTGTCGCCATCGAGGACCTGATCCTGGGCATGATCGTGCAGTCCGGCAACGACGCCAGCGTAGCGCTCGCCGAGCACATCGCCGGCACCGAGGAGGCCTTCGCCGAGCTGATGAACGACCACGCCAGGCGTCTTGGCATGGCCAACTCCCACTTCGTCAACGCCCCGGGCCTGCCGGATCCAGAGCACTATACGACGCCGCGAGACATCGCCAAGGCGGCCGCGGCCATCATCCGCGAGTTTCCGGATTACTACGCCTGGTATTCGCAGCCGGACTTCACCTACAACGGCATCAAGCAGTCCAACCGCAATCGGCTCCTGACGCTGGACCCAAGCGTCGACGGCATCAAGACGGGCCATACCAAGGCCGCCGGCTACTGCCTGGTGACCTCGGCCAAGCGCGACGGCCGCCGGCTCATCGCCGTCGTGATGGGCACCGACAGCGATTCCGAGCGTGTCGCCGACAGCCAGGCGCTGCTGAGCTATGGCTTCAGCTTCTTCGAGACCCATCTCGCCTTCCCGGGCGGCAAGCCCGTCGAGGACCTGCGCATCTGGGGCGGCGACATGAGCAGGCTCCCCGTGGGCCCGGCACGGGACCTGTACGTCACCATCCCACGCGGCCAGTACGGCAAGCTGGCGGCCCAGCTGGAGCCCGTGGTGGACATTACCGCGCCGGTGGCCTGGGGCGATGTCGTCGGGGAGATCGTCTTCAAGCTCGGCGACGCGGAGATCCGCCGCGAGCCCGCCGTCGCCCTCGAAGACGTGGCCCGGGGCAATATCTTGCGGCGCAGCTGGGATTCGGTGGTGCGGCTGTTCTAACGCACCGGCGCCGAGCTCCGGCAGCCCAGGGGCCAGGCGGCTGACCCTGGCTGGTCAGGCGCCCAGCGAAATCGAAATCGGTCGATGATCGGCCGACGCCGGGGGGCCGTCGGCTCGACAATGCAGGCGGCATGCCGCACATTAGGGTTGTAAGCTTCGATGGCCCGCACGGAGCCGCCAATGAACAATCGCAACCCCCAAGCCGCAGCCCCAGCGCCTGCCGCGGATGAGACCCTGCTCGCCTTCCCCTGCACCTTCCCTATCAAGGCCATGGGCGCGGCGGACACCGAGATCGAGGCCGCCGTGCGGGAGATCCTGTCCCGGCATGCGCCAGACCTCGTGCCGACGGCCGTCACCACGCGGCTCAGCAGCGGCGGCAAGTGGCTCGCCGTGACCGCCCGTATCCCTGCCCGCAGCAAGGCCCAACTGGACGCCATCTACCGGGAGCTGAGCGCCCACGAGCTGGTCGTCTACGCGCTTTGAGCCCGACCCGCTGCGACCGCCGCAGCAGGACCATTGGTGCCATGACCGGCCCCGACCCCCCGCCGCGCGTGCTGCGGCTGCATCGCCTCGGGCGCATGCCTTACCTGGTCTGCTGGCGGGCCATGCAGCGCTTCACCGATGCGCGCACCGCGGACACCGAGGACGCCCTCTGGCTCACCGAGCATCCGCCCGTGTTCACCCAGGGCCAGGCGGGGCGCGCCGAGCACCTGTTGGACCCGGGCGACATTCCCGTGGTGCAGACCGACCGCGGCGGACAGGTCACCTATCACGGCCCCGGGCAGATCATTGCCTATGTGCTCGTGGACCTGTGCCGGCTCAAGCTCGGCGTGCGGGCGTTGGTAGACGCGCTGGAGGGGGCGGTCATCGACCTGCTGGCGGGCCTCGGCGTCGGCGCCGGCGCGCGCCCGGACGCGCCGGGCGTCTACGTGGACGGTGCGAAGATCGCCTCCGTCGGGCTCAGGGTGCGCCATGGCTGCAGCTATCACGGCATCGCGCTGAACGTGGACCTCGACCTCGAGCCGTTCCGGCGCATCAATCCCTGCGGCTACGTTGGTCTGCCGATGACGCGGCTGGTGGACCTCGCGGCCTCGGCCCTATCGGTGCGTGGGGGGTCGAGCGGGGAGACCAGTGTGGGTCTGGGCGGGCGGCTCGCGGCGGCCCTGGCCGCGCGCCTTGGGCTACGCCTCGCCGTCTTGCCACCGGCACCATGATGCTGCCGCCGAGGCCGCGTCTGGGAGAGGGCAGGGGTGACCCGAGAGGCGGCCGACTGCCGTTTTGCGGGTTACAGCAGCGCCGCGCGCTTGATGCTGCTGTAGGCGTTCAGCAGCGCCGGCGGCAATTGCTCCGGGCGCAGGTCCAGCACGCGCACGCCGAGATGCGCCAGGCGCTCGTGGTGCTGCCTGCGGTCTTCCAAGTAACCATGCAGGGCGTGAAAGCGCAGTGCTTCGGCCGCGGAGCCCAGGGGCGCGGCGAGGGCGGTGTCCAGGACCGTCTCGCGCAGATCCGCCACTAGCACCAAATGCTGGCGGCGCAGCACCTGAACCGCGCGCAAGAGCTCCGGGTGGTCCTCGTCGCGGCTGTTGGTCAGCAACACGACGAGGGCGCGGCGCGGCTGGCGCTGCAACAGCATCTGCGCCGCTGCCAGCGGGTCCGCGACGGCGAGCGACGGCTGCAGGTCGAATACCATCTGCAGTAGCCGCCGCGCGGTATCCGGCGCGCGGCGCGGCGGCATCCAGCGCGCCTCGCCGCCATAAGCCAGCAGGCCCACCGCATCACCCTGATGCATCGCCACATAGGCCAGGAGCAGCATGGCGTTCAAAGCCTCGTCCAGATGCGCGTGGCCAGCGCGGTCGCGGTGCCGCATGCGCCGCCCGCAGTCCAGTAGGAACACCAGCCGCTGATCGCGCTCGTCCTGGTACTCCCGGGCGATGAGCTTGCGCACGCGGGAGGTCGCCTTCCAGTCGATCTGCCGCAGGGTGTCGCCGCGGCGATACTCGCGCAGCTGGTGGAACTCGGCACCTGCGCCGCGCCGACGCTGGCGGCGCACGCCGAGGCCGGCGAGATGGTCGCTGGTGGCCAGCAGCCTGTGGTGGCGGATCTCGGCGAAGCTCGGATAGACGCGGATCTGCTCTACCGGGCCGGACCGGCGGCGCCGGCCCCAGAGGCCGAGCCGCGAGTGCAGCCGGAGGTCACAGCCGGCAAACTGCCGCACGCCACGGCTCGGCGCGCGCAGGCGATAGCACAGCGTCGCGCCGCCCGGTGCCGGCAGCCAGAGCGTCGCGGGCAGCCCTTGCGTCGCGGCGTCGTCCGGGTGCAGGTCGTGCAGATCCAGCCGCAGCGGCCGCGATGCCCTGTTGGTCAGCGCGAGGCGCACGTCACACCAGAGCCCCTGCGGCAGGATGCGGGCGACCTCGCGCCGGAGCGCCGGCACAGGCGTGGCGCGCAGCAGCCACAAGTCGGCGGTCGCCAGCCCTGCCAGCAGCAGCCCTGCCCCCTGCCAGAGGGGTAGCAGCGCCGGCAGCCAAGCGCAGGCAAGGCCTAGCGCGGTCCAGGTGCCCAGGGCGAGCAGCAGTGGTCGGCGCGGGGTCATGCCTGGCGCGCCCGCCGCAGGTCAGCTGCGCGGTGCATCGACACCGGCCAGGATCTCTGCCAGCACGTCGTCGGCGCGGTAGCCCTCGATCTCGAGCTCGGCGCCGAGCCGAACCCGATGGCGCAGCACAGCGGGCGCCACCGTCTTGACGTCATCCGGCGTGACGAAGCCGTTGCCGGCGAGCAGGGCGTGGCCGCGTGCGGCGCGCACCAGGGCGATCGCGGCGCGGGTGCCGGCGCCGCTGTCCAGGCCTTGCCAATCGCGGGTTGCCCGCACCAGGCGCAGTGCGTAGCCCAGCACGGCGTCATCCAGGGTCAGGGCGGCGGCGGTGGCCTGCACTTGCAACAGCTGCTTCGGTGTCATCACGGTGCTGACGGCGGACAGGTCGAGTCCGTCCCCCACGGTGCCGGCCGTGACCTCCCGCACCACGGCCAGCTCCTCGTCGGCCTCCGGATAGCCGATGTAGCACTTGAGCAGGAAGCGGTCCAGCTGCGCGAGCGGCAGCGGATAGGTGCCCTCCTGCTCGATGGGATTCTGGGTGGCGAGCACGATGAAGGGCGGCGGCAGCGCCAGCGACTCGCCCTCGATGGTGACCTGTTGCTCCTGCATCGCCTCCAGCATGGCCGCCTGGGTCTTGGCCGGTGCGCGGTTGATCTCGTCGCCCAACAAGACGTTGCAGAAGATGGGGCCGCGGCGGATGTGGAAGCGCTCGCTCTTCATCTCGAAGATGGCATGCCCGGTGATGTCGCTCGGCATCAGGTCGGCCGTGAATTGGATGCGGGCGAAGCGCCCCCCGAGGGCCTGCGCCAGGGCGCGCACCAGGAGCGTCTTGCCCATGCCTGGCAGCCCCTCCAGCAGCACATGGCCGGCGGCGGCCAGGGCCGCCACCACCTCGCGCACGACTCGACGCTGGCCGAGCACGGCACGGTTGACCTCGGTCTCGACGCGGTTCAGGGCGATGCGAGCGGCGGCGAGGCCTTCGGCGCCGGGCGGTTGCCTTGGAGTCATGATCCTGTCTGCTGGCCTCGGTTCCGGTTCAGGGGCTGGTGTCTGGCTTGGGGCGATTGCTGTCGATCTTCCTGCCAGCCTGCTTGTCTTGTCGCCCGCCTGCTGCGTCGCGCCAACAGTTGCATCGTGCGACCAGGCGCCTGTTGGCACGCCTCGCAGACAGACGAAAATCCGGCGCAATCCGGTGTGTAGATCTCCGGCAATCGCCTAGGTTGGGCGCTTCCGGGCCAGGCGTTGCAGCGTCCCCGTGATGGCCACAAGCCGATCAGCATTGCCGACGGGACCATATAGAGCGGCACGAACCGCTCCAGGTCCAAGCCCGCTCAGCGCGGCGATATGTGCGGCGCGGTCGGCCTCGTCCAGCGCTTTGAGCCGCGGATGGTGGCTGAGCCAGTGGCGCTCGACCCGGCGCCGGGTCTGCTGCACCAGCAGGCCGCCCCGCCCTGTGCGCCAGGCGAAGTCCCCCGCCGCCTGCAGGTGCTGAAGCAGGTCGCGGCGGCTCGCGGCCGGCTCCGGCAGCAGAGGGCCGAGCCGCGCTCCGAGGTGCCACAGCCAGAGCGCCAGCAGCAGGCCCGCGGAGATGATCGCCGCCGGTGCCGCACGCCACAGCAGTAGCGCCAGCCCCGGCACCGATACATCGTGCACTAGCCAGACGGTATCCCGGTCGGCGGCCAGTAGCGCCAGGAAGAGCGCGTGATCTTGCGCGCCGATGGCGCCGTTGCCGAGCCACAGGCTGTCGCTCACGACATAGAGCAGGCCGTCTTCGACGCGATACTGCAGCAGCCGCGCCTTGCCGTCCACCAGCGCATGGCCCACCGCGGTGCCGCCCTGGTCCTCGAGGTACCAGCGCGGGTGAAAGCCGACCCGCACCGGCTCCAGGTGTCCTGCAACCTGAAGCTCGGCCACCGCGTCCGCGTCGCGGGCCAGATCATCGATGCTCCGCAGTGCGACGCCGAAGCCATCCAGAAAGACCTCGGGGCGCGGCGCGGCATCTGGCTCGCGCTCATGCACCGCCTCCACCAGCATGCGGCCGCCGGCTTCGAGCCACTGCCGCAAGTCATGCCGGCGGGCCTCATTGAGTGCCGGCAGCCCATCGATGACAAGCATATCGCGGGTATCGGGGGGCGTGCGCAGCAGCCCTTGGCCGCCGGCGCTGCGGGCATGGATGCCAACGCGGGTCAGGAAGCGCTCGGCGGCGAGAAAGGGATTGCGCCGCGCCGCCGGCGTTGCGCCGACCTCGATCTCTGTCAACTGCCGCTCGTAGTGGGCGTCGAGCCAGAGCCAGAGCCCGGCCGCCAGCACGACGCCCAGCGCCGCCAGCAGCACTGCGCCGCCGCGGCTGCCGCCCCGTCCGGGGTGCCGCCCTGGCTGCCGCTCGGGCTGCCGCCCACCGTCCCGACGGCCACGGCGGTCTGTGCCCGGCGCCGCAGGCCCAGAACCTTCAGTCATCGGCACTCAGGCCTTGCACTGGCTGCCCCTGCATCAGTATTGCCCGCTCCGCCAGCAGACTCGCCATGGCCCCTGGGTCCGCGGCACGGTGGCCGTAGGCGACCCCCTGCCAGAGCCGCAGCAGACGTTGTAGCCAGGCCACTTGGTCCGGGCGCGCCCTGCTGGCCGCGGTGGCGAGGCATTCCGCCTCCGTGGCGCTGTCTGGCAGGTCCAGGCCGGCGGTGCGCAGCTGCGCGATCTGCGACCGGTAGAGTAGGGCGAGCGCGCCGCGGGCGTCGCCGGCGCCGAGCAGTCGGCGGACCTCCGCCGGGATGTCCAGCGGCAGCATCGCTGTGGCCCCGGCGGCGCGGCTCTGCGTGCCCGCCGGCCGTTGCCGTGCCGCCCGCCGCCGGGTGCGGCTCGGCGCCCGCAGCTCGGGCAACAGGCGCAGGGCGAGCAGCCCCAGGCCCGTCGCGGCGGCAAGCAGCAGCAGCCACTTGATGATGCTGGCGAGGGATTGAATTAACCCGTCGGGCAGTGCCATGCCGGCGTCGCCGTCGGTGTCGGGCTCCGCTGTGTCACCCACGTAGACCCAGGTCCATGCCTCGCGGGTGCCGCCGAAGTCGGACTCCGCGAGCACGGCGTCGATGGCGACGCCTGCCTCCTCGCGCGTCAGTGCCTGCGTCGGGCTCAGGGGCCCGGCGAGCGGTGCCGCGAGCAGCAAAGCGGCCGCGACCGCAACGACTGTGCGGCGTCCACGGCCGAAATGTGAACGGCCTGGGTGGGTCCAGCTGGCATCTGCCCGGCCGGCGCTTGCCCCTTTGCGACCTGCCTGGCCGATCCCTGCCCGCCCGGGGCGAGCGCGTGCGCGGCGGAAGGCCAGCTCCAGGTCCCAGGCCTCCAGCCGCGTGCGCTGCCCGAGATAGAGGGCGAACCCGGCCGCCACGTAGAAGGGAGCCATCACAGATACCGCGGCCAACATCAACAGACCGCCGATCCAGTCGGCCATCGACCCACTGTCCGTCAAGGTCGCCTCCAGATCGAGCCGCGGCATGCCCTCCGGCAGCAGGAAGGCCAGCAGCAGCAGCGCCGACAGCCAGAGCACCGTCTCCAGGTGCACGCAGATGACGGTGAGCCAGCCGGCGGCACCCGTGCCCAGCACCCTGAGCCGCGCCGCCCGTGCTGCGCCCCGCGGCGCCTCCAGCAGCGTCACCGGCATGCTGAAGGAGCGGGTGACACCGATGCGCCGCCACAGGAGCTGCGGCCAAAGCCGCGGCGGCAACGCCTGCGGTAGCCGCCTGGCGGCGACCGCCACGGTCAGGCGCTCGCCGAACAGCGCCCGGCTCAGCCAGTACAGTGGCAGGGCCTCGAAGGCGGGCTTGCACCCCCAGAGCAGGAGCAGCCAGAGGTCGGCGCGCTGGTGCAGCAGCACCAGGGTCAGCAGCGCCAGGGGTGCGGCGGTGACCCACCAGCAGAGCCACAGCGGCAGGAACCAGGTGCGCGCCAGCGCGAAGCCCAGGTCGATGCTCTCCCAGGGGCCACGTGGGCGGATGGCTGCGGCGAGGCGGGTCGGGTCCATAGAGGGCTTCGGGCTACGCGCTCAGCAGTGGTCTCGGGTGTGGGCTCGGACGGACGCCTCAGGCCTGGTCGTCTGGACCCTGGCCGGCAGCCCTGCTGCGCCCGGCAAGCCCCAGGTAGGCCGCCACCAGCAGCCAGCCGGCGCCGCCGACAGCGTACTTGACCGCCGGTGGCAGCAGCGTGCTGCTGGACCAGAACGCCTCCACCACCGCCGCCAGCACCAGCATCAGGGCTGCGCCCAGCACCAGCGGCACGGCCTGAAGCGCGTTGGCGCGCAGCGCCGCCGCGCGGGTGTGGCGCCCTGGCGCAAGCAGCGCGCGCCCGAGCAGCAGACCGGCCGTGCCGGCGACGGCAATGGCCGTGAGCTCCAGGCTGGCGTGGCCGCTGACGAAGGACCAGAAGGGCGTGCCGAAGCCGAGCTGGGTCAGGTGCCCTGCCACCGCGCCCAGCACGAGCCCGTTCATCGCCAGCACGAAGACGCTGCCGACCCCGGCCGCAAGCCCCCACGCGAAGGTGCGCAGCGCTATGCCGAGGTTGTTCCAGACGTAGAAGCCGAACATCATGACGTCGTCGGCCGTCTGGCGGCTCGGCATGCGCCCCAGCTTGCGGTTGGTGGGGTCATACATGGCCTCGTAGCTCGCCACCTGGCCGCTGTCGACTAGGCTGTGGATCAGGGTCGGGTCGGCGCTGCAGGCGAGCCCCATGGCCAGCATGGGGCCGAAGAACAGCGCGGCCGCGAGCCAGAACAGGCACCCATGGCGGCGCAGGGCCCGCGGGAAGCCCCCGGCGACGAAGCCGAGCATCCGCCGGGGCCAGTGCTGGCTCGGCTTGTGGAGCTGGCGATAGCCGCGGCGCACGAGGCTGTGCAGCCGCGCCACCAGACCCGGGCTGTAGCCGCGGGCACGGGCGATGGCGTAGTGGGCGCCGACACTGCGCAGTAGCCGCGGCAGGCGCTGCACCGGCACCGCCGGCGGCGGTACTCGGCGCTTCTCCAGAACGCTGAGCAGCGACTCCAACCGGTGCCAGGTTGCGGCGTGGGCCTGCTCGAAGTGTTGTTGGCGCATGTCCCCGTCCCCTGCCCCGGTTGCCCTAATCGGGCTTGCCGCGGCTGATCCAGTTGGCGATGCCCAGCAAGGCGCCCGCGGGGTCCCGGTCGCCGGCCGCCGCGAGGCCGCTCAGCGCCGCAAGCTCGGTACGGCGTGCCGCGGACAACTCGCCGCTGCGCTCGGCGAAGGCCAGGATCGCCTGCTGGGCCTCCAGGCCCAGGGGCGCGGGCGGCGCGAGCGGTCTATGCGCCGGCAGGGAGGGCGGCAGACCGGCGTCCTCGCGGTGGACCACCAGGGTCCCGGCGGCGAGGTCGCCCAGGCGCCGGAAGTCCTGGTCCACGAGCATGGCCGTCAGGCCGACACCGTACAACACCGGCAAGAAGTCCACCGCGCGCAGCAGGTTGCGCAGCAGCGACGCGGCGGGTCCCACCGGCGTACCGTCCGCGTGCACGACGGTCAAGCCCATGGCCCGCTTGCCGGGCGTTGCACCGCTGCGCAGCTCGAAGAACACCGGGTACAGCCACTCCAGCACGAACAGCGCGAGCAATAGCAGCCCCAACCCGACACCGGCCAGCGCCGCCAAGGGCAGCAGCACCAGGTAGGCGCCGACACGGATGAGCAGGTCGATGGAGAAGGCCGCCGCCCGCGGCACGGGGCCGGCGAGACGCAGCAGGATCTCGATTCCCTCGGGTGTTTCGAGCCGCCGCAGGGTGTCGATGGCGACGCGCGCCTTGGGGGCAGCGTCGGCGGCGGCATGGGTGGCGTCCGGGGCCGGTTCCTGCATCTGTCCTCAGCGGTACAGCGTCAGCGGAAAGGTCTCGGTGATGAGGATCACGGGCTCGCCGGCGATAATGATGCGGTAGGTGCGGAACACGGCGTCGTCGTTGGCCGTGTCCGGCTCGATGCCCACCTCCATCACCTCACGATAGCTCTCCAGGCCGCTGTCGCGAATCAGGGCGCCAATGCCGATCTCCCGGTCGATGAGGCGCTTGCGGAATTGTGCCGGAATCAGCTCCGTGCGGATGACCGAGAAGGCGTGGGCGAACTCCCGGCCGCTGTCAGCCCCGCGCAGCCGCGCCCGGCGCACCATGATGCGCTCGTCGCCAGTGATGTGGACCCAGGGGATGGCGTCGCCGGCCACGACGAACTCCTGGCGCAGGGTGTCCACCACCACAGGCTCCCAGAAGTAGGCCTCGATGATCTTGGTGACCGTCCCGTCAGTCACCAACAAGGCGCGCAGAAAGGGCGGCAGCGTGGCGATGGCCACAGGCCGTCCCGCTCCGGTATCTATGGTGCCGCCGCGTACGAAGCCCTCGCAGCGGAAGGGGGCTCCATCGCCGGGGACGACGGTCTTGCGGTAGTAGCGCTCCACCATGGGCGTTGCCGCTCGGTGCCCTCAGGGTAGCTTCATAATAAACAGCACACGGGTACTGGGCGGCAGGTGCTCGGCACCATCGCTCGCGAGATCCACGGCGTGGCGGTGCCGATCATCCGGCAGGTGCTTGAGCTCCGCCAGGCCCGTGCGCGTGTGGCGGTTGCGCAGCACAGGTGTGCCGGTCTCGCCGCGCACGCGATGGTCGTGGTCGCGGCTGCCGAGCCGCTCGCCGACACGGCTGGCGTCGTTGGTGCCGAGCAGCATACGATCGCGCAGGTCCGGTGTGCCACGGGTACCATCGCAGAGGGCCCAGCCCCGCGCCGCGAGCCAGTTGCGAAGCCCCGCGCTGGTCCCGCTGAAGCCGCTCGCTCGCGGCACGAAGGCGACGATACTGCCCGGGGGCAGGGCGCTTGCGCCCTGGTCTGGCAGTCCGGATGCCGGCACGGCACCTGGCGCGTTAGCCAGCAGGGCAGCGGGCCTGGGATCGGGCGGCGGTGCCGCGACCGATGCTTGGTGGGCCAATGCTGGAGCGACCGCTGGGGGGGTCGACGGCGTGCCCTTCATCGTCTGGGCGCAGCTGACACCAGTGTCGAGACCCCAGATGGCCAGCACCAATACGACATCCTGCAGTCTGACGCCGTGCCCAGGTGTGGCCGGTGTCCGCCAGGGTTGGCCAAGCTCGATGCAATCTTGAGCCAATCCGGGCATGAGCACCTGGGGCGCTATAGGCCTGGATGAGGAATTCAGCAGCCTGAGCATGTCATGCGCAAAGGGCGAGGCCGGATGGGCGCCTTGGCTCGCGCAGACCGCGGGCGCCGGCGCACCGGGTTGGCGCGACCGGGTTGGCGCGACCGGGTTGGCGCGACCGGATTGGCGCGACCCGATCCCCGCGAGATGATCCTGATGCTGGATCATCTCAAGCCCGGGCCCAAGGTCGCAGAGATCTCTGGCTCCGTGTGTTGCGTTATGGCGACAAGTTGTGGCGATCAACTCGGTGGCATCAGCGCCAATCCAGGGTGGGCGTACCGGCGGATCGGGCGGCAGCATCTTCGCTCAAGCGGCCTGACGCTGGCGATTCGACGCTGCACCCGCGTGGACGTTGTTGCGACACGACGCTGTTCTGTTCTGCTAACATTCGTGCGCGAGGGTTCGGACCGGCCCTTGTCCTGTGTTATAACCCCTGTGCCGATCGGCAAACTTAGACGGAGAAATCGCGATGACCAATAACGTGAAGCTCGCTTCCCTGTCCGCTGCCGCGCTGCTGAGCGGGTCGCTGCTCGGTGGCTGCACCACCGACCAGGAGGCACGTGACATGGCGCAAGCCGCCATGGACGCCGCCAATGCCGCTCAGGCCTGCTGCGAGGCCAACGAGGAGCGCATCAACCGCATGTATCAGCGCATTATGGCCAAGTAAGCGGATCGCTGCTTGGCTTCGGACCGGTCGTCCCGCGGTGCATAAGGCATTGCGCGGGCGGCCGGCCAGATGACATCGCGCCAACCCCTTCCCATGGCCCAGGCTCATTTGCTTCCTTAGAGTCCTTGGGGTAGTCACCCAGGTATGCCGGCAAGGGTCTTACCGAGGGTAGCCCCTCGGTGAGATAAGCTCAGAAGCCCTAAGCCGGCTTAGAATACGTTGTCCAGCCTGTGCCAGCTACTCCCGGCCTGTCGGCCACCCACGAGCCGTGGCAGGCCGCTATTGTCGTGAAGCGCCCGCTGGACCTCGTTCCAGTCCACCATGACCCCGTCGGCGCCGGCGATGTCGCTTGGAATCACCTGCTTGGCGGGGCGCGGTGACTGGCCCTCAGGGAGATTGACCTCCAGGTAGAGCTCATCCCCACGCCAGCCCACCTTGTATGGCTGATCCACAATACGCACCGGTGTGCCCTTTTTCACCTTCGGGAACAAGGCCTCGATGTCCTCAGGATACATGCGGGTGCAGCCGTGGCTCACCGGCATGCCGACGCCCCAGGGCTTGTTGGTGCCGTGGATTAGGTAGCTCGGATTGCTGAGGCGCATGGCATAGGCGCCGAGCGGGTTGTCCGGTCCGGCCGGTACGACCGCCGGCAGCGGGTCACCCGCCTCGGCGTGCTCCTTGCGGATGGAGGCCGGCGGTGTCCAAGTGGGATCCTTGATCTTCTCGATGATGGAATAGCTACCCACGGGCGTCTCCCAGCCGTCGCGGCCTATACCCACCGAGAATACCTCCACCTCCGTCGGCGAGTGGTAGAAATAGAGCCGCTTTTCCGCCAGGTTCATGACGAGGCCCTCGCGCGGGGCGCGCGGCAGTACGTGGAGGTCCGGCACCAGCACGTCCTTATCGTCGCCGGGCACCCACATGTCGACGCTCGGGTTGGCTTGCTTCATCTCGTCGTAGCCGGAGCCGAAGTGCCGGCCGATATCGAGCAGTGTCTGGGCCGCGTCGGTCTTTACATAGAAGGGCGTGCCGATAACACTGTCCCCTTGGCTGACGCGGAATAGCCCAGTGCTCGCCGCGGCGTTCTGGCTCGCCAGCACTCCCAGCAGCACCCCCAGCAAGACCGCCGGCAGTGCGGCCGACAGCAACAGGCCCCTGCGGGCCGGGCCGCCGTCCGCCCTGAAACACAGCTTGCGTAGATCTCGTTCACCCATTCGCAGTTTTCTCCGATGAGTCGTTCGTCAATTCGATGAGCCGCCACGCCAAAACCAAAGTTGGAGCCAAGGCTGGGACCAAGATGGGGACCCAGGCCGGGATCAAGACGGGCGGGAGACCCGCAAAGCTCTCGTCGGTGCGCAACATCGGCGTTGCGGCGCACGTGGACGCCGGCAAGACGACCCTCACCGAGCGCATGCTGTTCTACACCGGCGCCTCGCACAAGATGGGCGAGGTGCACGACGGTGCTGCCCACATGGACTGGATGGTGGAGGAGCAGCGGCACGGCATCACCATCACCGCCGCGGTCACCAAGGCACCCTGGCGCGAGCACGTGCTGCAGGTGGTGGACACACCTGGACATGTCGATTTTACCATCGAGGTGGAGCGCTCCATGCGCGTCCTCGATGGGGTAATCATCGTCCTGGACGGCGTGCGCGGCGTGGAGCCGCAGACCGAGACGGTGTGGCGGCAGCGCTGCCGCTTCGGCCTGCCCGTGCTCTTCTTCGTCAATAAGATGGATCGGCCGGGTGCGGACTTCGCACGTACGCTGGAGAGCATCCGCAACAAGCTCGATGTCACGCCGGTTGCGCTCACGGCTCCGGCGCTCGATGAGCAGGGGGGGGAGGAGCACGCGGTGGTGCACCTGTTGCATCGTACCCTGGTGCGCTTCGGCGGCGAACAGGGCGAGACAGTCACGAGCGAGCCCTGCCCGGCGCACCTCTGGGAACACTGCGCCACGCTGCACGAGACCCTGCTGCTGGCCGCCGCCGACGCCGACGAGGCCTTGGCAGACCAGGTGCTGGCCGGCGAGGAGCCGGACCCGGCGGCGGTGATCGCGGCGCTGCGCCAGGGCACGCTCGCCGGGACGCTGTTTCCCTGCCTCGCCGGTAGTGCGCTGCGCAACATCGGCGTGCAGCCGCTGCTGGATGCCGTGGTGGACCTGTTGCCGGCACCGCTCGACCGCCCGCCGGCCGTGGCCCGGCTCCCCGACGGGGGTAGGGAAGAGGTCGTGCTGGGCAACACCGGGCCGTTCGCGGCACTGGTGTTCAAGGTACAGCTCTGGGACGGGCGCCGGCATTGCTTCGCGCGCGTCTACCGCAATCGGCTCCGGCCGGGCGACCAATTGGCCTTCGTCGCCTTGGATGGGCGCACTGTGCGCGAGCAGGTGGCGCGCATTTTCGACACGGACGCCGGCCGCAAGCAACGACTCGATGTCGCTGAGCCCGGGCAGATCGTGCTGCTGGCGGGACTGCGCCACGCCGGCACCGGAGATACCCTGTGCGACCCCGGTCACCTGCTACTGCTGGAGCGTATCGAGGCGCGCCAGCCGGTGCTGAGTCTTGCCGTCGAGCCCGGTGCCGGCACCGACGAGGAGCGTCTGCTGGACGCCTTGGACAAGGTCACCCAGGAGGACCCGACGCTCGTGGTCAGCGAGGACCTGGACACCGGCCAGCGGCTGTTGCGCGGTATGGGCGAGCTGCACCTCCAGATCGTGTTGGAGCGCCTGGGGCGGGAGTTCGGGGTGGCGGTGCGCAGTGGCCGGCCGGCCGTGGCCTTGCGCGAAAGCGTCACCCGCCAGGCGAGTGTCGGTTGTGTCTATAGTCGTCCCGCGACGCCTGACGGCAAGCACCCCGAGCTGACGGCCGGCGCCACCGTGCATGTGCGCCCCGCCGCGCGCGGCGCGGGCAACAGCTCGGTCGTCACGCCGGAAGTGCGGCCCCTGGGTGTTGAGCTCATGCCCGAGCAGTCGGATGCCCTGCGCCAGGGCCTCACCCAGGGCCTCGCCGCCGGCCCGCTGCACGGCGCACCCGTGGACGATGTCGAGGTCAGGCTGAAGCAGGTCGAGCTGTTCGGCCAGCAGAGCTCGCCGGACGCACTGGCGGCCGCGGCCGCCCGTGCCCTGGGCAAGGCGCTGGCGCAGGCCGGCCCCTGCACCCTGCAGCCCGTGATGTACGTGGAAGTGATCGTGCCGGATGAGAACTTGGGCGCGGTCCTGGGCGACCTGCAACAGCGCCACGCCGCCATCCGCTCCACCGACAGCGCCGACGGTAGTGCCGTCGTTGCCTGCGAGGCGGCGCTGTCGGGGCTGCTGGGGTATGCCACTGAGTTACGAAGCCTCACCCGGGGCCGCGGGCAGTTCAGCATGCAATTCGCGCGCTTCGATATGGGGTCCGACCTTGGGCCGGCATAGATGCCGGCCCGCAATGGCCTGAACGCCTGGGCCCTGGGCGCGTCGAGCAGTGCCTCCAGCGGTTGGCGAGCGGATCCCGATTCGGCGAGGCCGGCACCCAAGCGCGTCCGACTCGCCAGCAGCAGGACGAGCTGCGTCGGGGCTCGTCTGTGCGGCATCGAGCCTGGCCTCTGGACTGTAAAGTATGCGCAACAGGGTGCGCAGCCTGCGATGGGGCCCGTTCATCGGGTGAAAAGTTTTACCTTGCAGAGGGTTGGCATCTAGCTCGAGGCCGACCCTGCGCTCATCGGGGTGTGTGCGGGCATGATGGGGCAGGCCCTTGGCCTTCCGCGCGGGGTCTCGGTGTCAGCTTGCTTTACAGTTGTGCCGCATTGCCGCCAAGGTGAGCCGCGCAAGCCAGATGATTATCTTTTTGGAACAAAATCTTGTAGTTTATGGCTTGAATCGTGCGTATCGAAGCCCGGCCCGGGCTCGCGCTTCGAGCCAGCCCTAGCCATGAGCCTGAGAATGGGTAGCGCCGAGGCATCCCCTGGTGGGGTCATGCCAAGCAGACGGGCTGCAGCGCGCTATCAGCGACGACTTGAGGGAAGGGATGCTTGCGGTCGGTGACGCCAGACGAATCAAAGCGAATCAGAACGAGTCAACTGGAGTAACGCAGTGAGAAAGATCTTGACGACCTTTGCCGCAGGGGCCTTCCTGGTCGCTGGCGGTACCGCAAAGGCCCTGACCATCGACGACTTCGCGACGGGCAAGCTCGATTTCCCCGGTCTCAACGTAACCGGTGCCGGTGATACCGACTCCGGCAGTCAAAATGGTGCCGGAATCCTGGGCGGCACGCGCGACATGGACCTTGAGATGCTCACCGGGGCCGGCACGACCGTCGTGACCATCCCGAGCGCCAATGACATCCTCAACATCAACAACGCCGACGACGCGACGACTTCGCTGTTGGTCACCTGGGACGACATGGCGTCCACCGATCTGACAGACACCGGCCAGGCAAACGGCTTCTTCCTCGGTATTCCGGTGCCGATCGACAACCGGCTCAACGTGACTTTCACAGTCATGGGTGGCGGAAACACGGGCAGCATCACGCAGATGTTCCCGGACGGCGCCTCCGGAAACGACTTCTTCGTGCCTTTCGCCGGCTTCAGCGGGTCCATCGATTTCGAGGCCGTTACGTCGATCGTCATGGCATTGACCTCACCGGATGACGGGTTCGACGGTTCCATCGAGTTTGTGGAAACGCGTCCGACGCCTCCCGTCGTACCAGTTCCGGGGACTCTCGCGCTGCTTGGCGCCGGTCTGGTGGGATTCGCGGCCCGTCGCCGCATGAAGCGCGCCTAATCGGCGCCTTGGCCCGGATTGCCCAACGCCGCGCCGGCGGCGGGGCGGCAGCGACAGAGAAGCGGCGCCTGCGGGCGCCGTATTTCTTTGTCCGGGCATTGGTTGCGCTGGTGCCCCCTGCGTCCTGGTGTCCAAGTCGTCGGTGGCGGTCGCGCAATCCAGCACCTGTGCGCACCTGTCCTATACTGGCTTGCTCGTGCCCAGCTGGTGAGCCCCGAGGCGCTCAATGATGCGCTCGATCCCGATCCCTGGCCTGATCGCCCTGTTGCTCTGCTGGGCAACCGAGACGGCCGCTATCCAAGACCTGTCCACCGCGCAACGCTACTGGCGCGACGGCGCGCTCCCCGAGGCGATGGTGACGCTCAAGTCGATCATCCAGGCGCGACCGGATGGCGTGGACGCGCGCCTGCTGCTCGCCCGGGTTCACCTCGATCTCCGCCAGGGTGCAGCCGCGGAGCAGGCCCTGAATCGCGCCCTCGGTGCCGGCGCACCGGCGGCCGAGGTCGGCCCGCTGATGATCGAGGCACTGCTCCAACAGCGCGCGTTCGCGCGCGCGCTCGATGCCGCGTCCACAGGGCCCGGTGCCGCCGATCCGCAGGCGCGCGCCGAGCTGCTGGCGATGCGTGCCGAGGCCTACCGTGGGCTTGGCGACATGGAGCAGGCGCAGCTCATCCTGGACCAGGCGCTGCGGATCGCGCCCGACAATGCGGCGGCATTGATCGAGCGCGCGCGGCAGCAGGCCGCCCTGGGCGCACCAGAGCGCGCCCGAGCGACCCTGGACCAGGCGCTGGCACTGGCACCGAACGAGGCGGACCTGTTGATGGCCGCCGCCGAGCTGGCAATGGCCGACCGCCGGTTCGCCGACGCCGACCGGTGGCTGACAGATGCACTGGTCAGCACTCGACAGAACTGGTGGGCCTACTACCTGCGTGCCCTGACACGAATCGAGCTTGGCGAGCTGGATGCCGCCCGCAAGGACATCGATGCCGGTCGCAAGCGGTTCTCGCAATTTCTGGGCTTCGATTACGCCGACGCGCAGCTGGCCGCGCGGCGGGGCGACTACGCCCTGGCGCTGGCGCGGGTAGAGCCCTTCCTCGACAGGAATCCGCGAGATCCGGGCGCGACCCTGCTTGCGGCCGAGGCTGCACTTGCCGCGGACCTGCCGGAACGGGCGTTGGAGTACCTCTCGACCCACCTGGAGGCCGTCCCCGGTTCCAGGCGTGGCAGCCTGCTGCTCGCGCAAGCCCGTGCCGCCCTCGGCGAGCTCGAGGAGGCCGAGCAGGTGCTGGAGGCGCTGTTGTCGGCCGAGCACCCGGCCGCGGACGTGTCAAGGGCGCTTGGCAGCGTGCGGCTATTGCAGGGCGATGTGGACGGCGCGGTGGACCTCCTGCGCCGGGTGGTCGAGACGAGCCCCGATGACCCTGACCTGCGCGTGCAGCTCGCCAAGGCGCTGATGCAAAAGGGTGACAGTGCCGCCGCGGTGCAAGAGCTGGCTGCCGCACTGGCCCGGCAGCCGGACCACGTCTCGGCGCTGCTGGAGCGGGTGCGTCTCGCCGCCGCGGAGGACGACCCGCAGTCTGGCCTGCGCGCGGCGGATGCCTTTTTGGCGCAGCACCCCGACAACCCCTATGCCCTGATCGCCGCCGCCGCCGCACGCGCGCGAGTCGGCGACCATGGCGGGGCCCGCACGGCGCTGGAGTTGGCCCTGGCCATCGACCCCGGGTTCGTCGACGCTGGATTGAATCTGGCGCGGCTGGAGCTGGCGGATGGGAACAGCGACGCGGCTCGGGCCGTTTACGAAGGGCTGCTGGCGGAAGCCCCTGCAAACGCCAGGGTGATCCTGGGGCTTGCACAGTTGGAGGTCGCAACCGGCGACACGGATGCGGCCATTCGCCGCTTGGAGGACGCGCTGTCTCGGACGCCGAGCTCCTTGGAACTGCGGCGGAACCTCGCTCGCGGCTATCAGAGCCTCGGCCGCAGCGAGGACGCCGTGGCGTTGCTGCAGGCCCTACCGCTCGGGACGGTCGCCGACGCCGCCCTGTTGCAGGAGCGTGCGGCCGCGGAGCTCAAGACCGGCGATCTGGATGCGGCGACGCGGACCTACGAGTCCCTGGTGCAGGCGCTTCCCGACCAGGCATTGCCGAGGTACCAGTTGGCCAGAGTGCTGGCGGCCGCAGGCAGGCCCGCCACCGCTGCGGAAGCCCTGGTGCAGGGCTTCGAGCTGGCCCCGGAGGACGGCGCTGCCGTCCAGGCCATTGCGGCGGTCTTGGATGCAACCCGCGACACCGCTGCCCGGTCGCGTTTGCTGGAGCGTCTGGAGCTGACCGGCGGCCACCCGGCCCTGATGCGCCTATTTCGGGCGCGGGACCTGCGCGAGCATGGGGATCGGGATGCTGCCGTCGAGCAATTGCGGGACATCGAGGCGACGGCGGCCAGCGATCCCCGGTTTGTGGAGCTGCTGATGCGCGAGCAACACGCGGCTGGGGACTCACTCGCTGCGAGCCGCACTGCCGAGGTCTGGCTCGCGGACCATCCAGAAGACGGGACGGCGCGTCGGCGGCTCGCACAGCTGCTCGCCGAGCGCGGCGATACGGGTGCCGCGATCGCCGCGTACAAGGAGGTGTTGGACCGGGCACCGGAGGACGTGGTCGCGCTCAACAACCTGGCTCTGCTGCTGCTGGAGCGCTCGCCCCGGGAGGCATTGACCTATGCAGAGCGTGCACGAGAGGGGGCACCCAATGCTCCGGCCATCGCCGACACCCTGGGCCTGGCCCAGCTAGCGGCAGGCAAGACGGCGGCGGCCGTGGAGACCCTGCGTGGCGCTCACGAAGCCATGCCCACGAATGCCGAGGTGGCATTGAGCTACGCGCGGGCGTTGGTCGCAGCCGGTGCGTCCGAGGCGGCGCGGCAGGTGCTGTTGCCGATTGCGGATAGGTCCTTTGCCGGGGCCGATGGCGTGCAGGAATTGCTAGGGTCGCTGCCGGAGTAGGGGTCGATGCAGCCAAGGGCTGTTACCGCGGCTCGGGTTGACGCTGAGGTGCTGGGGCGGCCCTGGGACACTTGCGGGAGGCGCCGTGCGGCTTGTTCGGACGCCCCGGCAAGGTGCAGGCTATCGCCGCTGAGCGCTCAGCCCGCGCAGCTGAGCCATGGCCGCATTGAAGAAGTCCTTGTCGCCGTGCCTGCGGCAGTACTCGCGCGTGCCGAGCATTGCCTCCTCCAGCCCCGAGCCGCGCAGGACTTCCTCGCCGAGGGCGAGGTTCAGCGCCGAGACGAAGCCGGTGAGCCAATCTTCGTAGCGCTGTAGCTCCGCGGCGTCACCGGCGTCCGCATGGGTCACCGCGGTCAGGTAGGCATCGCAGCCGCGTACGCCGTAGCCCCAGAGGCTCCGCTCTGCGCCGGGTGCCACCCCCATCTGCAGGCTGCCGGCGAGCAGGCCGACACAGACGGCAACCCGCGCGTGAACGACTTGCGGACGCTTGGCGCGGTGATGCGGCGGCGGTGCTGGTACCATGGAATGGTCTTTCTCCTGTGGCTTGGAAGCGCGGCCCGGCCGCGTTCTGCGATTCATGCGCGTGTTGATGATCTCCGACGTCTACTTCCCGCGGGTCAACGGCGTCTCCACGTCCATCCAGACCTTCGCGCGGGAGTTCATTGGTCTGGGGCATGAGGTGACCCTGCTGGCGCCGGACTACGGGGAGGCGGACTATGGGGAGGCGGTGGCCGAGCCGTTCGAGGTCATCCGGCTGCCGTCGCGGTATTTTCCGTTCGATCCCG
This sequence comes from Chromatiaceae bacterium, assembly GCA_028277905.1. GTDB lineage: Bacteria > Pseudomonadota > Gammaproteobacteria > Chromatiales > Chromatiaceae > Thiohalocapsa. The sequence goes on along the minus strand of JANQFI010000143.1, from coordinate 9,764 downwards.
AAGACCGGATCATCCGCTGGGGGCGCATCCGCCGGCACCAATCCCGGCTCACGGCTGCCGGCTTCGACTTGGTGCACATCCACACCCCTTTCATCGCCCACTATGCGGGCCAGGCGCTGGCGCGCAGGCTCAAGGTGCCGGTGGTGGCCAGCTATCATACCTTCTTTGAGCAATACCTCGACAAGTACGTGCCCTTGGTGCCTGGGGCCTGGATGCGCTTCGTGGCACGGCACTTCTCCGCGGCCCAGTGCGGTGACGTGGACGCCGTGGCGGTGCCCTCCGAGGCCATGCTGGAGGTGCTCATCCGCTATGGCGTGCGCACCCTCGCCGAGATCGTGCCCACCGGCATCGATCTGGACAAGTTCCACCGCGGCGATGGCTCGGGCTTCAGGCGTGCGTACGGCATCCCGCCGGAGCGCCCGCTGCTGGCCTATGTCGGGCGGCTGGCGTTCGAAAAGAACTGCGATTTTTTGCTGCGCATGCTGGTGCACGTGCGTGCCGCCGTGCCGGAGGTGCTGCTGGCCATCGCGGGGGAGGGGCCGGCGCAGCGGCAGCTCGAGGGCCTGGCGCGGCGTCTCGGGCTCCAGGAGAACTTGCGCTTCCTGGGCTATCTGAACCGCGACGGCTCGCTGGAGGGCTGCTATGCCGCGGCGGACGCCCTGGTGTTCGCGTCGCGCACCGAGACCCAGGGGCTGGTGCTGCTGGAGTCCCTGGCGCTCGGCACGCCAGTAGTGGCCACTGCGGAGATGGGCACCCGCGAGGTGCTCTGCGATGGCGAAGGTTGTCTGATCGCCCTGGACGACGAGCAGGACTTTGCCGCCAAGACCGTCCGCCTGCTCACGGATGCGCAGCTGCGGGCGACCCTCACCGCGCGTGCACGACCCTATGCCGAGTGCTGGTCGGCGCAGGCCATGGCCGAGCGCATGCTGGGCCTGTATGCACGGGTCTGTGGCGAGGGGGATGCGCCCGCCCGAGCGCCGCGCCGGCATGCCGCGGACCTCACCGCAACCGCGGCAGGGCCCGCAGGGTGCCTCGATGCGGGCGGCCTCGACACGGGCGTTGCGGACAACGAGGCGGCTCTGGGCGAGGCCCAGCCGCAGCACACGGCCGCCCGCTGAGCGTCAGCCCATGGCATGGGGTTGGCAGGCTGGCGCCTGATTCCTGCTACACCTGTACGGGTTCCTGCGACCCGTGTATTGGCTGGATCGATCGCAATCGCAGTGTGCTGATGCCGTTCCGGCGCAGGTAATGGCCCAGCCGCGTGTCCATGTCCAGCACATGGCCCATGAACCAGTGCTTCATCGCCTCCAGGTCTTCCATTCGCAGCCCTTCCTCGCCGCGGGCGACGACGTCGCGCGCCAGCGCCGTGTATTCCGCGAGCATCAGCGCATGCTCGCCCGCGTGCTCCACCAGATCGGGGTAGTCTGTGGTCCGCATCAGGGCCTCTTCACGGGCGAAGTGCTCCTTTGCGCGCCCGCGCAGCGCGTTCAACCAGTAGCGCAGCGCGGACGGCTCGCGACCAGGCCGCTCATTGGACATCAGGTCGGCGCCGGGGGCATCGCTGGTGGGGACGGCGAAGCGCAGCGCGATGTAATTCAGGATGGCCGCCAGGGCGCGGCGGTCCCGATCCAGTGCGTCGATCCCGACGCACCATTCTTCGCGCCAGCGGAAGAAGGGGGGACGCGGCCGTGTCGGCGCGGGGGTTGTTGCAATCCTGGCCTTCGCGTCCGCGCAGCAGCCGCCCGGTGCCGCGGCGAAGTCCGACAGGGTGTTGACGTATGCCATGGGTGCATCTCCGGGGAACGATCTCCGGTTTGCGGGGCGTAGGGGGCGGATCTCGCGACGATCGAAAGGAATCGCCGCCGGACCGGTTCCGCCTGAGCGTCCGGAGGACGTGACCTAGCATAAATTGTAGGTCAAACTATGGTTTTTACCAATACGTCTCGGCGCCTCGTGCGAGGTCCTATCGCACTTCCCGCGATTGTCACTCCGGGCGGCCACGGTGAGGCGTGCCCCGGACATTGACAGGCGGGGGCGCCCGGTGTGCAGTGGGGGCTGACCATTGCCCATGGCCCCTGGAGGGCAAGCGATGAACACCAAAGACGTGCTCGACGCCTTCGAGCTACTGGAGACCTGGGAGGCCCGCTACGAGCTCATCGGCGACCTGAGCCGCGAGCTCCTGCCGGTGGCCGACAGCGAGAAGACGGACACGAACCTTGTGCAGGGCTGCAACACCAGGACCTGGCTCACCGGCAGCCTTACCGACGAGGACCCGCCGGTCATCGAGTACCGGGCCGATGCGGAGACGCCGCTCGTGCGCGGCCTGGTGGCACTGCTGCTGGTGCCTTTCCAGCGCAAGACCCCGGATGCGGTCCTGGAGACGGACCCCCGCGACTACATCAGCAAGACCGGCCTCGCCGAGCACCTGAGTCCCAACCGGCGCGCGGGTATGGAGCACTTCATCGCGCGGGTGTTCCAGATCGCACGCGGGCTACGTGGGCACTGAGGGCTTGTGCAAGAAGGCGCCGACCGACTGCGGACGCCGGCCCGGGCTCCCGGCCGATGCTCCGGACGAGCGCTGCCGCCGCCCATGCAGCGTCGGGCGTCCCCTGGTCAGCCTTCTGGCCGGTACGCGCCCAGGCTGGCGGCGTCGATGTGGTAGCCGGGGTCACCGGCGTCGCTGCGAAAGCGCTCGACATGCAGTGTCCCCTGCACCCAGACTGTGTCGAACAGCTCGCCGTGGTAGGCATGGCCATTGCGAGTGACGACCCGGACGACCCGGACGGTCTGGCTCGGCGGTGCCGGCGCGTGGATGCAGGCGCCGAAGTAGGGCATCAGCAGAAACTCGCCGATCTCGCCTAGACCCTCATGCGTGAAGGGCACATCGGGGTGCCAGTCGGCGGGCATCAGATCCCCCCAGTCGAGCCCAGGGCCCAGCTTCGGCCGAGCCGCCTGCTTCTGCGGTGCTGGCCCGCCACCGCCGGGCTCGCCACCGGGTGCCCGGTCATGCTCGCGCTCGCCGCGGCAGCCGCCGAGCAGAGGTACCATCAGGGCCAGCGCCAATAGGGCTGGCACCAACAGGTTCGCGACATCGGGGAGGGGGTGCCGATCACGGAGGCCCCCGGTTGGTGTCCGGTGCCGGGGCCGGGCCCTGGTCCGCCCGCACCAGGGCCGGCAGGTCGTCCCCCAGGCCTAGCGCCTGGCGCATGAAGGCGCGCTTGAGCGGCCCGATATGGTCGGCCGCCAATAACCCCAGGTTGCGCGCCGCCACCAGCGGTGGAATGCGATTGCCGAACGCGCGCTTGAAGGCGTCCATGGCGCCCAGCATCAGGAGGTTGTCGCCGCGGCGGGCGCGCTCGTACCGGCGCAGGGTGGCGAGTCCGCCGATGTCGCGGTGATGCGCGCGGGCGTGCTCCAGCGCATCGCTCAGCGCGGCGACATCGAGAAAGCCTAGGTTGACGCCCTGGCCTGCCAGCGGGTGGATGGCGTGTGCGGCATCTCCAACCAGGGCGGCGCGGGGCCGCACATAGCTCTTGGCGTATTGCAGGCGCAGCGAGAAGGCTGCGCGCGGGCCCACGGACAGGATAGGTCCGAGTCGCTCCTGGAAGGCCAGCTCCAGCTCGTCAATGAAGGCCGGGTCTGCCAGCGCCAGCAATTCCTCGGCGCGCCCCTCATCCGCGGACCAGACGATGGAGCAGCGCCCGTCCGCGAGTGGCAGCAAGGCCAGAGGCCCAGTGGGCAGAAAGCGCTGCCAGGCGGTCTCGCGGTGCCAATGGGCAGGCTCGACGGTGCAGACGATGGCGCGCTGGTCGTAGCCCCAGCCGCCGGCGGTGATGCCGAGCACGGTGCGCACGAGCGAGTCGCGGCCGTCGGCGCCGACCACCAGGCGGGCATCCAGCTCCGTGCCGTCGGCGAGCACCACCCGGGCGCCGGCCTCGCCGATGCTCAACACTTCGACCTGGGCCGGGCAGAGCAGGGTCAGGTCGTCGGCCGCCTCCAGCAGCTCCCAGAGCGCGAGCCGGGTGACACGGTTCTCGACGATGTGGCCGAGGTCGGGCTCCCCGAGCTCGGCGCTGTCGAAGTGGATGGAGGCGCCGCCGACGGCGTCCCAGACGTGCATCTCGCGGTAGACGCTCACGCCCAGCGCCGCCATGCGCGGCCAGGCCCCTAGGCGCTCCAGCATGCGCTGGCTGGCGCGGCTCAGCGCGGATACGCGCAGGTCCACCTCGCCCTCGGGCCAGTCCCGCTGCGGCGGCGCGCTGTCCAGCACGGCGATGCGCCAGCCACGGCCGCGGCAGGCGCAGGCCAGGGCGGCACCCACCATGCCGCAGCCCAGGATGACGATGTCGAAATTTCGGGGCTCTTGAGGCATGTCTTTGGTGACTCGCGAGTCTCTAACCACGCAGGGGCAGTCCCCGCGCGAGCCGCGGCAGACGCCCGTGGAGGCCCATGAAGCGCCGCGCCAGGGCGTGGCGTGCGCTGGGGCAGAGGTCCAGGGCCAACATGCCCAGGTCGCGGGCCGCGCGCACGGGCGGGAAGGGATTGACGAAGAGCCGCGCCAGCGTGTCCGTCGCCAGCGCGACCTTGCGCTGGTCTCCGCGCCGGCGCTGGCGATAGCCGTTCAGGACCGCCGGGGCGCCAGGGTCACGGCCGGTGATTCGGGCCTCCACCAGGAGGTCGGCGAGCTCGGCGACGTCCCGCAGGCCCAGGTTGAAGCCTTGGCCCGCCACCGGGTGCAAGGTGTGGGCGGCATTGCCCACCAGCGCGACCCGCGGGCGGGTGATCTGCTTGGCGAGCGTCAGGCGCAGCGGGTAGGCACTGCGCCGGCTCGGCCGCTCGAGCCGGCCCAGGCGGGCGCCGAAGCGTCGTTGCAGCTCGGCCAGGAAGGCGGTGTCGTCCTGCCCCAGGATGGCCGGCAGGTCGCGCTCCTGCGCGGTCCAGACCACGGACCAGCGCCCGCCTGTCATGGGCAGCATGGCGAGGGGGCCAGAGTCGGTGAAGCGCTCGTAGGCGACGCCTGGCTGCGGTGCGCTGGCCGTGACCGTGGAGATGATGGCCGCATACCCATAGGGCCGGTCGTGCACGCCGAGCTTGAGGCGCCTGCGCACGCCGGAGCTCCCCCCGTCGGCGGCCACGATCAGCCGGGTGCGCAGCAGCCGCGAGACGCCGGCCACGGCGACCTCCAGGTCGGCGTGGCTCTGCTCGATGCGCAGCCCGCCGAGTCGGGCCGGGCGCAGCAGCTCCACGCCGTCGGCCTGCGCGAGGCGGCTCTCGATGGCCATCCCGATGGCGCGAGCCGGGGTCACGAAGCCCAGCGCCTCGACCCCTTCGTCGGCGGCGTCCAGGTGCGCGAAGCCGCAGTGGCCGCGGTCAGAGACATGCACCTCGAGGATGGGCTCGCTGGCCTGGGCCATGGCCGGCCAAATGCCGATACCCTCGAAGATGCGCCGGCTGCCCAATGACAGCGCGATGACGCGCTCGTCGTACTGGGCCGGCGGGGGCGTGGTGCCCGTGCTCGGGTGTGCGGGTGTGGTGGCCTCCACGACCGCGACGCGCAGCCCAGTGCCGTTCAGCGCGCAGGCGAGACTGCCGCCGACGAGACCGCCGCCGATGATAACGAGATCATAGTCCTGCATGGGCTACTGCTCCGGCCAGAGTCATGGATGGGTCGGTTGCGGGCCGGGGAAGACATGGGGCCGGATGGGAGAAAACCGTCGTGCTCCTCGGCGTCGGCCGAGGGCCGCCGCCGGCTGCGCGCGAAGCGCGCATAGGCCAGCCGGCCGCGCTCATCCCGGCACCTCTCCGGCGGCCATCAACTGCTCGATGGCGTCAGGCTCCTTGGGCACGTCGCGGGAGAGAACCTCGTGGCCGTCCTCGGTCACCAGCAGGTCGTCCTCGACGCGGATGCCGATGCCGCGGTACTCGGCCGGGACCTCGGCGTCCGGTGCGATATAGAGTCCGGGCTCGACCGTGAGCACCATGCCCGGCTCCAGCGGGCGCCACTTGCCGTCGTGCTTATAGCTGCCGACGTCGTGGACGTCCATGCCGAGCCAGTGCCCGGTGCGGTGCATGTAGAAGGGCTTGTACTTCTCGTCCTTGATGAGCTGGCGCAGGTCTTCGGGTTGGCCGTCGATGCAGCCGAGCTGCACCAGGCCGCGGGTCAGCACCTTGAGCGCCGCCTTGTGCGGGGCATTCCAGCGTTTGCCGGGCTTGACGGCCTCGATGGCGGCGAGCTGGGCCCTGAGCACCAGATCGTACAGGGTGCGCTGCGGCCTGCTGAAGCGGCCGTTCACCGGGAAGGTGCGCGTGATGTCGGACGCGTACCCGTCCAGCTCGCAGCCGGCGTCCACCAGCACCAGATCGCCGTCGGCCAGCTTCGCGGCGTTGTCCACGTAATGCAGTACACAGGCGTTGGCGCCGCCACCGACGATGGGCGGGTAGGCCTGGAAGCGCGCCCCCCGCTCGGCGCAAGCGGCGAGGAAGCTGGCCTCCAGCTGCTGCTCGTCCATGCCGGGCTTGCAGGTCCGCATCAGCCGCCGGTGCGCAGCTGCCGAGATGCGCGCGGCGCGGCGCATGGTGGCGAGCTCGGCCGAGCTCTTGATGACCCTCCGCTCGTGCAGCACGCCGTCGGAGCTGATGAGCTCCGAGGGTGCGCTGATGCCCTTGCGGGCCTTGGCGCGCACGGCCCGCAGCCAAGCCATGACCCGGAGGTCGAAGGTGTCGTCCAGGCCGAGCGGGTAGTGGATGCGCTTGCGGTCCGCCAACAGTGCCGGCAGCTTCTCGTCGAGCTCCGCGAGCGGGTGCGCTGCGTCGGCGCCGAACCGCGCCACCGCCCCCTCGGCGCCATGGCGGTGGCCGTCCCAGACCTCCCGCTCCGGGTCCCGCGGACGGCAGAAGAGCAGGTACTCGCCGTCCTTGTGCTTCGGCGCCAGCACGGCCACGGCATCGGGCTCCGGAAACCCGGTGAGCCAGGTGAAGTCGCTGTTCTGGCGGAAGGGGTAGTGCACGTCGCGGTTGCGCGCCACCTCGCGCGCGGCCGGGACGATGAGCACGGCGTCTGCGCCGATGGCGCGGGCCACGTCGCGGCGACGGCGTCTGAGTGCATTGGCGCTCTTGGTGTCAATTGGGGCTTCCATGGGGGCTTGTATTGGGGCCTCGGTCTGCGGCCTTGCGTCGGCGGCGCGCCTCAGGTGCGCCGCGCGGGCCTGTCCTGCTCCCGTAGCAACAGGGCCGCGACACGCAGAAATTCCAGCACCTCGGTGAGCGCCGCCTCGTTCTCGGCGCTCTCATCGAGCTCGTCCAGGTCCATCTGCGTGATCTTCGTCAGGTCGTCGATGACCTCGCGGGTCTCCGGCGGCAGTCCGGCGGCGTCCAGATTGGCGATGCCCAGGCCGTAGAGCAGCCCGCGCGTCCAGCCGTGCACCGCATCGGCACGTTCGCGCAACGGGCGCTCGTCGCCGGGCAGCAGCGGGTGGAAGGCCTGCTCTGTGGCGGCCAGCGCGTTATCGGTGGCGGCCGCCAGGGCAAGCAGCGCGTCGCGGAGCGCCGCAGCGCGCCCGTCAGCCCCCTGCGCCGACCCGGCCGGCAGCAGCTCGGCGAGCCAGCGCTCGCGCGGCGCCGCGACGCCGCTGGCGAGCAGCCCGCAGTAAATGCCATGGCTCTCCGCGGCCGAGCAGGCGAGGGCGCAGGGAGCGAGCATCAGTTCCAGCTCGTCGTGGTCGGGTGCCGTTGGGACGGGGCTATGCTTCGGGGTCATCGAGGGGCCGTTTACTGTTGCGTCGAGGGCCGCTGCGCTTGGGGCCTGACCTGGCGTAGCGGCCTGGCGGCTGGCGCTTGACCCCTGACGCTCGACCTTCGGCCCTTGGCGCCGCTTGCGCGTCACCAGCATGAGCGTCGGACAAGCCCGTGGTCGGGGCCCGATCACCCGCCTATTATGGGGCGTTTGTAGTATCCACGGCGACCTCGCGTGGCGGCGGGACCTGCGCAGAGCCCGCCGCGTCGATTGACCCGCTGCCGGCCCCCTCTTATAGTGCGGCGCCAGAGTTAGTGCAGCGCCAGAGCAGGCAGGGGCGCGAGCGCCGGAAGCCGTCATGCGTGAATTCGATCTCGATCGGTTAGAACGACAAGTGGACCATTTGCTCCGCCAGATCGAGCGGCTGCGCGACGAGAATACCTCGCTGCGCGCGAGCCAGGAGCACCTGGTGGCCGAGCGCGCCGACCTGATCGAGAAGACGGAGCTCGCCCGCAGCAAGGTGGAGGCCATGGTCGCGCGGCTGAAGGCGATGGAGGAACAACTATGAGCGACGATTCCATTCCGGTCACGGTGCAGATCCTGGACAAGGACTACCGGATCGCCTGCGCCCCGGGCGAGGAGCAGGGTCTGATGGACTGTGCCCGGATGCTGGACAAGCGCATGCGCGAGGTGCGCCAGAACGGCCGCGTCATCGGTGCCGACCGCATTGCCGTGATGGCGGCGCTCAACGTCATCTACGAGCTGATGCAGCGCGCCACCGTCGCCCGCGCCGAGCGCGAGCGCTTGGCGCGCCTGCAGGAGCGCATCGATGCCGTGGCGGGGGGAGACGATGCGACGGTCGGGGTGGACGGCCCGGGCGAATCCGTATAGCCTGTGAGCAAGACATCCCCTGCGGTATGCGACAGCGGCCTGGGTATTTTCTTGAGCCTAATGCATACCCTGGGGACGCCACCCGGGTGCCGGTGTGCAAGTCCGCCTTGAGCGGAAAGCCTGAGGCCCCGTCTCGCGTCCCCCCTTGAACCGCCTGGTTCAAGAACAAGGGCTGCATCGCTACAGGCGGGGGATGTCCCTAGTCTTGAATCCTTTTCCCTCAGGTCTTCTGCCACCTGGCCGCCCGCCACTTCGCCGCGACAACGCCCGGTTGGCAACCAATACCCAAGACCTGCGAGCCCTCCGCCGGCACTTGCGTGCTGCGCGCCGCGCCCTGGGTAGGCGCCGTCAACGGGCCAACGCCGAGGCCATCAAGCGCCGTCTCGGGCGCTTGGGCTCGGTGCGCCAAGCCAGGCACATCGCCCTCTATATGGCCGCCGACGGAGAGCCGGACGTGCTCGACCTCATCCGCCAACTCCCCCGCGGGCGGCGCTGGTACCTGCCGGTGCTGCGCGGCCATGCGCGCGGGCGGCTCTGGTTCGTCAGGTATCGGCCGGGGCAGCCGCTCAAGCCGAACCGCTTCGGCATCCTGGAGCCGCGGCAGCGCGGGCGCGCCATCCAGCCGATATCCGGGCTGCACCTGGTTCTGCTGCCGCTGGTGGGCTTCGATGCCGATTGCAACCGCCTCGGCATGGGGTCCGGCTACTACGATCGCAGCCTCGCCTGCCTCGGCCTGCGGCGGTACTGGCGCCGCCCACGCCTGGTCGGCATAGCGCACGAGTGCCAGCGGGTGGAGCGGCTGGTGGTGCAGCCCTGGGATGTGCCCCTGGATGGCGTGGTGACCGAGGCCGGCGTCTATCTGCGGCCGAAGGGCTAGTGCTTTGCTGCGGAAATTCCGAGACCGCGATCCCCTCGTTGTCGTAATCGCAATCGTAGTCGAATATCCGCACGGTGAGACCGCGATCACGACAACGACAGCGACCACGACCACGACCACGACTTGAGACGGTCTCGGGACATTCGCACTGCTGCACTCATGCTTTGCTGCGGGAGCTCCGAGACCGGGATCCCCTCGTTGTCGTTGTCGTAATCGTAATCGAATATCCGCACGGTGAGACCGCGATCACGACAACGACAACGA
>JANQFI010000119.1 GCA_028277905.1 Chromatiaceae bacterium | reverse complement strand
CTGCACGATATCGCGAGCGAGCGCTCATCGACCATCGTCTTTCCCGTGCCGCTTGACATCATGCGCGAGGTTCTCGGGCCGCGACCTGAAGCGGGCCGTTCGTCCTCCTGAATACGCCTCGATGAGTCCAACAACAACGTGATCCCGAAAAGTTGGCAGATTTTTCGGACAAGATCGTGCACCGCCTCACCGGCCCGCGGAGTATTACCTCTCCCCGCTTGCGGGGAGAGGTCGGCGCGCGAAGCGCGGCGGGTGAGGGGCCAGCGGCGCTGCCAAGGCGCCTGAGGTCGTTTCAATCACACCAGTTGTGTTTGTCGGACCATCATTGTTCCGAGAGCGCCGAACGCGGTAGCCCTGGGATCGCGCGATCGGTCTCTGCCTCGGCCATGTTTGCCCCTCACCCGGATTGCCGAAGCTGACGCTTCGACAATCCCACCTCTCCCCGCAAGCGGGGAGAGGTCATCAGCTCCAGCTAATCCGATGCTTGGTGATGCAGCACGAGCAAGATGAGACGAGCTCAAGCGTTGGTGCCGCATCACTTGCCGGGCGCCCAAAGCGCAATCGCAGAAAGGGTAAAAAATGCTGACGTCGCGTCGCACGCTGCTCCACACATTCGGAATGGGGACTATGGCATTGCCGACAATCAGTGCAGCGGACGGTGCGTTTGCGCAAAGCGCCGGTGGCGGCTCGCCGCGCTCAATACTCCGCAGCCGGGTTTATTATGGGTTTTCCGACTCGGCGCAGCAGTTTCTCGACCGGTTCGAGGAATCCTGGCGGAGCCTCAACCCGCAAATGCGTGCCGTCCTGCGTATGATCTACGCGCAGATGCAGGGGCTGCCGCCGCTCGACCAGCTTTCCGTGTCGGATCTGCGGTGCATCAATACAGGCCTTATGTTCTACCTCAATGCCGGGGCGCCCGCACTGCCGCGTGTTGACGAGCGCATCATCCCGGTGCCCGGCGGGCTCAAGCGGGTCCGCCTTTACGATCCCGGCACCAGTGCCCCCGCCCCCACGGTGATCCTGATCCATGGCGGCGGCTGGACTGTTGGCGATCTCGAAACGTATGATGGCTTTGCCCGCCAGATCGCAATGCGCTCAGGGCTGCGCTGCCTGAGCATCGAATATGCGCTCGCGCCCGAGCATCCGTTCCCCGCCCCGCTCGACGATTGCATTGCGGCGGTACGCTGGGCGGTAGCGGAGGGGGCCGCCCTTGGCATCGATCCGGAGCGCATCGCCCTGATCGGAGACTCTGCCGGCGCCAATCTCGCGCTCGGCACCTGCCTTGCGCTGCGCGACGCCGGACAAAGTCCGGTTCGCGGCGCCGCCCTTGCCTATGGGGCCTATTCGCTCGACTTCGATACGCCCTCAATGCGCGATTACGGCGGCGGCACTCTTCTCCTCGGCAAGGCGCAGACCGCGCGCTATTGGCACGCCTATCTGCCGACCGAGGCCGATCGCACGAATCCGCTTGCGGTCCCGATGCTCGCCGATCTCAAAAGCCTGCCGCCGCTCTATATCGGCGCCTGCGAGTTCGACCCGCTCCGCGACGACTCGGAACGCCTCGCCGAACGCGCGAGGAGCGCGGGCCTCGACGTCGAGTTCCGCCTGTGGCCG
>JANQFI010000080.1 GCA_028277905.1 Chromatiaceae bacterium | reverse complement strand
TTCGCCCGCCTTCTGCGTCGCCGCAGCGGGCACAGAGCTCGACGATGCGCCCGCTGCCGCTCCTTGAAGGCGAGCGAAAATCCTGCGCCATTCGGTATGCTTGTTTCCGGCAATCGCCTAATCAGGTCGATCGATACGCCCTGAGCAGGCCATCGCGAATCGGCGGCATGGCCAACAGGCAGCTTCTGCCGGTACTGGCGTTGCTCGCCGCGCTCGGCTCCGGCTGCAACAGGTCATCGATCGGGACCGGGACGCCTGGCTTGCAGGGCTGCGCGCGCGGATCGACGCCCATGCCGAGGCCAGCGGCGCGGTCGGGAACAAGCTCAAATTCGGCCAGATCTTCCTCGCCGGGCCGGGCCGGACCGGGCCAGGCCGGACCTGAACCTAGACTTGCCTCACCTCTACCCATGCCCAGGGTTACAACTGCCGTGCCTCCGCCAGCTGCCGCAGCTCGTCCGCCAGGTCGTCCAACGCGTCCGCGCCCACCCTGTGCCGGGCCAGCATCTCATGGCCGAGCGCCAGCCAGTGCGCGCGCGCGACCGCGGCGATCTGCTTGAGCGGCCCGGTGCCGCCGCCGCTGCGCCAAGCGTCGTAGGCATCGGTCAGGGCCGGAAACAGGTGCTTGCGCATGTTGTTGAGGTTGCCGACATAAAAGTGCAGCGCCGCCGCGTCGCCGGCCTCGGCGAGCCGGGGCAGGGTTACCAGGGCGTCGGCCAGGTGGTCGCGTACGGCGCGGGCGATCAGCTCCGCCGGCGTGCCGACCAGGTCGGCGAGCATGGCAGTCCAGGTGGCGTCGTCCAAGAGTCGGCCGGCCTCGTACTCGCCCTGCTCATGCAACAGGGTATTGTCGATCTCGCGGTCGGTCATGGCGTCCAGGGAGCCTTCCAGGTCCGCGTCGAAGTCATAGCAGGCAAAGGCCCGCCCCAGCGCATTGTCCGGGCGGTTCCAGCGCCAGCTCTCCAGCCTCTCCCAGAGCAAGCGGCGCAGGGATTCTCGGCGCAGGAAGATGCTGCTGCCGAGCGTCATGGCCGGGGGCGCGGCGAGGTCGCGGGCATACTCGCCGGCGGCGACATAGACGGTATAGCCACCGCGGCTCAGGCGCCGCTCGAGCCGCCCGAGAAAGAAGTGCGGCTTGGCACGGCTGCCGAGGCCGCTGCTGTAGACCAGCCGGTCGGGGGCGAGCGAGCGGTTGATCGCGTCGGCGTCGAACGGATCAAACTCTCTGCCCTGGATGCTGAGCGGGCGCAGCTCCGCGTCGCCCAGGCCCTCCCAGAGTTGCTCGCGCGCCGCAAGCCAGTCGCCGACGGCCTCCTTGCCGAGCGGCGCGCCATAAGGCAAATGCTGTTCCCAGCGGTAGTATTCGCGCATCTTCATCAGATACACGCACAGGGAAAAATCGCCGCCGTGCCGCGCGTCGGACACGTGGCAGTTGTATTGCACCGCGTCGGTCAGGGCTTGCAGCTCGTTGGACTTCATACGACAACCTCCGGGGTTCTGCGGTCCGCGCGCGGACGCAATTCCCGACTAGAATAGTCAGGCAAAACGGTAACAGTTCAAGCCGCCGCACGGCAAACGGCATGGCACCGCGCAGGCGGCTTGGCCGCCGTGGCGGCGCCCCCAACTGGTGGCGCAGAGCGACAGGGACAGACGCTGCACCGAGTGACCCTACACCGAGCGACCCTAGACAGAGCGACCCTAGACAGAGCGATCAGGAGCTCAAGCCCTCATGGCGCTTCGCATCAAGAGCCACTGGCAGAACGAAGACATCCAGCGATCCCTGGCGGAGATCGGCGGTGCGCTCGCATTCATCGCCTTCCGCATCGCCACCGACAAGGCCATCAGCCTGCACTGCGAGCGCTTCGTCTACCGCGACGACACTCAGCGCATGCTGGTGATCCAAGAGTACGTCCTGTTCCTGATGCAGATTGCCGATCGGCTCGCCCACGCCAGGCTCGGCGACGATGAGCGTCGCGAGCTCATTACGGCCATGGCACAGAAGTGCGTCGAGCATGTCCAGGACAACAGCCAGGACCTGCTCGGCCCGGGCGACTACGGCTCGCCATTCATCGAGCGGCTCAACCTGCGCTCCGGCGAGTACGCCGAGTTCAACATGGACAGCGAGGGTCCGTCCTACAGTCTTCTGCGCCATCTGGGCTTCGAGATCCAGCAGCTCATGGGCGAGCAGGAGGAGAATCGCTGGGTCATCGACCAGGTCATGGACAAGGACGGCTGGGACGCCTACAAGCGCTTCGCCAAGGCCTTTAGGGACCTGAACGAGTAGGCGGCAACTCCGGCCCGACAAGGCCCGTCACAGCAGCACCAGCATCAGCGCCGCCGCCAGCAGCAGCCAGTGCGCAGAAGAAGGTCATGCCGACGAAGGCCAGGGCCAGCGCCAGGCCGGCGACGACTCGGAACGCAACCTCGAGTGTCGGCCTAAGGGTCCCTCAACTCTGGCAGCCGGGACACCAATAGGTGGACCGCGGCTTCACGCCCAGCAGCGCATGGTGCACGGGTGCTCTGCACCGCCAACAGGGCAGGTCGCGCCTGCCATACACCCAGAGCCCACCACCATGCGGGGCGACGCGGGTGGCGCGTGCGCCGCCGCCGAGGTTCTCCGCCAGTAGCTCGCCGGCGCGCCGGTAGAGCGCCAACAGCGCCCTGTCCTCCAGTTGGCCAACGCGGCCCGCGGGTGACTGCCGGTCCAGGAAGAGCACCTCGGACTTGTAGACGTTGCCGATGCCGGCGGCGATGCGCTGGTCGAGCAGCAGATCCACCAACTGCGTCCGCGGCGTCGTAAAGGCGCGCATGCGGCGCAGCAGATCCTGCGGGTCCAGCCCGTCGCGAATCAGATCGCCGCCGAGCCGAGCTGCCTGGTCTGCGCGGCGGAATCCGTGCAGGCGCAGCCACTGCACCGCTTTGGCGTTGAAGCACACGAAGTCCTGCTGGGCCGTGCTCAGGACCAGCGATGCCTGCCGGCGCGACTTGCGCCAGGTGGCTCCGCGCGGATAGCTGTGCCAGGCGCCGTACAGGCCAAGATGGCTGCGCAACTGCGTGCCGTCGTCGAAGCTCAGGAACAGATGCTTGCCCTCGCTGCACACCCGCTCGACCCGCCGTGCGCCCACCGACGGCCCGAAGGCAGGGTGCAGCCGCACGGCGGCCACCTGGCGGCCGCGCAGCGCGGCGTCCAAGTACTCGGCCAACTTATGAATGGTGTCGCCTTCGGGCATGGGGCGCATCCCCGGATACCGGGCAAGCTCGCACTGTACCTGGACCCATGCGGGGGTTGAAGGGGATCGCTGAGCGCCCGGGGTAGGGCACGCAGAGTACGCGCGCAGACTCAGGGGCCAGAGAATACCCGGTGCGGCAGCGCCGAGATGCCAGCATGGTCGCCTTCCAGATCGCAATCGCAATCGCAATGGCAATCGCAATCGGCATCGGCATCGGCATCGGCATCGGCATCGAAGACGACTGCGACCCCGAGCCCGATCCCGCATTCGACGGATCCTTAGGCGATTGCCGGAAACAAACAGACCGAATGGCGCAGGATTCTCGTCCGCCTTCGCGAAGCGGCAGCGCGTGCATTGTCGTTCTCTGTGCGCGTTGCCGCGACAACGAAGGCGGGCGAGAAGACAGGCGGTCTGTTTGTTGACAGAAATTGCCTTAGGCCCCAGGGTCGCCGGCAGCAGCAATTCGGCGCAAGCGTACTGGGAACGGCCAAAGCGAGCCCAGCGCATGGGCTCCGGCCCCAGCGGTTGGCTCCAAGGCGCTAGGCCGGCGCGAATCGACAGCGGCGGAGCCTGCACCCAAAAAAAACCCCGCGCGGAGGCGGGGGAACACGACAAGGAGTCAGAGAGCTTCAGTGAAGCTCAGGCGGTTTGAGCCGGCCGCGCGGGGAAAGTTCGCCCACCGCCACAAATTGCTACCTTAATGTTGACATGGGTATCTTCGCGCGCGGCGCAGGCGCCAGTGCGCGCCGCGACAGCGCTGGCACAGCTGAACGGAGTAGCGACTTAACCGCAGACATGTGCTATGGTTCAAGCACAAGCAGGTGTGCAGGCGAACGCGGCCCGCGCGTCCCTCACTCGTAGCCAGCACGCCCCCGACACTGAGTCCGCACTGAGCTCGACACCAAGACGGAGTGGCTCGATCCGCCGGATCGGCGCTCGCAGGATGTGATCGATCACAGTCGGCACTCGGCGCCGCGCCTGATGGTACGGAGCGGCTGACCAGCATCCGGCCTAGGGCAGCCACCGAATCAGGGTCGGTGTCGATTCCCGCATGTCCCCGGAAACCCTGGCAGCTTCGCGATTCAGCCGACGAGCTGGGCACGACAGGCCGGACGCAAGCGCCGCCGGGCAGCCCGGAACGCTCAATGACCACAGGAGTCGTCAACACCGCGAATCGATCCTCCCTAGCGAGCCCGATCTCCGAATCAATCCCCAATTCAGGCTCCAAGCGCAAGGCCCCTAGGTCAGGCCCATAGAATCAAGCCCGCAAAGTCACGCCCGAGCTCCATCTGTTCCCGTGTGAGTCCGTCCAGTTGGAATCGCCTGTCGCTGCACCAATACCTGCCACGCCGGATGGCCCATTCGCGGCCGCGCCCGAGTCGCGGCGCTCCACCCCCGGCACCGCATGCTGCATCGCGCGGCGACGACGCGCGAGGCCAATCACGAGCTGCTTGGCCGACCCCTCAAGCTTCCCCAACCGCCCGCGCGGCAGACTGCGCGGGCCGCCCCAATTCCCGGGGCCGCTCTCTCCATCACAATGAGGTCGTGAATGAGCGTACGCATCACAGGAGATATGCTTGCCCTGGATCGCAAGCTGGTCCGCCGCATCAACCGCCATGCGGACACACTCACGCAGTCGGCGCCGGACCAACAGCTTGACCTAAAGGTTCGAATCGCAGAAGAATTCGACCAATTGAGGGGCCACCGGGTGCGCTGTGAGCTGGTCGCGAATCTCTCAGCCAAGCGTCAGATCGTCGTCCGCGAAGCGCAGAAGAAGCCCGAGGCTGCCATCGACACCGCATTCGCTGGATTGAAGACCAAGGTACGTCGCATGCGCATCCGCAGCCTCGGTGAGGCTGGTGCGGCCGACGCCATGCGCGCCACTGGCACCTGAGGGGATCGCTGTCGCTTGTCATACCGGCTCGCTTGTCTTTTCGCCCCCCTGCTGCGTCCCGCCAGTCGCGTCGTGCGACTATGCGCCTGTTGACACGCCTCGCAGGCAGACGGAGATTCGGCCCGATCTGGTACGGAAAATGTCCGGCAACCGGCTAAGCCATCCAGAATCGGCCGGGTCACAGCAAGCGCGCGAAGCCGGATAGGGTCGATAGCTGGCCTCGTTGGCACCGCGTCAGGCTACTCGCCGAGCTGTAGGTGCGCGCGCAAGCGGACAGCGCGACTTGATCCCACAGGCACCCTATCTCATTGCGGCAGTGCTTCGGGTGTGCGGTCTGCCTCTGGTGTCCGATCAGATCAAGCGCGGGCTTGATAGTCCCGCGTCCACCGCAATCACCTGCCCCGTCACCGATGCCGCATCCCCGAGCAGCCAGGCGCGAGTGCCTGCAATCTCCCGTGGATCCCCGATACCCTTGAGCGGATGTCGGCGTTTCTCCGCTTTTCTACGGATCCGAGCAGGTACGGATCCAAGCAGGCGCGCGGCAAGTGGCCTGTCGGTAAGCATCGGCGCAATGGCATTGACGGGGATCTGTGGTCCCAGCTCCGCGGCTAGGGAGCGCGTCAGCCCTTCGACAGCAGCGGCGGCCAAACCCCCGCGCACGGGGGTGAAAACCGTCCCGTCGCGCCGCATCTCCGGCGCAATGCGTGCCGAGACCGGCGCCCGGCCGCCAAGCGGCGGAGAGCTGGCAAGAGTCATCCTGCACCGGCAGGACCCGTAACGATCTTAGGTGGATTGGCAAAGGTGGACTGACATGAAGATCGGCATTATCGGCGGCACCGGCTTCGTCGGTAGCTATGTGCTCGACGCCCTCGCCCGCGAAGGCCATGGTACGCGGGTGCTGACCCGCCGGGGCAGCGAGCACAAGCTACCGGAACTGCCAGGCATCGAGCCCGTGCCCGGCGACGTTGCCGACGAGCAGGCGATACGCAACTGCTTCGAGGGCTGCGATGCGGCGATCTACCTCATCGGCGTACTGCGCGAGCAGCCATCCAAGGGCATCACCTACGACGCCCTGCAGCGGCGCGGGGCCGAGCGTGCTGTGACGGTTGCGGAGGAAGCGGGCGCCAAGCGCTTCCTGCTGATGAGCGCCAACGGCGTCGATGCCGCGGCAACCCCCTATCAAGTCACCAAGCTTGCCGCCGAGGAGACGCTCAGGGCATCCTCGCTCGACTGGACCATTTTTCGCCCGTCGGTGATCTTCGGGCCGCCGCGCGAGCGGATGGAATTCTGTACCCAGCTGAAGCAAGATGTCATCGACAGCCCGCTGCCGGCACCGCTTTTCTATTCCGGCTGGCTGCCGACGGACGCCGGCGCCTTCGAGCTGGGTCCGGTGCACGTGGAAGACGTGGCGGCGGCCTTCGCCAAGTCCCTGGCGACTCCCCAGACCATCGGCCGCACGCTGGAGCTGTGCGGACCGGACGCCTGGAGCTGGAAGCTGATCCTGCGCGGCATCGCCGCCGCCGCGGGCAAGAAGAAGCTGATGCTGCCGGCACCGGTGATGTTCATCGGTCCGGTGGCGAAGGTCATGGGCCGCTTCGCCTGGTTCCCGGTCACCGGCGACCAGCTCAGAATGCTGCTGGCCGGCAACACCTGCATCGAAGACGGCTTCGCTCCACTGGGGATCCTCCCCCGGCCCTTCGATCCGGACACCTTGGCGTATCTGGGGCAGGTACCTTGAACAGACGACAGGAGGCTCGACTCAGGACCATCCCCTCCGGTTCTCGCCCGCGATCACGCCGCCGGCAGGCGCCGCAATGCCGGGCTTCGCGCGTCGTCAGCCCGACCTAGTGCTCAGCTGCGGGAGCTCCGAGACAGGGATCCCCTCGTTGTCGTTGTCGTAATCGCAATCGTAATCGAATAGCCGCACAGTCCAGACCGCGATCACGACAACGACAACGACAACGACCTGAGACGGTCTCGGGACATTCGCACTGCTGCACTAGTACTTTGCTGCGGAAGTTCCGAGACAGGGATCCCCTCGTTGTCGTAATCGCAATCGTAATCGAATAGCCGCACGGTCCAGACCGCGATCACGACAACGACAACGACAACGGCCTGAGACGGTCTCGGGACATTCGCAATGCTGCACTAGGAGCCTGTCCGACTTATCAGGCCGCAGCCCGGGTACCATAGGGTCGGTTGTGCGCAGACGCGGGTCCGCAGCATGGCAGTCAACTTCGTGGGGGTGGATCGGGACACGCCGGACATGTTCCCGGCGACGGTGCAGGAGTACCTGGCGCAGGACCACCTGGCGCGCTTCGTGGTGGAGATCGTCGATCAGCTTGATCTCAGTCACTTGGTGGGCGCCTACGCCGGCAGCGGCTCGCGGCCCTATCATCCGGCGATGCTGGTGGCGCTGCTGTTCTACGGCTACGCCACCGGC
>JANQFI010000059.1 GCA_028277905.1 Chromatiaceae bacterium | reverse complement strand
AGAGTCGGATGGCGCGACCGTTGTTCGCCGGGAAGATCTCGCTGATCGAGGGAAGCGGCCGCATATCCTGTCTTCTGAAGGCGCCGCCTGGCATGCGGTTCAGCTGCGCCCAGCAGCGCTGACCGCCGACGCTCGGGCACGGTGCCCGCCGCCAGAACGTACCATGGATCGATTCGAGCGAGCTGTCCGGCGCCACCAGCGACCGCTTGCTGGACGGCCAGCCTCAGCGGCGCTCCTGCCGCGACCAGGAGTGCCCGCAGCCTCCACATTCGCGCCGCAAGGTGAAACGGCGTTGTGGCACGAGCACTCCGAAGAACAGAAAGAAGAGGGAGACCATCCACTGGACGGGACGCGGCAAGCGCTGGACCGAGGCTTCCACCGCTGCGGCTACCCCGCAGCGAGGGCACATCTCTTCGGGGTGTGCGGGAAGCTCCTGCTCAGGGATGCAGGAGAGGCTTGGCGAGAAGTCTTCGGAGAGAAGCGCCTGAGCGCGCGCGGCATCCCGCGGCGCAACGGCCACCTTCACGCCTCCCAAGGCGCCGCCCAGATGCCACCGCTGCCGAACCTGGTGCTCGTCCAGGAGCCAGGCCTCGATGCCCTCGGACTCGAGAAGGGCCCTGGCGAGGTCGGCTTCATGGAGGTAGGCGAACCGACCGACTACCGAGAGACCGGATTGTCGTTCAGGAAGCACAGACCTTCGCCTTGCCGCCCAACGAACCGGGCGCTCAGCTGCGCCGCGCCGCGTTGACCGGTAGCGCGGGAGCACAGGCGCCCGCCGCCAGACTCTACCATGGACCGATTGGACCGCGCGGTGCGGTGTCAGCTGCAGCGCCTTGCCAAGCGGCGCCCGGCTCAGCAGATGCTGTATCCGCCACAGACCGCGATGTTTTGCCCGGTGACGAAGTTCGCAGCTTCCGATGCCAGAAAGACGGCGGTGCCAGCGCACTCCTCAGGATCGGCAAAGCGCCCAGCGGGGGTGCGTGCGACGATCGCCTCGTAGAAGTCGGACATATCGTTCTTGATCGGCGCGGTCATGTCAGTGGTGATCCAGCCCGGAAGGATCGCGTTGACCTGGATGTTGTCCTTGGCCCACGCGAT
>JANQFI010000057.1 GCA_028277905.1 Chromatiaceae bacterium | reverse complement strand
TGGCCGGTTCTCCACCGGCGTGCTGCATCTGTGGCATCCCGAGGCAGACCGTACGTACCTGCCCGGCAATCAGGACCGGCTCGACGCGGTGATGGCGGCAAGGCGCATCCGCGCCATGCAAGGCCTGTCGAGCCTCGATGCGCCGGGCGCAAGCGGGGCCCCTGCAGCAAGCCAAGCCCGGCGTTGATGCAATGGCGACTGGGACCCGCCTGGTTCAATCCGAAGGAATCGCGCTCCAGGGGCCGGGCATGATACGAGCATGATTCTCGAAGACGGGCAGCGGGCATCGGATGCCGAAATGGACCAAGCAGTGAAGGCTCACGCCACCGCTCGGACTTTTTCTCGTGAGCGGTTTTCGTCGCTTGCGGACGCGCTCGCGCTCGCCGTCGCCGTGTCCCTGCCCTGGTCGACTTCGGCGACCAGCATTCTCGTTGTCCTGTGGCTGGTCGCGCTGATCCCGACGCTCGACGGTGCAACGCTGCGCCGCGAACTGATGACGCCGGCCGGGGGCCTCCCGGTAGCGCTATGGGTGTTGGCGGCGCTCGGCATGCTATGGTCGGAGGCAGGCTGGGGACAGCGCATCGAGGGCATGGCCGGATACCATAAGCTGCTGGTGATCCCGCTCTTGCTTGCCCAGTTCCGGCGCTCGGAGCGCGGCTGGCGGGTCGCCGCCGGCTACCTCGCCTCGGTGGTGGCGCTGCTCGCGCTATCTTGGATGCTTGCGATCTGGCCGGACTTGCCGTGGCGGCAGGTCTTGCACCGCGGCGTTCCGGTGAAGGACTACATCGCGCAAAGCGGCGAATTCGTCGCTTGCGCCTTCGTGCTGCTATACCTCGCGGGAGAGGCGGCGAAGGCCGGCCGCCGCGTGTTCGCCGCCCTGTCGGTCGCGCTTGCGCTCGCGATGTTTGCCAGCATCACCTATGTCGCCACGGGCCGCACCGCCCTGGTCGCCATTCCGGTGCTCACGGTGATGCTCGGCGTTTTCCGGGCGGGCTGGAAGGGCGGCCTTGCCTTGACGCTTGCCGGCACCGTCGTGGCGGGCGTTGCGTGGATGTCTTCCGACTATCTGCGCCAGCGCGTGCTCTTTGTCGGCGCCGAACTCAATGAATATCGCCTCGGCGGTGCCGAAAGTCCGGGCGGATTGCGCCTTGCCTATTGGGACCGATCCCTCGACCTGA
>JANQFI010000652.1 GCA_028277905.1 Chromatiaceae bacterium | reverse complement strand
CACCGTCACGCTGGGCACCGTGTGGGTATAGATCATCGTGGTCTTCACGCTGCTATGGCCCAACAGCTCCTGGATCGTGCGGATGTCGTAGTTGGCCTGCAGCAGGTGCGAGGCATAGCTGTGACGCAGGGTATGAGCCGAGGCCCGCTTCGGGATTCCGGACGCCCGCACCGCCGTCTTGAGTGCCTTTTGCAGGGCCGTCTCGTGAAGGTGATAGCGGCGCCGCTCCGATGTGCCGGGGATCGGGGTCAGCTTGGCCGCCGGGAAGAACCACTGCCAGGCGAGCTCCGTCGCTGCCGACCGCGACTTCTGCTCGTAGCGATCCGGGAGAAAGGTGCCCGCATATCCGGCCGCGAGATCGGCGCGGTGGACGCGGGCAACGGTCCCCAGCTGATCCCTCAGCGACGGCAGCAAGACCTCCGGCAGCGGCACGGTCCGATCCTTGCCGCCCTTGCCGCCCTTGCCGCCCTTGCCGCCCTTGCCGCCCTTGCCGTCGTGGACCGTCAGCACCCCCATCTCCAAATTCACGTCCTGCGCCCGAAGCTTCAGGCACTCGAACAAACGCAGCCCGCAGCCGTACAGGAGCTTCGCCGGCAGCGCGAACGGCGGCGCCAACACGGCCAGCAACCGCGCAACCTCATCCCGGGAGAGGACCACCGGGGCGTACGGCCGCCTTTTTGCACGCACCACCCCATCGACCGTCCCGAACTCCTTTCCGAGCGCATGACGGAATACGAACAGCAGTGCGTTGAATGCCTGATTCTGGCTCGACGCCGACACATGCTGGTCGACCGCGAGATGGGTCAGAAAGGTCTTCACGTCGTCGACCGTCAGAGACGCCGGCGGCTTGCCCGCGGTGAAGCCGTGAAGCTTGCGCACCCAGCTCATATAGCTCTTCAGCGTCTTGCGGGAATAGTGGCGCAGCTTGATCTCCGCGGCAATGCGCTCGTACAGCGCTGGCCAGCTGCCGGGCACCGCGGCCTGCGCCGCAGCCGAGAGTCCCGGCGGCGAAGCGGCCGGCGCATGGGTGGAGCCACCCGCCGTGGATTGGTCCGGTGCCGCGGCCCGCGGTGCGACCCGATGACGCTCGCCGGCACGCGTCTCCCCGGTCCCTTCGACTGCTCGGCCC
>JANQFI010000646.1 GCA_028277905.1 Chromatiaceae bacterium | reverse complement strand
CCGCAAGCTGAGCGGCACCGACCTCACCGCCTACGAGCTGGCGATGAAGGGCCAGGCGCTGTCCTACGACGCCGCGCGGGTGGCCGATCCGGCGCTGCTCGAACAGGCCGACGAGGCGCTCGACGCCGCGCTGGCGCTCGATCCGCGTAATACCCATGCGCTCTGGGCCAGGTGCCTGGCCTACATGTACCGGCACATGTACCGCTGGGGCGACGACCCGGACGGTGCCCTGGCCGCCTTCAGCGAGATGGCGGACCGCCTGATCTACATCGACGGCACCAACGCCAAGTCCTACATGGTCCGCGCCCTGGCGCAGCTCTATCAGCGGCGCTACGACGCCGCCCTGTCCGATCACCACCGGGCCCTGGACCTCAATCCCAATCTGGCGTCCAACCTCTTCGCCATGTCCTGGACCGAGGCCATCGCCGGCCTGCCCGAGGAAGCCCGCGCGCACGCCCAGCTCGCGCTCCGGCTCAGCCCGCGGGAGACCGACATCTGGCTGGGCGAGGGCTACGGCGCGCTCGCCCTGGCCAGCTTCAGCGAAGGCGACGACGCCGAGACCCTCAAGTGGGCCCACCTGGCCAACCAGCTACAGCCGGTGGTCCAGGCGCTGATGGTGGCCAGCCACGCCTATCTCGGCGACCTGGAGGCCGCCAAGTCCCATGCCGAAGCCCTCCGGGCCTTCTCGCCGGACTTCCTCGACGCCGTGCTGGCGGACGAGCTGGAGGTCTGCAAGCTGCCGGAGCACAATGATCGCCTGGTGCAGGGCCTGCTTCTGGCCGAGATGTAGGGATCGGTCCCGGACCGCGTTCGGATAAAAAACTGATTTCCTTGACATTTTGGACGAGAAGGCCCATTTCACGCTCGTACCTTGTCTCGCGATAGCGCGAAGCGCCCTTGGTTTGCGGCGCCACTTCCCGAGAACAAAAAACAAGACTCAGCCCGTTCCAGCCGCGCCTGGGACCGGGTAAACGCTAGGGCCCGGCCGCGTCGAGGACGCCGTCCGCGCCGTCTAGCGCATAAGGATATCTACGTGAACAACATCAGTTTTTCGGAGCTCGGCCTGGCCGAGCCGATTCAGCAGGCCCTGCAGGCCAGAGGCCACGTTACCCCGACGCCGATCCAGGCGCGGGCCATCCCCGAACTCCTCGCCGGCAGCGACATGCTGGGC
>JANQFI010000610.1 GCA_028277905.1 Chromatiaceae bacterium | reverse complement strand
GGCTGTGCCGCGCTTGCACCGGTCTGGGGGCATGCCCCCAGACCGGTGCGAATTCGGTTTATGGCCGAACGAGAAGGCCTCAAAAGGGAGTTGCAACACAACCCTGGAGGCTCTCATGCAGTACAAAGCGCTGCACAAAAACGTCTATAAGCTCTACGCCTACGCCCGTACACAGGAATGTCTCGACGCCCATCGCCAGCACCATGAAGAGCGGGTGCGGCTGTGGCAGGCCCACAAGGCGGAGGGGCTGCCCGATGACGCCTGCCAGCGGTTGAGCGGCCTGTCCCGAGCCAGCTATTACCGCTCCAAGGCCGCCCTGGCCGCGCTGGACCGAGGCGTCACCCCTCCCTCCAAGGCCCGCAAGCGCCAGAACAAGCGCCAGTGGGGCGAAGCGGAAAAACAGCTCGTCCTGGCCATCCGCCGCGCCAATCCCGCCTACGGCAAGGAGAAGATCGCCATCATCATCAAGCGCGACCACGGCCGCCCCCTCAGCGTCAGCACCGTCGGGCGCATCCTCAAGCACCTGGCGGAAAAGGGGCTGACCCAGCGCTCGCCATCCGCCCTGCGCGCCAAGCGCAAACGCACCTTCAAGGGCCGTCATGCCCAGCCATGGACGTATAAGGATTACAAGGACATCGCCATCGGCGAGCGCATCCAGATCGACCACATGACCGTCACCAGGAACGGCCTCGTCTGCAAGCACTTCCAGGCCTGGGACCGCCGCTCGAAATTCATCCACGCCCAGGTCTATTCCAACGCAAAAAGCTCTTCCGCGAAACGCTTCCTGCATGAATTCATCGAGAAAGCGCCCTTCACCGTCAAGTCAGTCCAAGTCGACGGCGGATCGGAATTCATGGCCGAGTTCGAGGACGCTTGCGCGGAACTCAAAATTCCCCTCGTCGTCTTACCCCCGAAAAAGCCAACCTACAACGGCGGCGTCGAAAGGGGAAACAGAACCTTCCAGGAAGAGTTCTACTTCCAGCCCAAACTCCTCGCCGACACCATCGGCGCCATGCGCCACGAACTCACCAAAGCCGTCAAAACGTACAATTCATACCGGCCTCATCGCGCCTTGAACGGCCTGACCCCACTCGAGTACCTTCAGGCCGCTCTCAAAGAGCCTTCTCCAGAATCTCACGCAGCCTGAACCCATACACGCGCAAATCGCCTGTTTTCTTAAGACATCCTCGTGGCTTATACTGGCGCGGTCGCCCCCTCGCACGGGGGCGTGGATTGAAACGGTGATACCCTCGGCATCCTGCAACGCGGTGATGGTCGCCCCCTCGCACGGGGGCGTGGATTGAAACATAAAGCAGGCTGGCGGGCGTCCCGCCGCCGGTGGTCGCCCCCTCGCACGGGGGCGTGGATTGAAACGCCGCCGAGGTCTGCGGATCGCCGGGGACATGGGTGGTCGCCCCCTCGCACGGGGGCGTGGATTGAAACGCTTGGGAGAGCCGCTGAGAGCGGGCAAGCCGGCCGTCGCCCCCTCGCACGGGGGCGTGGATTGAAACCAGCGTTTGGCTTGGCGCGAGAGCCAGGCGCGGCGTCGCCCCCTCGCACGGGGGCGTGGATTGAAACATCCGCTAGGAGGCACGTTTTACGGGCAACTGACAGGTCGCCCCCTCGCACGGGGGCGTGGATTGAAACCGCCGCACGGGCACGGCCCATAGGTCGCCTTGCGGTCGCCCCCTCGCACGGGGGCGTGGATTGAAACTGGTCGAGCCGCGCCCGCCGGAGTGGGGCTGTCCGGGTCGCCCCCTCGCACGGGGGCGTGGATTGAAACGCCACGTGGCAACAGTGCTGCGCGACGCTGTAGGGTCGCCCCCTCGCACGGGGGCGTGGATTGAAACATCGAAGGCCGCCGTCACCGCTGATAACTTGTCCTGGTCGCCCCCTCGCACGGGGGCGTGGATTGAAACGAATGTAAGTCTTGTGGGTATATTGGTGATGCAGAGGTCGCCCCCGCGCCTACGCGAGGCGCACTTTCTTTCGTCTATGGATCAAGGGGGTACAGCCGCACCAGCACTGAACCACGTCATGGCGAGCCCGCCCCGCACGTTTCGCCAATTGAAACCGACGGGGCGGACAGTGCAACCCAGGGCAGAGGTCACCACACGGTGCCCTGGACTGCTTCGGCGCTGAGTGTCTGTCTGGAAAGACTTGCAAAACACCCCATAAGGAATGCAAGTCGGGCGCGGCTACACAATATGCGGCTACACAATATGTTGCCGTTATCGAGACGCTCCGGACGGGCGCTCAAGCGCCTCGCAAGACCGGGGAAGAAAAACGTCCGGTGGTGCGGACGGAAAGGTGTGACGGCGATCGCCGTCACACCGGAGCGTGACTTCGCCTAATAGGGCACGGTGCGTGATCTTGGACTCACCCACCATGCACCAACATTCTGATATTTTAGCAAATCGTCGTCGCGACCGGTCCGAACCGCGCGGGGTTCGCTCTACGTCAGGTTTTCGCGCCGGACTTGTTCGCGCCAGCCTTATTCTCACTCGCCTTATTCTCACTCGCCTTTTTCGCGCTGGCCTTGCGAGGCGTGGTCGTCTTCGCTGGGGGTTTTGTCTTGGTGGCGCCGGTCTTCTTCGCGGTCCCAGCCGAGGCCACACCCGCCTTTTTCGTCGTGGTTTTCTTGGGCGGCTTGGCGTCGGCGGTCGCCTCGCCGGCCCCTCCAGCCGCTTTCGCGGCGTCCTTCTCGGCCTTGAGGCGGATCAACTCCATGGCCCGCTCCAGGGTCAGGCCGTCCAGGTTTTCGCGGTCGGCCTTGGGCACGGTGGCGCGGGCCTTGCCATGCTCCACATAGGGGCCGAAGCGGCCGTCCTTGAGCATCACGGGCTTGCCATCGGTGGGGTGATCGCCCAGGGAGCGCGAGGCCATGCGGGTGCGCCCGCCGCCTTGCTGGGCCAGCAGGTCCACCGCCCGGTTCAGGCCGATGGTCAGCACCAACAGCGGGTCATCGTCCTTGGGCAGGGATTTGTAGGCGTCGCCGTGCTTCAGATAGGGGCCGAAGCGGCCCAGCCCGGCCTGGATCATCTGGCCGCTTTCGGGATGGGCGCCGACGTCGCGCGGCAGGGCCAGCAGCCCGAGAGCCACCGCCAGGTCGACCCGGTCCGCGTCCAGCCCCTGGGGCAGCGACGCGCGCGGCGGCTTCGGTCCCATCTTCGGCTTGCCGGTCTTGGTCTCGCCGATCTGCTCCTGTTCGCCCAACTGCACGTACAGGCCATAGGGCCCCTTGCGCAGGGTCACCGGCTTGCCGCTATCCGGATCGGTACCCAGCGGGCGCGGCCCGGCGGACAGGTCCTCGGCGCCGCCGTCGTCGTCGCCAGTCTGAATCAACGGCCGGGTAAACCGGCACTCCGGATAATGGGAACAGCCAATGAAGGCGCCGAACTTGCCCAGGCGCAGGCCCAGCCGGCCCTCGCCGCACTTGGGGCAGGCGCGCGGGTCGACGGCGCCCTCCTCGTCACTGGCCGGGAACAGGTGCGGGCCAAGCTCGGCATCCAGGGCGTCCAGCACGTCGGAGACCCGCAGGCCCTGGATCTGGTCCACGGCCGCCTTGAAGTCGTCCCAGAACTCGCGCAGCACCGCCAGGTAGCCGCGCTGGCCCGCCGAGATCTCGTCGAGCTTGTTCTCCAGGTCGGCCGTGAAGGAATACTCCACGTAACGGGCGAAGAAGCTCTCCAGGAAGGCCGTGACGATGCGCCCCCGATCCTCGGGCACGAAGCGGCGGCTGTCCAGGCGCACATAGTTGCGGGTTTGCAGGACCGAGAGAATGCTGGCGTAGGTGGAGGGACGGCCAATGCCCAGTTCCTCCATCTTCTTGACCAGGCTGGCCTCGGTGTAGCGCGGCGGTGGCTGGGTGAAGTGCTGCTCCACGCTCACATCGCGCCGGTCCACGGCGTCGCCCTCGGCCAGCGGCGGCAGCAGGCGGTTGGTGTCGTCGTCGCCGTCGGCGGCGTCGTCGCGATCCTCGAAGTAGACCTTCAGGAAGCCGTCGAAGGTGATCACCGAGCCCGTGGCCCGCAGCACCGCGCCGCCGTCGGCCGCCGTCAGATCCACCGCCACCTGATCCAGCTCGGCGCTGGCCATCTGGCTGGCGACGGTGCGCTTCCAGACCAGGTCGTAGAGCGCCAGTTGCTCCTTGGTCACATAGGGCGCCACCATGGCCGGGGTGCGGCCCGGGTCGGTCGGACGGATGGCCTCATGCGCCTCCTGGGCGTTCTTGGCCTTGGTCTTGTAGACGCGCGGCGTGTCCGGCAGGTAGCGGCCACCGAAATCGCGGCCGATGGCGTCGCGGGTGGCGGCGACGGCCTCCGGGGCCATCTGCACGCCGTCGGTCCGCATGTAAGTGATCAGGCCCACGGTCTCGCCGCCCAGGGCGACGCCCTCGTAGAGCTTCTGGGCCACGCTCATGGTGCGACTGGCCGAGAAGTAGAGCTTGCGCGAGGCTTCCTGTTGCAGGGTCGAGGTGGTGAAGGGCGGCGCGGGATGGCGCTTGGTGGTCTTGCGCTCCACCTTGCCCACCGAGAAGGTGGCGGCGCGCACGACCGCCTCTGCCGCGCGGGCGGCGGCTTCGTCGGGCAGACCGAACTTGTCCAGCTTCCGGCCCTGGAGATGGGTGAGGCGGGCGGTGAAGGTCTGCCCGCCCGTGTTGGCCATCAGCGCCCTGAGAGTCCAGTACTCCCGTTCCGTGAAGCGCTCGATCTCCGCCTCTCGGTCGCAGATCAGGCGCAGGGCCACCGACTGCACACGCCCGGCCGAGCGGCTGCCCGGCAGCTTGCGCCACAACACCGGCGACAGGGTAAACCCGACCAGGTAATCCAGCGCGCGGCGGGCCAGGTAGGCCTCGATCAACTCGCGGTCCAGCTCGCGCGGCGCCGCCATGGCCGCGCCCACGGCCGCGCGGGTGATGGCGTTGAAGGTGACCCGATGCACCGGCGTCTCGCCCAGCACCTTGCGGGCGGCCAGTACATCGCGCACGTGCCAGGAGATCGCCTCGCCCTCGCGATCCGGGTCGGTGGCCAGATAGAGGGCATCGGCCTTGCGCACCGCCTCGGCGATGGCCTTCATGTGCTTCTCGGAGCGGGCGTCCACCTCCCAGCGCATGGCGAAGTCCTGCTCCGGGTCCACGGCCCCGTCCTTGGCCACCAGGTCGCGCACATGGC
>JANQFI010000300.1 GCA_028277905.1 Chromatiaceae bacterium | reverse complement strand
AACAGACCGAATGGCGCAGGATTTTCGCTCGCCTTCAAGGAGCAGCAGCGGGCGCATAGTCGAGCTCTGTGCCCGCTGCCGCGACGCAGAAGGCGGGCGTAAAGACAAGCCAGACGGTATGTTTGCTGACAGAAATCGCCTTAGCTCCTTGGCCAGCCGGTCCCGCTCCAGTTGCTCCCGCTCGAGCCGGGCGCGGGCCTGGTCACGCCCTTTGCGCGCGGCCTCTTTCTCCTCCGTGGCCGTGCCCAGCGCCTGCTCCTGCTTGGCCCGCTGGGGGATCAGCCTGTCAAGCCGGGTGCGGTATCCTCTGGCCTGGGTGCAGGCGTCCAGCAGCTTGACTGCGTCTTCAAGCTCCCGGCGCAGCTGCTCCAGGGCTTGGGCTGCCTCCTGGTGGCGCGCTTCGAGCTGTGCGCACTTGGCTTTCGCCGCATCGGTCTGCCGGCAGCAGCCCCGGTGCTGCTCTCGGGCAGCATCGGCGCTGGTACGGCGGGTCTCGTAGAGGAGTCGACTGCCGTGGAATGCGGCCTGCGCCATGCCCCAGCCGAATCGGAAGACCTCTTCGATGAGCTTGTAGCGCGCCTGGGCCTCGGCGATCTGGCCGCGGGTGATGCGGCAGGCGTCCAGGTTCTCGCGCATGCGGCCCACATGGTTGCGGAGCTTCTGGTCCTCGTTCAGCAGATACTCCCGCAGGCCCTTCTGGAGAGACCCGGAGAAGCCGCCATACATGCTGGTGTGCAACATGTGGTGATAGCGCTGGCGGTCCTGGGGCTGCTCCATCCGCATGGGCAGGATGCCCAGCTCGTGCAGCCGCCCGCAGTAGCGCCCAGCGCTCTCGTAAGAGGTCAGGCCGGCCCCGGCCCGGGGGAAGGACTGGCGCAGGTCCGCCATCTCGGGGATGCGCTCGCTGGCGCCGTCGCGCACCAGCACCAGCGTCTCCAGGTCAGCGTCCCAGGGCAGGCCCTCCACCAGAAAGCGCATCAGCTCGATGCGCGGCGGGGCGCCGCGCAGCAGACAGACGCCCGCGATCACGCGCGAGCCGTCGGCGGCACGCAGATCCAGCAGACTGTAGCTGGGGCCCTTCACCCCCAGGCGTCCGTAGATGCCGCGGTCGCCATCCGCTCCGGCACTGGCCTCGCCGACGTTGCGAAAGATCAGCCGTTGCAGGTCTGGGAGCAGGGCGACGAAGGCGCCGATCATGATCGTGGTCTTGCCCGCCCCGTTCTCACCTTCCAGAGCGGTGACGGCCTCGTGCAGCTCGAAGGGCTGGAAGAAGATACCCTTCCAGTTGAGCAGCAGCAGGCGCTCGATGCAGGCCCTATCGGTCATCCTGGTGGTCCTCTGCAACTTCATCGAGGCCGTCGTCCTCGTCGTCGCCTTCCTCCCCGGCGGGGGCATCCAGCTCCACCTCGCCGTCGCGGATCAGCTGCCGCAGGGCGACCTCCGGATCCCCGCTGTCGCGCACCGGGCCGATGAAACGCATCAGGCTGGGCCTGGGCAGAAGCTCTTCCGTCTCGCTGCGCCTGCACAGGAAGCCCAAGGCTTCGAGCCCCTTGATGGCCTTGTCCACCGCCTCGCGGATCTTGCGCTCGTCGACGTGGTGGTCGCGGGTGCTCCTGCGCGGGGCCAGCACAGCGGCGAGGCGCTCCCGCCCGAGCAGGTTCTCCAAGGTCTCCAGCACCTTGATGCGCGGGATCCAGCCGGTCTCGCTGAGCCAGGCCGGATCCATGCGCATCAGGGCGAGGACTTGGCCGACCAGCATCTGCGCCAGGCTGAGCCGCCGGTGTCCGAGCAGGTCGCCCTCGGAGAGCAGGTACCAGAAGCCCTCCGGCCCGTGCACGAGCCGGCATTCGTAGCGGGCGTAGAAGGCGTCCAGCCATTCGGCGGCGCGCTGCAGCAGCTCATACTCGGCGATGTCGTCGCTGTCCACGTGGAAGCCTTTGCGCAGGCGTTGATCCAAGGACGGAAACAGCGGATCGGTGATGACGTCCTCCAGGCACCGAAAGCTGGGCTCATCCATGGATATGCACTCCCCCTGTCGCGCACTCGACGACCAGGTTTTGCAGCTCCAGACGGGGGCCCAGGGGCCGCCAGGCCCAGCCATCCGCGGGCAGCGGCTCGCCCTGCTCGACCATCCAGGCCAATAGCTCCCCAGCCAGTCGATACAGCTCATCGTCGGAATGGCTGGGCAAGAGCCGATGCAGCAGCTCCCAGAGGTCCAGCCGGCCGGCTTCCTCCAACTCCAGACACCAGGCATCGACGAGACGCTCCATCAGCCCGGTCTCCGGTCGATGATCGCGCAGCCCCTCGTCCCGCTCGCGCACAGGCCTAGCGACCACCCTTGTATCGAGGCGCGACTCGGGCTCGCGCAGGTGTCGATAAGGGGCCTGGTGGGCACACCGCAGGTACCAGGGCGCCGCGGCGAATCCCTGCAGGCCCTCCCGCAGGCGTGTGCGCAGGGCACGCCGCCGATCCACCCGCACGATGGTGCGGATGAACTCATGCACGTTCTGGTAGTAGGCGGACCAGGACTGGAACCTGCTGTCGCCCCAGGCGGCGACGCGCTCGATCTGGGTGCCTACGTGCCTGACCGCGTCCAAGGCCTCATCCCGGCAGGCGGCGTCCGCTGCGTCGAAGATCTCGTTGAGCAGGTTGGAGACGCCCTCGGTCTCACTCATCAGGGTGCGGCTCAGCTCCTGCAGGGTCGCGCTGGTATCCCGCAGCAACGC
This sequence comes from Chromatiaceae bacterium, assembly GCA_028277905.1. GTDB lineage: Bacteria > Pseudomonadota > Gammaproteobacteria > Chromatiales > Chromatiaceae > Thiohalocapsa. Next base: position 10,406 of record JANQFI010000300.1, on the reverse strand, counting down.
CTCGCATTGGTCGATGGCGTCGAACCAGCGGACCTCAAGCAAGCGGCCGATGCGCTCCCGCGTCTCCTGCTGCTGCAGGTCCATGCCACGCTGGCGCCGGTCGATCATCTCCACCAGTCCGGCCACCGTGAGCTTGAGCGGGGCGACCACCTGGGTGCGCCAGTGCCTGTCGTCCCCGTCCGCCTCGGTGGCAGCACGAACGCCCGCCAGATCCCCGCGGATGCGGGTCAGCATCACCTCCAGGCCCTCCCGCGTCAGGGTCTCGCGGGTACTGAGCCACTCCGCGAGCATCTTGCCGAGAGGACTCAGGGTGAATTCGCCCTCGGCGGCGACACCGCCAAGATCGGCGCGCACGAGCAAATGCTGACGGCACAGGTTGTCGATCGCGTGGGTCGCGCGCAGGGCCAGGCTGGCATGGTCGCCTTGCACCACATCGTTGAGCAGAGAAAAGACGTCGCGCAGCTCCGCCTCGCCCAGCATCGGGTCCGGGTTCAGCTCGAGGTAGGCGTGAATGCCGCTCAGAAATGCCAGCCGCTCAGTATCCAGCTGCAGCGAGAGATCGGCCGCCCATGTGCGAGCCATAGGGCCCGTCAGGTCGCGGGATGGCAGATTGGCCGGGTCGTCGGCGTCTTGCGTCCGGTTCACTATCGCTTAATCATCGCATTGCGTTGCAATTCACGGGAGTACAGACCGCGAGCGTGCTCGTGCTCGGTACGCCGAGGATACGCCAGTCCGGTCTCGGAATGCTGGACCCAATGGAATTCAGACGACAGGTTGCAACGGCTGCAAGCCCGTTCGGCCGGCATCTTCCTGGACTGGGCCCTGGACTGGGCCGACCCCAGATGACGCCTACAGAGCAATAGCAGGACTGCGTGGCGCTCGAGCCGGATCAGATCGAGCGCAAGCAATCTCGGCGAGGCGAATGGCGACCGGGCTGCGTTTCTCGACGCCCTATTGCAGACCTGCAAGGGGTTCAAATAGATCTGTCACGCGTGCGACCTGACGGCCAACCACCACCTGTTGCTGGAAACGCCGCATGCGAATCCCTCCAAGGGCATGCGCCTGCTCGATGGCGTGGCGTGGAACCCCGGTGCCCGGGCGCATCGAGTGGTCGACATCGCCGCCGCCTCCGCCTTGTTCCAACAAGGCGTCGCCCACAGTTCTAGCGCCCTTGTAATCCTGACCGCGAAGGCTCACTACCTGACAGCATGATCAGACCCACCGGAGCAGCACCATGGCAGTGACCCTCACCGACGCCGCCGCGCGGCACGTCAGTAGCATGATCGAGAAGCGCGGCCAGGGCATCGGCCTTCGCATCGGCACCAAGAAGAGCGGTTGCACCGGCTTCGCTTACGTCGTCGACTACGCGGACGACCTGGAAGAAGGCGACCAGGTTTTCGAAAGCCACGGCGTCAAGGTTGTCGTGGACGACCTGAGCCTGCCGCGGATCGACGGGATGGAGGTGGACTTCGTCAAGTCCAGCCTGCTGAACCAGGGCTTCGAGTTTCGCAACCCGAACATCAAGGACCAGTGCGGCTGCGGTGAGTCCTTCAGCGTCTGAGCACCGCGACACACAGGGTCCGAATGCAAGGTCCAGCTCCCAAGTCGGCACGCCGCCGCGACCAAGCCGCACCCCTCGATGCATAGCGACCCGATCCCTGACCGGCTCGATCCCTACATGAGCATCTCCAGCGAGATACCCGGTGAGATCCCAGGTGAGATGCCCGGTGAAATTTCCAGTGAAATCAAGGAAATCGTCGAGGCCTTCGATCTGCTCGGCGACTGGGACCAACGCTACGAGTACCTCGTCGAGCTCGGCGAGCGCCTTCCCTCCATGGACCCGGCACTCAAGGTCGACGCCAACCGGGTGATGGAGTGCATGAGCACGGTGCACGTTGTGCCGGAGCGGGTCGACGGCAGCGACCTGCTGCGCTTCCACGGCGACTGCGACACCGCAATCATCAAGGGCGTCGTCGCGCTGCTGGTACGGATGTTCTCCGGCAAGACGGCGGCGGAGATCGCGGCCACCGACGTAGATGCCCTGTTCACGGGCCTCCGGCTAGAAGAGCACCTGAGCCCCAACCGTCACGTCGGCGTTTACGCCATTGTCAACAAGATGAAGGGCCAGGTAGCGCAAATCGCCTAGGAGCCAGGAAACAGGACGTCTGCGCCGCACCGGGGCGACTCACGCGATCAAGGTGGAGATCTAATGCGGGATGGTTATCGATGTCGGATCCGATCCCGACCAGGATTGCGATGGACCCCTAGACGGAATGGGCGAGCCGCGTTCGCCAGGCCACCTCAGACCTCCCCCCACATCCGTACCAGGTTGCTGTAGCTGCGATCCACCAGCCCCGTGTGCTCGGCCTCGGGCGCGGTCTTGAGCAGCTGCTCGCGGGCGAGATTCAGCTCGTACAGCAGCTCGCGGTGCGCCGGATCGCGCACATAGCTCTGGACCCAAGTGAGGGCCACCAGCCGCTCGCCGCGCCTGATCTCAGCGACCCTGTGCAAGCTCGAGGACGGATAGACGACCGCATCGCCGGCCGGGAGCTTGACCCGGCGCTCGCCGAAGCTGGTTCGGATCACAAGCTCGCCGCCGTCGTAGCGCTCCGGAGCGTTGAGGAACACGGTCATGGACACATCGGTGCGCAAGCGCGGCCCAGTAGCGCCCATGATCGGATCATCCACGTGGTCGCCATAGGCCATGCCGGGGCGATAGCGGGCAAAGATCGGGTCCGCGACCCGGTGTGGCAGCACACCGAAGCGAAAGGTCTCGTTATGGCCGAGGCTCGCCATCAGGATGCGGATCAGGCGCTGGAGGCGCTCCGGCTCCCGGCCCAGCTCCTCGTTGCGCTTGACCCGCGACGCGGCATAGCCAGCGGTGAGCTTGCCGTCCACGAAGTTGCCACCGCGGATGATCTCGTGCATCTTGTCGAGCTGGGCCGCGTTCAGCAGGTTCGGGATGGTCAGCAGCATGTCGGGCTCATGGGTGAAGACGATCTGGGCGAAGACGATCCGGCACCAAGGCGATTTCTGTCAACAAACAGACCGCCTGGCTTGTCTTCTCGCCCACCTGCTTTGTCGCGGCAACGCGCACATAGAACGACTATGCACGCGATGCCGCTTCGCGAAGACGGACAAGAATCCTGCGCCATTCGGTATGTCTGTTTCCGGCAATCGCCTAAGACGCTTCGGGGTAACGCGGCCTGTGCGGGGGGCACGCCTGGGGCTCGGCCGGGGTCGCTCAGGACGCGGCCGATGCGCATCGGCTGGGGCGCGTCGGGTAGGGCACATCGGCTGGCGCACATCGGCCGGCGCGCACGGGGCCGGGGCGCACGGGGCCGGGGCGCGTCACAGCGGCGGTCGGCCCCTCTGATACCATAGCGTGCAACCCAGTGTGCAACCGCGCACCGCAGCTTACGGAGATCGCTCCATGCTCCTCAAGGCCATCATTGAGGACCGGGAATACAGCCTGAATGTGCCAAAGGACGTGCTCGCCGGCTGCGAGGACTTCTGCGCCAAGCTGGACGCGGACATGGACGCCGGCTGGCAGATGAGCCGCGACTGGGTGCAGTCGCCCAGCCTTGAGCAGCGCTGCCAGGTGGTCGCAGACAAGCTGCTGACGGCGCTGGAGAAGGGGAACCACAAGGTCGGCATGCTGATGGCCGCCTACATCCTGAAGCGGCTGCCGAACGTGGAGGCGGTGGAGCTGGACATGAGGGGCGAAATCCAGAACAACAGCTTCCGCGTCCGCGAGGCACCGCCGCCCGACCCGACCGCGGCCGCGCCGCAGGCGGCGGCACCCCAAGCCGCGCCATCGCCCGCCACCGAACCGGCGCCAACCCAGAACACCGGCGCCGCGACCGCCGGCCCTGCAGGCGGCCTGAACCGCATGCAGGCCATGGCCCAGGCCGGCAGCGACGTCACCAAGGTGTTCAAGGTGGGCAAGGCGTGGCGCTTCTCGGTCTACGACCATGCCAGTGCTGCCTGGCAGGAGTCCCCGCTCATCGCCACCGAGCAGGAGGCAGAGCGGCTGCGCCAGGCGGCGTTCAGGGCACGCTATGAGGCCCTCATCGGCGGCTCCACCGCCACTGCCGGCAATGCGTGACCACTGCCTGCTCGGCGCGAAGGTCTGAGCGCCGCCCCCGCGGCCTCCGGCTGTAGTCCCGCGGCCAGGTTCAGAAGCGCCCGGAGCAGGCCCGCACGGCAGCCCAGACGTGGACCCTACCGACGGCACCCTCGGCTGGCAGGGCTGGCTCAGCATCACGCTCGTGCTGTTCTGCTTCGTGCTCTTCCTGCGCACGCGCATCGCACCGGACATCGTAACCTCAGGTGCGCTCACGCTGCTGCTGGTGACCGGCGTGCTCACCGTGGACGAGGCCCTCGCGGGCTTCGCGAATCCGGGCGTCATCACCGTCGCCGTGCTCTACATGGTGGTCACGGGGCTGACCGAAACGGGCGCAGTGAGCTGGATCGGCCAATCGCTGCTGGGGCGCCCGCAGGACGACGCCGATGCTCGGCTCCGACTCATGCTGCCAGCGGCGGGCATCAGCGCCTTTCTCAACAACACACCCGTGGTGGCCATCTTCATCCCGGCCGTGCTGGACTGGGCCAAGCGGCACCGTCTCTCCCTGTCCGGCCTGTTGATTCCGCTCAGCTACGCGAGCATCGCCGGCGGCACCTGTACCCTCATCGGCACCAGCACCAATCTGGTCGTGGACGGCATGTACACGGCACGCACCGGCGGCAAGGGGTTGGGGCTGCTCGAGCTGGCCTGGATCGGCGTGCCCGTGGTGCTGACCGTCGTCGTCTTCCTCCAGGTCTTCGGCCAGCGCCTGCTGCCGACTCGCAGGCCCGCCACCGAGAGCTTCGCCGACGTGCGTAGCTACACCGTAGAGATGCTGGTGCCCGCGGGTAGTCCCCTGGCGGGCAAGAGCATCGAGGCGGCGGGTCTGCGCCAGCTCCCGGGGCTGTATCTGGTCGAGATCGAGCGCGGCGGTCAGATCATGCCGGCGGTGTCCTCGCAAGCGGAGCTGCGCGCCGGCGACCGGTTGGTGTTCGCCGGCATGCTGGATTCCGTGATGGACCTGCAGCGCATGCGCGGACTGCTGCCGGCGACGGACCAGGTGTTCAAGCTCGGCGGTCGACGCCAGGACCGCTGCTTCGTGGAGGCGGTCTTGTCCAACAAGAGTCCGCTGGTAGGCCGCTCGGTGCGCGTGGGCCGCTTCCGCGCCCACTACAACGCCGCCATCATCGCGCTGTCCCGCAACGGCGAGCGGGTGCAGCGCAAGATTGGCGACATCGTGCTGGCGCCCGGCGACACCCTGCTGCTGGAGACGCACCCGGAGTTCGTGCTGCAACAGCGCAATGCGCGGGATTTTCTGGTGGTGGCCCAGCTCGGCGATGATCATCCGCCGGCCCACGAGCGCGCGCCGATCGCCATTGCCATCGTCGCCGCCATGGTGCTGAGCGTCGCCACCGGGCTGCTCGGCATGTTGGAGGCGGCCATGCTAGCCGCCGGCGGCATGGTATTGACCAGGTGCACGGCCGGTCGCGTCGCCCGCCGGGCGCCGGACTTGCAGGTGCTGGTGGTGATCGCCACGTCGCTCGGCATCGGCACGGCCCTAGAGAAGACCGGCGCCGCCGGCATGCTGGCCGGCTCGGTCATCGGCCTGGCACAGGGCCAACCCTGGCTATCGCTGGCGCTGGTATTCCTGGCCGCGGCCGTGCTGACGGCACTCGCCACCAACAATGTCGCCGCCGTGCTCGTATTCCCCATCGCCATGGACGCCGCCCGGCTCATGGACGTGAGCCCGATGCCCTTCATGGTAGCCGTGATGGTCGCCGCCTCGACCGCCTTCGCCACCCCCATTGGCTACCAGACCAACCTCATGGTCTACAGCGTCGGTGGTTATCGGTTCGGCGATTTCCTGCGTGCCGGCGTCCCGCTGACACTGCTGGTGGGCGTCGTCACTGTCGCCCTGGCGCCCCTAATCTGGCCCTTCTGATCCTGCGGCGGGGAGCGACAATTGCACCTTCCGACCGTCTGTCAATTTCAGTTGACATGGAAATCCAGGGGTTGGTGTCAATTCAACTTCACACATGCGCAAAATGGTTTACACTCTGCTTGGCTGTTCCTGCCGACGGCCCACTTGCCCTGCGCCCGCGCCGCGGATGCGAGATGCCCGCGCGATTCGGCGGGCCCTCTAGGTCGTCGGTCCGTTCCCATGCCCAGTTGGAGGTTTCACCGTGTCCGCTGCCGCTACCAGTACCGCCCGCAAGAAGAACGACGGACTCAATCCGTTGCCCTTGGCGCTGCTCCCGCTCCTCATCCTGTTCGTCGCCGCTTATGTCCTGTTCTGGTTAGGCCGACAGGATATCGCGACCACTGCCGTCTACTGGGAGGCGTTGGTCCCGGTGGTCGCGCTCATCTCCATCGGCTCCGGCTGGGGTCAGGCCTTCGCGGCACGCAGAAACATACTCTGGTACCTCATCAAGCAGCTGATCCACTGGGGCGCCATCATCGGTGTCCTGTATTTGCTCAACGAGCAGGGCTTCCGTGCGGCCATGGGCGACCAGCAATACGCCGTGCTCTTGGTCTGCCTGTTGGCGCTCGGCACCTTGCTGGCCTCGATCCAGATGGACAGCAAGCTGTTCTTCTTCGCGCTGTTCCTGGGTTACTGCGCGTTCCTGCTCGCCGTGCCCCAGAACAACCCGATGCTGACCAGCGTCGGCGAGTTCTTCCGCATCGCAGATCCGCAATCCAAGCCGATGCAGGTCACTGCCGCCCTGGGAGGGGCCGGACTCGCCGCGACCTTCTTGCTCTTGCTGATGATGCGCGGCGGCATCGCCGCACGGCACTCGCGCGAGAACAAGGCGCGGCGCAAGTTGGAAGCACGCTACGCCTCGTAGTCGGTCTTCCCAACCGCGCCGACACCAGGTACTGGCGTCCTCAACCGACGGCAGGTATCCGGCGTGATGCGTCCACGCCATGGATGGCGTTCCCCAGCTGGGCCGGCGCTGCGCTTTGCCGCATCATCCACGCCGCGCGGCGTCCTGTTGCACATCCGCGAGCATGCCCTCGCACCTACTCGTCCGCCGGCCAGAAGCCGAGTCGAAGGTCCAGTCGCATTGCTCACAGGGCCTAGCACTTGACCGATCGCCAAGTCCGGGCGAGCCGCAAGAGCTGAGCACCATGTTCGGATGGATGCATCGCGCCAAGGGTTACCGCAGTTCTCGGCGCATCATCGGCCAGCACCGGGGCCAGCACCGGCGCGGCTTGGCAACCCTGTTCCTCGCCGCAGCACCGATGGTGGCAATTGCCACCGAGACGGCCACCGAGACGCCTTGGTCGCGCATCCAGGACGCCTCGCTTGGCATGCCTGCCGCCATTGGCGGGCCCTCCAACGGCTGCATCGCCGGCGCCGAGACCCTACCAGCCGCCGGGAAGGGCTTCGTCAGCATCCGCCGCCACCGCAACCGCTACTACGGACACCCGGAGACCATCCGGCTCATCGCGGACCTGGGCAGGGCCATCGCCAAGCGCACCGGTCGCTACATCATGATCGGCGATCTTGCCCAGCCCCGGGGCGGGCGCATGAGCTCCTCTCACGTCAGTCATCAGAACGGCCTCGACGCGGACATCTGGCTGACCCTTGCCGACTCGCCGGCCGAGGCCCTGCGCTCGACCCCGGAGCATCGCGACCCGCCGGGCATGCTCGAGCCGACGAACCTGGAGCTGAGCGAGCGGTTCGGCCCGGACCAGGGGTTCCTCATCAAGATGGCCGCCGAGGACCCGGCCGTGGACCGCATCCTGGTCAAGCCCGCCATCAAGCGCGCCCTGTGCAGGCAGGAGAACGACGCCCGCTGGCTGCGCAAGCTCCGCCCCTGGTGGGGCCACGACGCCCACATGCATGTCCGGCTCAAATGCCCGCCCGACAGCCCCCATTGCAGGCAGCAGGCCCCTGTGCCAAGCGGCAGCGGCTGCGGCGCGGAGCTCGCCTGGTGGCTCAGTCCCGAGGCCCGTACCCCGGACAGCTCCTCTGCCGGCAAGCCCCGCGCCCGCCCGCAGCCACCGGCCCAGTGTCTGGTGTTGTTGCGGCAACCCCCCGGCGCCAGGTGACGCCGGCAGGTCGCAGGATGCGGCCTTACTTCACCGTCACCTCGCCGCTGATGACGTTACGAAACCGGGCCACCACGCCGTCGCCCACCTTCAGCTCGTCCAGCAGCGCCTTGTCCTCGACGGGAAAGACGCGGGTGCGCTCGGCGCCCTTGACGGTGACCGTGCCGGCGGCCTTGTCGACGCCCACAATCTTGCCGTAGAGCGTCAGGGTGTCGGTGATACTGCCGGCGGGCTTGTCGCCGGGAGCGCGCTCGGTCTCGGTGCTGCCCTCGGCCCCCATGGCGCCGGCGTCGCGGCCGGTCTGCAGCTCGATCAACGCCGTGGTAGTCTCGGTGATGCTCACCATGTCGCCGATCTTGATCTCGTCGATACGCTTCACCTCCGGCGGCAAATGCAGCACCTGGTAACTGCCGTCGGCGAGCTTCAACGTCATCAGCCGGGTGTCCGGATTGACCACCATCACCTCACCCTCGATGGTGGTCTCCATGGCTTCGGCGGCGACCGGCTGGGTTTGCAAGTCCGGCTGCGCGAGCACGGCAGTGGACAGAGGCGCGGCTAAGAGCGCGCTCAGAACGGCGGCGGACAGGGTGTTTTGTGTCTGCATGGTGCTGACTCCTCGTGGGTATGGGGATGTGATCGCAAGGCGAGCGCAGGCTATACCGGCGGCCAGCCCAACGCAAGCAACGGACCCGCGGCCCCTCCCGATGCGCTGCAGCGATCTGCCGACCGGCGCCGAGGCGGATCACGGTGAACCCTGACGGAGTAAGGCGATTGCCGGAAGCAAACATACCGAATGGCGCAGGATTTTCGCTCGCCTTCAAGGAGCGGCAGCGGGCGCATAGTCGAGCTCTGTGCCCGCTGCCGCGACGCAGAAGGCGGGCGAGAAGACAAGCCAGGCGGTCTGTTTGTTGACAGAAATCGCCTTAGCCCTTCTGCGCCCTGTCGTCGAGATACTTCTCGGCGTCCAGCGCGGCCATGCAGCCGCTGCCGGCGGAGGTGACGGCCTGGCGATAGACGGGGTCCATGACGTCGCCAGCGGCGAAGACACCCGGCACGGACGTGGCCGTGGCGTCGCCTTCGGTGCCGCTCTTCACCTTGATGTAGCCGCCGGCCATGTCGAGCTGGCCGTCGAAGATCTGCGTGTTCGGCTCGTGGCCGATCGCAATGAACACGCCTTGCAGGTCCAGCTCCTCGATGGTGCCGTCCTTGACATTCTTGATGCGGATGCCCGTGACGCCGCTCGTGTCGCCCAGCACCTCGTCCAACACATGATTCCACGCGAGGCGCACATTGCCATTCTCGGCCTTGTCGAACAGCTTACGCTGCAAGATCTTCTCCGCCCTCAGGGCATCGCGGCGGTGCACCAGGGTCACCTCGGCGGCGATGTTGCACAGGTACAGGGCCTCCTCGACGGCCGTATTGCCACCGCCGATGACGGCGACCTTCTGACCGCGGTAAAAGAAGCCATCACAGGTGGCACAGGCGGACACACCGCGGCCCTTGAACGCCTCCTCGGAGGGCAGGCCGAGGTACTTCGCACTGGCGCCGGTGGCGATGATGAGCGCGTCACAGGTATAGGTGCCGCTGTCGCCCTCGAGCTCGAAGGGCCGCTTGCCCAGGTCCGCGGCGTCGATCTGGTCCGTGATAAGCTCGGTATCGAAGCGCTCGGCGTGCTTGCGCATGCGCTCCATCAGGTCCGGTCCCAGCACGCCGTCGGGGTCGCCGGGCCAGTTGTCCACGTCGGTGGTGGTCATCAGCTGGCCGCCCTGTACCAGGCCGGTGACGAGCACTGGGCTCAGGTTGGCGCGGGCGGCGTATACGGCCGCGGCGTAGCCGGCGGGGCCGGAGCCGAGGATGAGTAGGCGGCAGTGCTTGATCTCACTCATGGTCTATCTCCAGGGCTGCGCCATCGGCGGCATGGCACCGGCGGCACGACCAGCCGAACAGTCAAAGCGTCAAATCCTACGCGTGGCCAAGAATCGGGTAAAGCGCCGGTTCCAGCGCGTCTCAGGGTGCCCGAGACGGACGGAATACCTGCGAACAGGTGTGCACCGATGCCAGGCGTGTTCAAAACGGTCCAGCAGCCTGTGCCGCTGCCAGCGGGCGCAGCCAAGGGATCGGGTACAGGACCAGGCGGCCAGCGGCGCGCAGACCCGGAGCCTCTCTAAGGACCCTGGGGCCGCGCCTTAGGCGATTGCCGGAAACAAACAGACCGAATGGCGCAGGATTCTCGTCCGCCTTCGCGAAGCGGCAGCGCGTGCATAGTCGTTCTCTGTGCGCGTTG
>JANQFI010000299.1 GCA_028277905.1 Chromatiaceae bacterium | reverse complement strand
AGGATTTTCGCTCGCCTTCAAGGAGCGGCAGCGGGCGCATAGTCGAGCTCTGTGCTCGTTGCCGCGACGCAGAAGGCGGGCGAAAAGACAAGCCAGGCGGTATGTTTGTTGACAGAAATCGCCTAACCGCGACAACAAAAACGCCGGGTCGCGAAGCTCCAGCTTCGCGACCCGAGCCTGGAAGCTCTGCTTGCCTTGCCCTGAGCGTCATCGTAATCGACCTGGGCGAGGCTCGGTTGGGATCCCGAGCGCAACCAGGATGATGCCGTGACTGCTGCCGGCGTGCACCTGTATGCTCGCGCCGAATTCCCGCTGCCGGCGACCGCGGCGGCTACGGATCATTCGAAATCGGGATCGAAATCGGTGACGATCCCCATTTCGATGTCGAAGGGGAAAGCTGCAACCGCCTGACCAATGCACGCCCGCGACCAAACCACACTCTATGAACAGCTCGAGGCGCTGCCGGACGGGCTGATCGGCGAGATCCTGGATGGCCAACTGCACACCCAACCGCGGCCCACCGGCGTCCACGCGCTGGCCGCCGCCAGCGTCGGCGGCGAGCTATACGGCCCCTTCCAGCGTGGTCGCGGCGGCCCGGGCGGCTGGTGGATCCTGCCGGAGCCGGAGCTGCATTTCCTGCGCGACACCGAGGTGGATGTGCCTGACCTCGCCGGCTGGCGGCGCCAGCGCATGCCGCGCGTGCCGGACGGCCACCGCTTCGAGATCGTGCCGGATTGGGTCTGCGAGATCCTCTCCCCGTCCACGGAGAGCAAGGATCGCGACATCAAGATGCCCATCTACGCGCGCTACGGCGTGCCGCATGCGTGGCTCATCGATCCAGTCATGCGGCGCATCGAGGCGTATCGACTCGCGGACGGTGCCTGGCACCGGATCGGCAACTTCAGCGGCGACCGGCCGCAGTGCATCCCCCCATTCGATGCAGCCGCCGTGGACCTTGGCGCGCTCTGGGCGGCAAACGCTGGCGGGTGAAGCGGCGCGCCGCCCCCGCTGCGATCGGGGGCAGGCTTGCTCGCCGGCGGCGCGGAGGTGGAGCTGGAGAGATTGGGCAAGGATTCGCTCGCCATCGAAATCGCTATCGGTGTCGCTGTCGGGATCGACGCTTCGCCCTTCAGATTGGGCGCCCACAGGTACCTATCGTCGATTCCGATGTCGATTTCGATCCCCGATCCGATCCCGAAACGACCGGAAAGGGTCTCGAAATCTCCGTCTCGCTGCATTAACTTAAGGACAACTGCCAATACCGAGCCTATTGCGCTGCCAATGGAAGCCATCAAGCTCCGGACCATCCGTGACCTGCTGCTGAGCCCCGAGGAGCGGGTGGAGCTCATCGGCGGCGAGATCCTGCGCCGGCCCATGACGCGCTTCGCCCATGCCCGGGCGCAGAGCGAGGCCGATCGCAGCTTAGGCCCATTCGCCGACGACACCGGCCCTGGCGGCTGGTGGATAGTCACGGACGTGAGCGTCGCCTACGAGCCGCACGAGTGCCCGTCGCACGACCTCGCCGGCTGGCGCCGCGAGCGTCTGCCGCAGCCGCCCGACGGCGTCATCGACCTGCCGCCGGACTGGGTCTGCGAGATCGTCTCGCCGGGTCACGAGAAGAAGGATAGGGTGACCATCCCGCTGCTGCTCCAGCGCCACCGCGTGCCCTGGCTCTGGCTCATCTGGCCCGAGGACCGCGCGCTGATCGCCCACGAGCTGGACGGCGACACCTACCGCGTCGTTGTGACCCTAAAGGAAAGGGCCCAGCGCAGCGCTCGCATTCCGCCCTTCGACGCGATCGAGCTGGACCTTGGGCAGCTCTTGGGCGGCGCCTGAAGAGGATTCGATCTGATAAGGAGAATTGACCACGAAGCGCCCATCAGGGTTGCCGGCGGGACGCCGGCGCTCCTCGCCGTCGACGAGCTCCGTGCCTTCCCGGTCGCCGTACCGACCTCGGAACGCATCCATCAAGCCATTCGCCGCAGCATCGATGCGCGCATCTCTGTCTGGGACGGCCTCATCGTCGAGACCGCGCTGGCAGAGGGCGCCGATCGTCTCGTGTCGGAGGATCTGCAAGACGGCTGGCGGATCGGTGCGATGTAGCTCTGGAATCCCTGTGCGGCCTGATCCCGAAAAGGCTTCGCGCTGCGCCGCATTCTCACAGTTGACGGCGAAGCGGACAACCGGACAGACGCGGGTCGCTCAGCCGACCCGCAGCATCCCGACCAGCGCTTGCCCTACGCCGGTCAGGCTCTCGCCCGCGATGAGTCCGGACGCGGTAGCGATCAGGAACCGCTGGCTCAGGCTCGGCACCAGGCGTTGCAGCGCGAGGGCGATCAGGCTGCCGATGAACATCGTGATGGCCAGGGACGCCGGAATCACCATCGCGAGCCCGACGGCAGGCATGCTCGGCAGCCACTCCGGGCCGCGATTGTGCTCGATCAGCGCCGCGGCCACTCCGACTGATCCACCGACCAGCACCGCCAATAGCGCGCTGTCCGGCATCGCGTCGAGACCCTTCGCGAGGGTCTCCGCGACCACCTTCCAGGTCGCCACGGCCGGTGCCGGCCACTGCTCGGTGATCAGCATCGAGCCCGGGTCCGGAATCAGCCTGAGATACACCCAGGTGCCGACGAGGCTCCCGGTCAGGATGCCGAAGCACTGCGCCAGCACCTGTGCGCGCGGCGGCGCCTCGACCGCGAGGCCCGCCTTGAAGTCGTTCAGCAGGTCCGCGCTCTGCCCAGCGGCGCCGCCGGCGACGTTCGCGCTCATCAGGTTCTCCGTGGTCTGACCAGGCGCCATGACCCCGGTGGCGAGCTGCGACACCTTGCCGATGGCGCCGATGGGCGGGATGCCGGTCTCGCCGACGACCCTGGACGCCACCATCGCGAGCAGAAAGGCGATGGGCACCGAGACGCAGGCGATGAGCCAATGGATGTCGAAGATCCCGATCTGCGCCATGACGACCAATGCGCTTGCGAGTGCGAGGCCGGCGACTCGAATGGGCTTGGCGGACTCGTCGTCCCGGGGGCCATGCACCTGCTGCACCACAGCCCGCCGTTCCTCCCCGCCGCGCAGCGCGAACCTGGTCAGCGCGGACGAGACCATCAGCGCGACACCTGGCCAGAGCAGCCACTCGATCATGTCCGGGAACCAGCCGGCGCCGAGATCGTCCGCACCGGCCGAGATGAACCCCTGCGCAAGCCCCCAGGGCCCGATCAGCCCCCAGGCGATGATGGCGCCGAGCAACAGGGATACACCGGCGCGGAAGCCGATGATGGCCCCGAAGCCGAGCAGCAGCAGCGACGGGTCCAGCGTGAAGGTCAGGTTCTTCGCGCTGATGCCGCCATAGCCGGCCAGCGCGCCGCCCGCCGGCAGCTGAAAGCCTAGCCCTGGCCTCGGCAGCGGCAACCAGCTGCTGTCGAGCCACTTCAGCACTCCGGCGACCAGCCCAGCGGACAGCAGCACCTTGAGCTTGAGTGCCGCCTCCCGCCCCCGCGAGAACACCTCCCGCAAGGCCTCGGCCGTCGCCCGTCCCGTCGGAAAGGCGAGCCCGGAGCGCAGGATCAGCGACTCGCGCAGGTACCAGGCGACCCAGATGCCCAGAAAGCTCACCGAGAAGACCCAAGCCACCAGCTCCGGCGCCGGCAGATTGCCGCCGGAGAGCATCGCCAGCGCCGGAATCGGCGCCACCAGCCCGCCAGAGATGATATTGGCCGACGACGACGCCGTGGTCTGGGCGATGTTCCCCTCACCCGGCGCCAGCCGCGAGGTCCCGGCCCAGCGCGCGAGCAGCCCCCAGAACCCGGTGATGACCAGCAGCGCAATGATCGAGATATTGAAGGTCCAGCCGATCTTCAGGCCCGAGTAGACGTTGCACGGCGTCAGCAGCGCGCCGATCAGCACCCCGGAGGCCAGCGCGCGGAGGGACAGGTGACGATGGCTCAAACCACACTCCCGGCTTTGTTCAGACCGCCTGGCTCGTCTTTTCGCCCGCCCTCTGCGTGGCGGCGGCGGGCACAGAGCCCGACTATGCGCCCGCTCCCGCTCCTTAAGGCGATTTCTGTCAACAAACATACCGCCTGGCTTGTCTTCTCGCCCGCCTTCTTTGTCGCGGCAACGCGCACATAGAACGACTCTGCACGCGCCGCCGCTTCGCGAAGGCGGACCAGAATCCTGCGCCATTCGGTATGTTTGTTTCCGGCAATCGCCTAAGAAGGTGAGCGACAATGGCAGGCGAACGAAGATCCTACGCCATTCGGTCTATGGCTCTCCGGCGATTGCCTAGGAGATGGCGATTCTGGGCAGGAAACGGCGTTGCATCGCTCGGCGCCGTGCAAGCCGTGCCGGTCGGTGCCGGCGAGCGCTGGTGGCAGCCGAACGCCAGCGCCGGCAAGGAGAGCACCCGCACCCTGGTGACGACTGCCTCGGGGTCGTGCCGCGGCGGCGAAGCGGGAGCTTCGCGACCAGAGCCGAGGCCGTCGCGCGGCTCTTGTTCAGAGATCGGGCACAGCGCATCCGCCGTCTGGGCTCAGCGGGGCGGTGCGTCCTTGAGCAGGGCCTTCAGCCGCGCGACCTCGGCGCGGGCTGCGTCCTTCTCTGCCCGCTCGCGCTCCTGCTCTACCCGCTCGCGCACGGCCTCGGCCGCCAGCGCGTCGCTGCGCCGCGTGATGCTCGCCCGGATCGAGATGCTCGGCATCGACAGAGAGCTTCAGCCCGCGCCCTGCTTCGGTTTGGACCCGCTCGGCGGCGATCTTGTCCGGCTCGAAGATGGCGATGCAGCCTTGGTCCACCAGGGTGCGGCCCTGGGCATCGCACATTCGGTAGCCGTGGGCCTGGCCGGGGAAATCGGGCAGCAGGGCCTCGCCCAAGAGCCAGATGGCGTAGGGCGGATAAGCACAGCGCATCCGCCGTCTGCGCCTTCCTGGGCGCCCGGTAGATCTGCACCTGTGGAAGACCGAGGTCGAGAGCGCGGTCCCTGCGGCGACTGGCTAGGCCCGCCGGAGCGGTCTCCTGCCGAGGACTGGGGATTGCGTTCAACCACCAGCTGGCTCGCGCAGCTTCCGGACCTATCGCTGGAAGCGGCCCGAGCCGTTCGACAACCTGCTCGCGATTGATGGCGGCGCCTGAGCCGGGTTGCCGGGCGGCCAGGCTCCGCTGGCGTCGGGTAGAGCGTCGCCGATCCTTATCGGTCGAGGACAGATTCTAGATCCCGGCCTCACCAGGGGCGGAAAACCATCCATGCCGGACTTGCCGCACCGCTTCGATTGCCTCATCGATCGACAATCTGATCCAATCCTGCTTGTCGGCGCTGGGCTGTCATACGGTCTAGTTCCTTCTCCCTCCGAACTGCACTCGGAGTACGCCGCTGCTGCCGAAGAAGCACTCGGCTGCCAAGGCGTCCTGCCGAAGGAGACCGGCGACGCAGCCCTCTACCGCTGGGCTCAAGCCGCTCTCGCCCATTGTGACAAGAGAGATCCCCGACCGCCGAAGCTCCGACTTGCCGAGGCCCTCGGGATCCTCAACGAGCCGCGCTGGCTCGGCAAGCAAGGCCTGCCGCTGCGGGGCACCACGCCGAGGCATCGGGTCATCGCCAGGCTTGCGCGTGAGGGGCGCTGGGTAGCGATCTGGAGCTTGAACTGGGACTGTCTGATCGAGAACGCGCTGGAGGAGGTGGGTTTGGTGCGGGACGGGCGACCGCTCCCCTGTTCGTGGAAGACTGCCTATGGGACACATATCACAAACCACGATCTGCCGAAGATCGGGCAACACCACTCTGTCTGCGTGCACAAGCCACACGGCTGCGTTCGGTCCCTGATCGACGCTCAACGCAACACGGGTACCTCCGGTGAGCCAACATCCAACCAACTCGCCGATCGATTCATGATTGCCCAAGACGAATTGGAGAATCGGCAACCGAATTCCGTTGACCGCGGTTTCACCGACGGCCTGTCGGCTCAACTCAGGAGCCACCCGTTGATCATTGCCGGCTGGCGGGCTGCCGAGCCAATCTTGCGCGCGCAAATCCAGAAGACCATTGACGGCCTGCCTAACAAACCCCGTTTGTCGATCATCAATCGCTCGCTCGACGAGCACAATCATGGACATTTGGCTGATTCGTTCGGCGTCAAAGCTGAAGACGCGTTCTTCGCGGTCCAGTGTGAAGGCTGCCCGACCACCGATAAATTGTTCCTTTGGATTCAGGCGTTATACGCAATGGCATGCCTGCGCGAGCATGTCGACGACCCGTCAGACGCCAAGGATGTGGATCGATGGATCAACACGCTGAGGCACCCCAAAGATGCTGGGTTCTTGATGTGCTTTGCCGACGACTTCCTGCCCGCCTGGATGCGACTGTGTTGGCGCGCAGGGCTGGTTTCATGCCGCGGCTTCGAGCCACACCAGCTCGAGCTCCTGTCAAGACCCGAGGTCCAGGTGCCATGGCAGGTGCCGAACATCGATCGGCCGGACCTGCGTGCCGCGGCTCGGCTTCTTCGGGTACTTCCGTTGGATGGAGGACCCTGGGAGTGCGAGCGATTCCCAGGGGCGCTATGGGATCCAGCCCGTTTGCGCTTGGTCGTCCCGATGCCCGGCTGGGGAAGGCCGTCGGATCTGAGTGGCCTACGACCCTTGGCATTAGCCCTGCAGCGCGATCTCGGATTCGTGCATAGCGTTGCAATCCTGCCGCTGATGCAAGACGGCCAACCAGTGTCCCAGAGCAATGGGGACAGGCTGAAGTCCAGCTTCGCCGCACTGATCCGAAGACCCGCATTCGCGCAAGCCGAGCGCATCGAAATCCAGCGTGATCTCTAATCGGAGGGGCCGATGGACGCAATACAACCCTTGCGCGCAGTGCACGAATGGCTCGAAGGCGAGTACCGCGATCTGCTCGCGACCGAGCTGGCGGGCGAACCCCGCCCGGACTGGTCCGCCCCTGCCTGGATCTGGACCGACGCGGATCTGCATCGCGAGGACGATGCCGATCGCGCTCGCGGCGCGATGCTGCTCGACCCGGAGATCGGGCTTGCGCTGTGCGTGCTGGTGTTCGACGAGGACACCCGGCTCGTGGCACAGATTGGCCGCGCCCTGACGATCCGCTCGCAACTGTTGCCCGAGGCCGCGGACCGTGCGACAGGTTTCGATCGCCATGGGCCATGGCACTTGACCCTGCACTGGTTGATCCTGAGCGAACAGCGGAACGCGTGGCTGGCACAGGCCGCCGAGCTCCGTAACGAAACGGCCCATATCGAAGAGATCCCGATCGACTTTATCGAAGCCGACGGCAAGCTCGGCACCGAATCGCGATGGCTCGAAGCCTGCGACCGGCATCGATTCCCGAGGCTGCTGCTAGCGACCCGTGCCCTGTTTCGCCGCCCGGCAGGCGAGGTGTTCCGCTGGGCCAGCGGCGACGACTGGTCCCGTCGTGCCTTGATGACCCGGCTGCGTGGGTTCACCGAGCCCGAGACCGCGCGGGTGGCCGCGGAGCTGAACGACTGGCTCAAGGCCGTGCCGTCGGCAGCAGATGGGCCGAACGCAGCGGAGACACCCGCGTCCGTCGCCGGCGCCAACCACGGGTTGTCAGCGCAGCCAGTCCCTGAGCCGACCGTTCTCCGGCGGCTGACCATCGAGAACCTGCGCAATATCGCGTCGCTGGAGCTGCGCTTCGAGAGAGCACCGGCGGCATCGGTCGTGCACGGGCCGAACGGCACCGGCAAGAGCAATCTGTTCGAGGCATTGGCTTTGGCCCTGAGTGGTGCCTCATCTCGCTACATCGCCTATTTGGAGGATCGCGACATCGCGACCCGCCGGAGCGCTGAGAACTATGCCGCCCACTATCTCCAACGGTGGGACGTCGCGGAATCGCCGAAGACGCTGCTGGAAACCTCGGCGGAGAGGCGGAAGCTGGCGTTGGCCACGGACATGGCTGAAGCCAAACGGCGCTTGCAGCATTTCGACGGCAACCTCCTCGGGCAGGACCAGGCCCGCGGCTTCGTCCGAATGTCCGGCGACGAGCTCGGCGCGCTGGCGATGGGCGCCCACTCGGACCTCGCGCAGGAATTGATCGACCTGGTGCAGGCGCGACTCGACGAGACGCGCGGCCGGAAGAACGCGTTGCTGAGGCGCTGGCAGCTATCGACTCAGATCACGCGAGTCGACACCGCCGCGACCAAGATCGTGCTGGGTCTGCTGAGCAAGGAGCTCGGTGCGCCGCAGCCGCAGGTCGGCTGGCTCGCGGCGCTGCCGACGGACCGCCTGGCCGAGGCGGCAGAGGTCGTCCGCCTAAATGCCGACTGGGCAGGGTGGCAACATCAACTCGAGCAGACATCCGACCGTATCGCCGCAAGCGCGGAAAAGGGAGACAGCGGCCCGGCGACGGAGGCGATCGTCGAGCTGATCCACGAGCATGACCGACTACTCCTGCGCACCGGTGAGGCCCTCCGCGCGCTGGCAAACAGATCGGCGCGGCTGAGCGCGGAGAGCCTCGATCAAGCGGAGCGCTGGGGTCGATGGATGGAGCAGCAGGCCACCGCTGCCCCTCGCAGGGCCGCAGCGGAGAAAACCGAAGCACGCGCCCGACTGGAACGAGAACTGGCAGAACTGCGACGACACGGCGAAGGGGTGCGTGCCCACCTGGATCATCTAGAGGCGGTCGAGCGCTTCCTGGCGCGGCACTGGGGCTCAGACCGAGCCGGCGATTGCCCCAGCTGCGGTACCGACGTGCAAGAGACGTACGGCGAGGATATGAGCCGGCGCCTCGCGCGCTTGAAGCAGTCCACGTCCGAGGCGCTCCAGGTCGCTCGCCGCCGGTACGCCGAACGGTTGAAGCGGCTCAAGGTCTTGGATGACGAGTTGGCGAAGCTCGGGGCCACGCCCTGCCCGTTCGATACCGAGCAGCAACTCGGGATTGCGGAGTCCCTGGCCGTCTTGTCGGCGTCTGGGGATGACATGCCCAGATTGCTGCGCGACGGCGAGCGCCGCCGCTCATTGCTCCTGCATGCAGGGAGGCTGCTCGGCGCACCGGCGCCACCCATTGCGCCGGATACCCCTCCGGAGGAGCGGGCACGCCGCCTCCTCGACGCAATCAGGGAAGAGCTTGCCGATATCCGTCGTGCCCTCGCGGAGCCCGCCGCCTGGGAGACCGTGCACAAGGCGATCCAGCAAACCCTGTCCCAGGTCCTGCAGCAACACCTACCAGATACCATTGGACGGGTGTGGTTCGAGCTGACCATGGCCTTGACTCCCGCCCGCTGGCAGCTCCCGAGCCTACCCCGGCTGTTGTCCGAGGCGATACGGCGCAAGCATCGCACCAGCGTTCGGATGGGTGAGCGCTACGCGCGACATCTGCTCAACGAGGCGGAGGCACACACGCTTGGCGTGGCCTGGCTTATTCAGCGCCACCTGACGAGCGGGCGCTTCCGCTGCGCCCTGCTGGCCCTGGACGACCCTGCACAGGAGATGGATCAGCCGGCCTTCCGCGACCTCTGTCGCTTACTGGAGACGCTGCTCCGCCTCCATCGTGTCCATCGCCGCCCGCTCAGCGTGCTGGTGCTGCTGCACCAAGACGATCGTGCGCTGGACCTGGCTCGGGCCACGGATGCCACGCTGCTTCGCTTAGGCTGGAGCACTGCCGTGCCCGAGTGGCTGCGCGAGATGCGCCTGCGCGCCGAGCCGGTGCGGTTTCCGCTGCCGATGATGATGCTCGAGAATGCGGTCGCCGGTGCCGTATCAGCGGGTGTACAAGCACCCTGATGTCATCGTTGCGCCGCTCCAGCGGCGCAACGCGTCTTGGGCCGATCCAGCGGCCCGCCGATCTGAGACAGCAACCCGATCCATGTCTGTTGCGCACCGGCGTGCGCGCGCTCATCCCGATCCAGGACCGCGTAGCACGCGGACATGTCGCCAAAGATCACGACCGAAAGGCATCCGCCAGCTAGTGCAGCAGTGCGAATGTCCCGAGACCGTCTCAGGGGGTGCGACCTTGCTATGATGTCTCGTTGAGGAGTATGTTGCAACCTCCTGATAAGCCAAGAGGAGGTTCGGTCGTGACGCAGGTGGTAAGACGTTCGGGTGACGAAGTGACGGTGGAGGTGACGGTGCGCCTGAGCGGCAGCCTGATGGAGATGGAGCAAGCGATCCTGGAGGCGAGCAACGCGGTGGGGCGCTGCGCGACCGAAGAGGCGCTGGGGCGGTTTGACACGGACGGCAGTCGGATTCGGGTTGGGGAGACCAAGCTGACGGCGCGCGGGCGCGATCCGAAGGAATACCAGACCCCCTACGGCGCGGTCCAGGTCGAGCGCTACGTCTACCAGACCTCGCGCGGCGGGCGCATCTACTGCCCGTTGGAGCACCAGGGGCGAATCATACGCGGCGCGACGCCGCGGTTCGCCAGTCAGCTCAGCCACAAGTATGCGCAACTCAACGTGCGCGCGGTGCAGACGGACCTCGAGCAGAATCACGGCCGCAAGGTGGCGACCTCCTATATTCAGAATGTTGCCGAGTGGGTGGGCACTATCGCCACGGCCAAGGAGGAGACGTGGGAGTACGCGCTGCCGCCGCTCGACGCGCCCATCGCGACCGTCGTAATCAGCCTTGACGGCGCCATGATCCCGATGGCCGGCAGCGCCGGCTACCGCGAGGCCATGGCCGGGACCCTGTCGTTCTACGACCACGAAGGCGAGCGCCAACATACCCTCTACCTCGCTGCGGCGCCCGAGTACGGCAAGCAGACATTCCTCGGGCGCATGGAGCGCGAGATCGCGCGTGCCAAGCAGCAGTTTCCCGAGGCCCTGTATCTGGGCATCGCCGACGGTGCGCATGGCAACTGGACGTTCCTCGAACAGCACACGGACCGACAACTCATCGACTTCTTCCATGCCACCGAATACGTTGGCAACATCGCGCAGGCGCAGTACCCGCAACGCCGCGATGCGCAGCGACGCGCCGACTGGCAGCACACCCATTGCGCCAAGCTCAAGCACGACCCTGCGGCGCTGGACCTGCTCATCGGCGAGGCCGGGCGTCTCGCCCGTCGATCCGGCCTCGCGCAGAAGGTCCGCGACGACGTCGGCAGCGCGCGCACCTATTTCGACAACCACCGTCATCAAATGGACTATCCCGCCTTCGTCGTCGAGGGACTTCCGATCGGCTCCGGCGTCACCGAAGCCGCCTGCAAGACCCTCGTCAAGCAGCGCCTGTGCGCCTCGGGCATGCGTTGGAAGACCAAGGGTGCCGGCATCGTGCTCAGTCTGCGCGCGCTGGTCCACACCGTTGGGCGATGGGCGCAATTCTGGCAAAAGATCGATCAGTTCGGTGCCGAGTGCTGCTGTTGAGCACATCATGATAAGGCCGCACCCGTCTCAGGTCGTTGTCGTTCTCGTCGTCGTTGTCGTGATCGCGATCTCGACCGTGCGGATGTTCGATCACGATTGCGGTTAGCACAACGACATCGAGGGGATCCCGGCCTCGGAACTTCCGCAGCAAAGCACTAGCACGCGGGCGGGTGCCGAGATGCCCTTGCCCCGCCCCGGCGATTCCCGGACACTGCCCGTACCGTCGCCCAGCAGCCCCGCGCGGCAGCGCCGGCGGGGCGAGGCCCGGCCCGAGCGCCGCACGGAGGAGCCCATGTCCGTCGCCGAGCTGACGCTGCGCTTCAGCGGCCGCGACCAGGTCGCCGTCGCCTTCGACGGCACCGACTCCGGCCCGCTGCCCTTCACCGGCCCGTTGGCGCCGAAGGACCGCCAGGACATCGCCTGGTACATCGAGACCTACGGCGCCCACTCGCTGGCCGACCCGGACGACGCCGAGGCGCGGCGCATTTCCGGGCGGCTGCCCGAGATCGGCCGGGCGCTGTTTACGGCCGTCTTCGACCCGCGCCCGGCGCAGCGGCTTTTCGACCGCTTCCAGGACCTGGCCGGCGGCCAGCGCGTGCTGACCATCGAGGCCCGGGATCCGGCCATCCTGTCCCTGCCCTGGGAGCTGCTGCAGGACCCCAACGGCGTCTAACTCTTCCGCGAGCGCCCGCACATCAGCGTGCGCCGGCGCATCCCGGGCGTCACCGGCGGGCGCGCGCCCTTCCGGATCGCGCCCAAGGACCGGCTGCACCTGCTGTTCGTCGTGAGCCGGCCGACCGACGCCGGCAGCGACCGGCCGCTGCTGACCCCGGCGCCGGCCCCTATCTCACCGGGCCCGACCCCAACGGCAGCGACCCCGACACCGCGGCCCAACTCCGGCAACCTGCCGCCGCCGCGCGAGGCCGGCTTCTTCGGCCGCCGCCGCGAGCTCTGGGACATCGAGCGCTGGCTCGCGGTGCCACTCGGCCCATCGGGGTGCACCCGGCGCATCACCATCACCGGCTTCGGCGGCCAGGGCAAGACCGCGCTCGCCCAGGAGGCCGGGCGCTGGCTCGTGCGCACCGGCCTCTTCCAGGCCGCCGTCAGCGTCGACTATGCCCAGCCCCAGGGTGCGCCGGTGGCGGTCGCCATCGCGACCATCGCCAGCGTCCTGGGCGAGACCCTGAGCGACGCCGCCGCTGCGACCAGGGCCCTGGCCGCGACCCCGACCCTGGCCATCCTGGACAACCTGGAGGCCCTGCCGCCCGCCGACCTGCGCGCCCTGCCGCCCGCCGACCTGCCCTGTTCCGAGGCCGGCGGCTCGCGGCTCCTGCTCACCACCCGCAGCCCGGACCTGGATCATCCGGACTACCGCCCCGAGGGCAGCCACGCCCACCGCCACATCCCGCTTGCGGGCCTGGGCTCCATCCTCGCCCCCGAGGATGCGCTCGACTGGTACGCCGCCCTGACCCGGCTGCCGCCCGCCCCCAGCATCGCCCCGCCGAGCCGCGAGGCCCTGGTGGGCCTGTTCCACCGGGTCGACTTCCACCCGCTGTCCATCGCCGTGCTCGCGCAGCAGCTCAAGGCCCGCACGCCCGCGGACCTGGGCGAGCGCCTCCAGGCCATCCTGGCCCAGCCCGTTCCCGAAGCCGTCGTCGCCGAGGGCACGCCGCGCAGCCTGATCGCCTCCATCCGGCTGTCGCTGGACCGCCTGGATTCAGAGCAACGCCGCGCCCTGCGCCAGCTCGGCGTCTTCGAGGGCGGGGCCATGGAGGACAACCTGCTCGCCATCACCGGCCTCGACCCGGACCTGGCCTGGCCGCGGCTGCGCGCCCAGCTCGAGACCGCCGGCTTGATCAGGTCCGAGGCCATCCCCGGCGTCGTCCCGCCGTACCTGAGCTTCCATCCGACCCTGGCACCGCTGCTCTGGGCACAGCTCGACCCCGAGGCGCAGGCCCGCCTCGCCGAGGCCCATCGGCGGCGTTACCACGCGCTGGCCGGCTATCTCTACAACGCCGACCCCAAGACCCCGGACCAGGCCCGCGCCATCGCCCGGCGGGAGCTTGCGAACCTGCGTGCGGCTGTGGACCGGGCGCTGAAGGCCGGCGATCCGGATGCGGTGAGCTTTGTGTACAGCGTCAACCGGTTCCTGCACGCTTTCGGCCAGGGCCGCGAGGCCGCCGCGCTCACCGAGCGTGCCGGGCAGCTGGGTGGCAAGCGGGGCTCGCAGGCCTGGTACCAGGCCGAGAGCAACCGCGGCGAGCAGCTCCTGGCCCAAGGTCGGGCCGACGCGGCGGCCCAGGTCTTCGAGGACATCCTGACAGGGCTCAGGGACACCAGGGGCGAGGCGCCGAGCGGGCGGCGACGCTGCTCCGTCTCGGCCGCTGCGAGCGAGCCCGCGGCCGGCCGGACCGGGCCGAGGCGCGCCATCGGCAGGGCCTCGCCCTGGTCGAGGCGCTGGAGCAGACCGACCCGGTCAAGCGCCATCGCGGCACGCTGCACACGGACCTGGCCAATGTGCTGACCGACCAGGGGCGCTACGCCGAGGCCCGGGCGCAGTACGGGCAGGGTCTGGAGATCGCTCGAGAGCTAAAGGACCCACGCGGCGAAGGCGTCACCCTCGGCCAGATCGGCACCCTGGCGCTGTTGGAGGGCGACCCGGCCGAGGCGGAGCGCCGCTACCAAGAGGCCCTGGCGCTCTTCCGGCGCCTGGGCGAGCCGGGCATGGAGGCGGTGTACCTGCACCAGCTCGGCAGGACCTTCGAAGAGGCCGGGCAATGGGGGCAGGCCGAGCAGCACTATCGGGAGGCGGCGCGCCTGAAACAGGAGCTCGGCGACCTCGCCGGTGCCGCGGGGACCTGGAACCAGCTCGCGATCGTCAATCAGTTCCAGGGCAAGCCCGAGGCCGCCGAGACCTGGTATCGCAAGGCGATCGATGGAGGCAGACAGACCGGTCAATGCGCCGAGCTCTCGAACTGCCTCAGCAACCTCGCCGACCTGCTCCGACACCGGCCCAATGGCCTCGATGAGGCCCGCCGGCTGGCCGAGGAGGCCCTGGCCATCAAGCAGACCCTGGACCCGGGCGCCGCGCGGATCTGGAATACCTACGGCATCCTGGCTCAGATCGCGGACCGCCAGTCTCGCGCCGACGAAGCCGCCCGCTACCGCCGCCAGGCACGGGACGCGAAGCGCGCCTTCGCCGGCACCGCCCAGGAGCTGCGCCGGTTCGCCCCGGTAATCACCGCCATCGCCGGCGCCGTCGCCGGGCAGGCCGAGGCCCGCACCGCCGTCGATCAGTTGCTGGCGAAGTACACGGCAGCAGACGGTGAGAACGCCGCCTTCGCCGCCGCCGTGCAGCGCATCCTCGACGGCGAGCGCGACGTCGAGGCCCTCTGCGCCGGGCTGGGCCAATCCGCGCCGGTCATCGAGACCATCCTCGAGGCCCTCGCCGACCCCAGCCGCCTCGCCGAGCTGCTGCCCGACGACGGCTAGCACCTAGGGCGTATAAGCGCAGCGCATCCGCCGTCTGCGCTACCTTGTCGGCCGCGCGCTAGGTGCAACTTGGGTCGCAGCGACCCCTCCACTTCGGCCGGAGATGACGGCCAGAGTCGATTCGCGCCGACAGCGACCAGCCCGAACACTTGCACTGCAAAACGCCGATCGAAGGCGAGCGCTCGCCGCGCGCCGAGGCGCCGCATCGGCGCGAAGCCCTCGACCAAGACATGGTGCCGTCGAATAGCAGCGTACCGGCGAACAGCGGGAGTACGGCACCGGCGGTAGCCAGCAGGTCGGGGCTGCTTCGGCCCGAGGCCCTGCCGATCCACCCCGACGACCCAGAGCCTCTGCGCAGCCGCGACAAGATGACGACAGGGTCGGTCGATGCCCTCGCCGTGCATCCCTCGGTCTTTCTCGACGGTGCATCCGGCACGGGCAAGTCGAGCCTGGTGCGCTCGGGGCCAACTCCGGCGCTACGACGGCTCGAGCCCGCGCCGACGATCCTGCCCATCTAGATCAACGCATACCCAGGCGACTGACAAGCTCGACCCGGCGCCGGACGCCCCAGCCACCCCCGGGCCGACCCACCGCCCGCTCGATCTGCTCCGCCACGAGGGGCTCATTCGGCCCCAGCTCGACCGCAGGGACGCCATCAACCGGACCCGCTGGACGCTGTACCATGAATCAATAACGCCTGACCCTTTTTGCCCTAGCTGAGGGCCTTTGCCGGCCGTCGCTTCATCGACGGTTGTCCCTATTCACTGCCCGCGCCGCTGGGCAACCACGAAGCCCCACCCCGCTAAACGCAAACCATCCTGTCGAATACGACCACGCCAGGCGCGGCACACTCCATTGCACGACACTGGACCGGGGCGGCGGCCTTAACGCATGCGTCCGGCCCCCGAGAAAGCCGAGGGTTCAGGCCCGCCCCGGTAGACGTTGTTTAGGCAGCTCACTATTGGTGCCTCCGGGCACGCCGACACACTACTCCACGCAGTTCTCACCCATCGCAGGCGCCTGGCCTGAGCCCCTTGCCAACCGCCTTCCTGCAGTGCTAGCCTTGCTCTCGTGCAAGATTCAGGAGGTCTACACAGGCCTATGGTCAAGAAAACCCTTGGAATACTGCTGCTCAGCGGGCCTTACACATACCAGAACAGCGATACCTTCGTGAAGCTGGCCAAAGCTGCACTGGCGCATGGCTATGCAGTCAAGGCTTTTCTCTTTATCGATGGTGTAAACAACGCGAAGCGAAACCAGAGCCCAGATCCCCTGCCACCCCTGAATGAGCGGTTTCAGGAACTGGCTGACCTGGGTCTTGGCTTCAAGGCCTGTGGTCCCTGTACATCGGCACGCGGATTCGACCGAGCAGGTGATGACTTCATTGCCGGGGTCGAGGTCGGCGCCCTAAACGATTTCGCAGATATCGTGGGCGAATGTGACAGATTCATCACCATGACTTTATAGGAGATGAACGTGGGCTTCCATGCACGCAGGGTCCTGATACTCATCAAGAGCAAGCCCTTTGGCCGCATCACGAATTTCGAGGGATGGCGTACCGCCGTTGGAATGATCAGTAAGGATCATCTGCCCACCATGCTGTTCCTAGGTGATGGTGCTTATGCATTATTGAAGAACATCGACGTCGCTCCGATTTCCATGTTCAAGTCAACATACCTCGACTTCGACGGTAGGCTCTGCGTGAGTGAGAAGGCACTTGCGGACAGGCAGATATCGCCTAGTGACATCTTCGAGGAGGTGGAGGTGCTCGACGACGAGGGCGTTGCGCTAGCACTGACCGAAAACGAGGTCGTCATCACCTTTTGAGGTGGAAAGATGAAATGTCTTCTGTGGTTGACATCGAATTGCGGACACCTTGGTGAGATAGTCGAGGTTCTGACCAAGAACCATCATCAATTAGTAATTCTCCTCGCACAAGACGGGGTCTTTCTGCTCGATAAGGGGTCCGAGGAATCGCAAGCACTCCGCGACTCAGGGGCCGAGATCTTCGTGATCCAAGAGCACGCTGAGGAGCGGGGGCTTACGGAAAGACTTGTGGTGGCACCGACCTTCATCGATTTCTCCAGAGCAGTCCAGCTGATGATGGAGGGGTGCGACCGAGTCATCACACTTTAGGGCCGAGTGCGAGGAGAGCCTGCGATCGGCAACTACTGGTGCTTCTCCGGCGGCTTGATACTTCTCCGGCCTCTTGATACCAAGAATCCGCAATAACCGCGTGATCATGGCGCCGATTTTGCCATCTCGCTCGCGTAAGAATCCAGCTTCATGGCATCGAGCCAGCTCAGGCCGCTGCGCCAATATCAACCTTGCCGCCATTTCTGCCGCATCCGCCGTCAATCGCGCACACTGCTGGAAGTGTGCATGTCGATCATGGCGGACTCTTCGGGTAAGCGCCCTGCAGCAAACCGCGCCGTTCGCGGCTTTGAAGGCATCGTGTAATTGGCGCGCACTGTTACGCATGCATTGGCGATGACGGTAGGGTCGATTGCCCCCTACAAACAGGCCACAGGCTAGTACGGCTCCGCTTAGTGCGCCGCAGATACAACCGCTGTCGCCGAGCGCAACGCCGAAAGGTGCCGCAACAGCAATGGCTTGATCGTCATTCAGGCCCCCATGCAGTGCCTTGTTCAAGGTCACCACGACCGCCTCGCTGCACAGGAGCTGCCGGGTTTGATACAGATTCTCGGCTCGCGCCTTTATCTGTGCGATCAACGCCTCGGACCGAGCATCACCAGGGTTGCAGAGCTCGTCCATCGCGATATGCGCCCAGTTGCCTACTCTGCGTTCTCCACGGGTAGATCCGCCCCTTTCCAGGCGAAAATCCCGCCGGGATAGCGAAAGACGCTCCTGTAGCCCAGCTTGACAGCCCAGGCGGCACCATTGTGGCTGCGGGTACATTTAACGAAGCCGCAGTAGACCACGATGGGCCTGTCTTTGTCATCGCCCAGCAATTCGCGGAAATCCTCGAGCGTCTTACCGCCGGTCTCCTCAGTGTCCCAGTCGCTCATGTCGGGTATGGGAAATAGAAACTGTACAGCTTGGGGTACATGCTGTTTCTTGTAGCTTTCCTCATAGGGCATAGTGTCCACGATCAGCATGTCCTTGCCAGAATCGATCCAGTTCTTGAGCTCTTCCGTGGTGACTACGTCATAGCCGCCTCTCTGAATTTCACGGGCCAGCTTGACCGCGCCGGCCTCCTTTTCCAATTCCTGCTCAAACTTATCGCTCAGAAAGGCACCCGCAGGCGCTGTGATCCCGAACGCCAGCCCCACAAGAATAAGCAATCGCAGCAGATCTTTCACACTAGTCATTTTCTTTGCCCCCTGAGCTGAACAGTTGATTTGCAGTGGCCATAACGCTCACCGGGCGAATGGCACGGCACCAACGCCAAGCATACAAGAACATCGCGCCAGCCACCATGACCGAATCACGCAATAGCGACGACCTGAGACCGTGAAACGCCTCGGCTTCCGGATCCTCAGGACCGAAGCAACCGCAGTCGACGTCCAGCCCCATCCAGATTCCGTAGCCAAGTACGCCCATGAAGAGCAGCAGCAGGGCCGTGATCAGCGCCAGGCTGCCACGGATATCGAACAGCAGGCCTATGCCCCCGAGCACCTCCAGAATCGGCAAGCCGAACGCCATGGGTACGAGCAACCCCTTGGGAATAATACCGAATGCGTCAACCAGGACCGCAAAACTCTCCGGCTCCAGCAGCTTGGTGCCACCGGCATAGATGAAGATGCCGCCCAGCGTCCACCGACCGACCCGATACAGCCAGTCCAAGACTTCATCTAGACGAGGTGCCATTTGGATAAGGAGCGATTGGCAGAGGAATAGCCGCAAGGGGGCAGCGCTGTTGCTTCAAGCCAGCGGCTTGGAGATCCAAGCCACTCTGAAGCGCCCAGCTGAACGCTAAGACAGGAGAGTAGCGGGAGTGGGATGCTGGGTCAACATGCAACGACCGGGCCGGCGGACGTCGCGGGCGACGCGAAACCTCGGTCTGCCAAGGGCAGGGTCGAGGATTCGGGGCACAGCAGACAGGCGGTACACAGGGCCGCTTGCACCCTCTCCCTCGGGAAGAGACGGTCAACATGCGACGCGCTGATCGACGTCGAAATCGACTTCTGGCTGGCCGAGGAGGTCCCAGTCCGGCACCAGCTCGCGGGCACTTTTCCAGACGGGCGATCCGCGGGCGGGTGTGACCGGGGGCGGGCACGACCGGGCGCGGGCGTGGCGGCTCATCGAGATGATTGAATCGAGATGATTGAATCGAGATGATTGAATCGAGATGATTGAATAGCCGCTCTTTGGGAGCGGCATCGGTGACGAAGGTGCCGAAGGTGACGCATCCAACGTCCACGCCGCACTCGGATTCACGCATTGGGAAGCGCGGCGTCGGGGAAGAAGCCGCTGTTCTCCGCTGGCTCAGGGTATCGGCAAGTCCTCCGAGCCTTGGGACAACTGACCTCGTGCCATCTCCATCTATTCTATTGCACGCTGAATCCTGCACGGTGAATCCCGAAGCACGGCGAGCGATCGATGCCCTTGTACGACCCAAGAGAGACGCCGATCCCTATAGGTCGATCCAAGGCGCCTCGGCAATTCAGGACATATCGAAGCGACGCATGGCTGAGCTCCCGAGAGAAGATGCACCCCGCCGAGCCCCTATCCAAGGCTCGCGAGCACCCCGGGCACAGCCAGGTCATCGAGGATTCGCCTGTACCAGCGCCAGCATGTCGGCGTAGCTCAAGCGGCTGGTGTCGTCGGTGCCTTCGAGCAGGGCGTCGGCGAGGTCGCGCTTGTCGGCGTGCAGCTCGAGGATGCGCTCTTCGATGGTGTCCTTGGCCACTAGGCGGTAGACCGTCACCGGGCGTTGCTGGCCAATGCGGTGCGCGCGGTCGGATGCCTGGTCTTCCACCGCGGGGTTCCACCAGGGGTCCATGTGGATGACGTAGTCGGCGGCGGTGAGGTTGAGGCCGGCGCCGCCGGCGCGCAGGCTGATCAGGAACAGCTCGCCGTCGCCGGACTGAAAGGCGGTCACCGCGGCGCGGCGCCGGGGCTCGGGGGTGGCGCCGTCGAGATATTGGTAGCGGATGCCGCGTGCGTCCAGGT
The DNA here is from genome assembly GCA_028277905.1 of Chromatiaceae bacterium. Lineage (GTDB taxonomy): Bacteria > Pseudomonadota > Gammaproteobacteria > Chromatiales > Chromatiaceae > Thiohalocapsa. The sequence continues at coordinate 5,555 of JANQFI010000299.1, read as the reverse complement.
GCGCGCGGATGAGCCTGAGGTGATCGACGAACTGGCTGAAGACCAGCGCCTTGTGGCGATTGTCCAGTAGCTCGTCGACGATGTCGGCGAAGGCGTCGAGCTTGCTGCTGGGTACCTGACTGTCGGGCAGAGCGAGTCGCGGATGGCAGCAGGCGCGGCGCAGGCGCATGATCTCGGCGAGTAGCTGCATACGCTGCTGGCCCGGATTGGCGGTCGCCTTGGCGTCCTCGAGGCGTGCGACGGCCTCGCGGCGCACGGCCTCGTAGAGCGCCATCTCGCTGTCGCTCAGCTCCAGGCTGAGGGTGATCTCGGTGCGCGGTGGCAGCTCGCTCAGGACCTCGCTCTTCAGGCGGCGCAGGATGAAGGGGCGCAGCAGCTGGCGCAGGCGCTGGCGCGCGCCCTGGTCTCGATGCTGCTCGATGGGGTTGGCGAAGCGGGCGTTGAAGGTGTCGAGCGAGCCGAGCAGGCCGGGGTTGATGAAGCGGAACAGGTTCCACAGCTCGCCCAGGTGGTTCTCGATCGGGGTGCCGGTGGTGATGAGCCGAAACGCGCCCTTGAGCTGCATGATGGCCTTGGAGCGCTTGGTCAGGGCATTCTTGAACGCCTGGGCCTCGTCGGCGACGATGGTCTGCCAGTCCACGGCGGCCAAGCGCTCGCCCTCGGTCTGCAGCAGGCCGTAGCTCGTGACGATGAGATCGAACGGGCCGGCCTGCGCCAGCATCGCGGCGCGATCGCCGGGACCGAAGCGCAGCGCGCGCAGGGTCGGCGCGAAGCGCGCGGCCTCATCCAGCCAGTTGCCGCAGACCGAGGTCGGCGCCAGCACCAGCGCCGGTCCGGCGGGTGCCCGCGCCAGGATTAGCGCCAGCGCCTGGAGCGTCTTACCGAGGCCCATGTCGTCGGCGAGGCAGGCGCCCGCGCCCCAGTGCGCGAGCCGCGCCAGCCAGCGGTAGCCCTCGACCTGGTAGTCGCGCAGCTCCGCCTGCAGCGTAGAGGGGACCTGCGGGTCGAGCTCGCGGACCTCGTCGAGGCGCGCCAACAGCTCGTCCCAGGCCGGGGATGACGCGACCTGCATGCCGTCGATGAGCTCGGCGATGGCCGGTGCCGCCAGCGGATGGAAGCGACCGCGATCGGTAAGGCCTTTGAGCCCGTCCAAGCGCCGGCGCAGGGCGTTGCTCAGGCAGAGCACGTCGTGCTCGCCCAGGCGTACGAAGCGGCCCTTGGCCTTGGCGGCCCGGGCCAGCAGCTCGCGCAGCTCCACCACCCGGCCATCATCCAGGTGCAGCGCGCCGCCGAGCTCGAGCCAGTCCTGCCCTTGGCTGACCTTGGCCCGCAGCTGGTCGACCCCGGCCTCGGTGCTCAGCGCAATGCGCTTGCCCTTGGGCCAGTCCAGCACGACCGAGTCGCCGAGGGCCTGCAGTTGCTCCAGCGCGCTCAGGGCCGCCTCCGGGTCTTCGAGCAGCCAGCTGCCTTGGCTGTCCCAAGCCAGGGGATCCTGGCCCGGCTTGCTCCCGGCAAGGGCCGGGCAGCTCGCCAGCAGATCCTGCACCGCCTGACGCTCGCCGGTCAGGTTGCGGGTGCAGCGCACGGCGCGCCGGTCGAGCTCGGTCAGCAGCGTGGCGCTGCCCTCTCCCGGGCGCAGCTGCGGGCCGGCATCGCCGAACGGATGGACGAAGAGCTCAAGATTGAGGCCCAGGTCTACCGGGGTCAGGTGCAAATGCGGCCGGGCATCGGCCGCCACCTGCTCGGCCGCGCCACCGTCGCCGCCACCGATGTCGGAGTGCACGGTCAGCATGGGTGCAACGGCGGCAAGCCCGTCCAGCAGCCGTTCTTCGGCCGCCTTGGGCACGCTGAGCCCATCCTGGCCCAGGATAGTGGCGATGTCTCGATGTGCGGCGTCGAACTGGACCAGCCGGATGCGCTGCGCCGTCTCCGGCACCGGTAGCAGGGTTCGGCCTTCCTGGGGGAAGGGCTCGATCCGCACCAGGATGTCCCGGCTGCGCTTCGCGACGGTCAGCGTCGGCCCGGCACGGACCAAGGCCAGCGGCGCGTTGTCGGCCAAGTTGCCGAAGACTAGCGGATGCCCGATGGCGGCAAGCAGGGCGCGGTCGGGGTCTAGGCGATAGCTCTGCTGCCCCTGGCCACCGAAATGGCCCGACGACCGCTCGCGGACGATGCAGGCGCAGATCGCCCGATCGCGCGGGCTGAGGTGGGGCATCCGCTCGGAGTCCTCGGCCAGGCGCTGCAAGGTCACCGCACGTCCCCGCGTCCAGCCGCCGCTCTTGGTCCGCGTCTGCTCGCGGGGCTCCAAGCTGGCATAGCTGCCTTGCAGCACCAGCAGCCAGACCAAGCGCAGGTCGCTGTCGGACTGGTCAGGCGCTCGATTGTCGGGCGCGAGCCGCTCGAGTGCATCCAGCGCCAGCTCCCAGGTGGGCTTCGGTTGCAGCAGGTCGACCAGCTTGACGAGGCCGGCCGGTGTCTCGCCAACCACGGGCAGCTCGCCCGCGAAGCCCAGGGCGTCGAGCAGGGCCACGGCCTCCTGGGGGTACCAGCGCTCGCCCTTATCGACCGCCTGGCGGGCGTGCAGGGCCAAGGTCGCCAGCACTCCCGCCTGGGGCTGCTCGCCGAGCCAGTGCAGCGCCAGGGTCTGAAACAGCAGCGGCATCGGGCGCTGGGGACCGAGGGCGTAGTGCAGCGCATAGCACTCCTCCGGCTTGCCCTGGCCGGTCATGACAAGGGCCAGGTCGCCGATGACCCGATAGGCGAGCTCGATCTTGTCCGAGACGCTCGCGCGCAGGCATACGCGGACTTGCTGCTTCACCAGGGCGAAGTCGTCGGGCTCGCCACGACGCAGCAGGGCCAGCAAATACAGGGCACCGGGCAGGCCCGGCAGGTAGAGGTTGCGCTTGCGGGTGCGCTTGCGCTCGGCGCGATGGGCGTCGTCGAAGCGGGCGATGGCGCCGGCGTAGTCGCCCCGCAGGAAGCACAGCCAGCCGGATAGGGTCAGGGTTTCGGTCTCGGTGCGTCCGGCGAGCAGCGGGTCGAGCTCTATAGACCGGACGCGCAGCAGTGCAAGCGCGGCATCCGGGTCGCCCTGAACGGCGAGGTCGAGGGTTTCTCGATCGGTCACGGCTTGAGCTCCGGCAGCACGAAGCCGAGCTTCGTAAGCCCCTTGCGGAAGGCGGCGAGCCTCTTTTCCGCCACGCATAGATGGCGCTCGCCTGCTCGGCCGCAATGCGCGGCTGTGGCCGGGTCGCTGCTCAAGAGGCCGGCCAGGGCGGCATCGCGGCACTGGATCAGCCGTGCCGGGCCGGCATCGGTCAGTGCCGTGGCGCGCTCCTCGACGCTATCGAGCAGCTCGCCCACCTCTGCCGGCAGATCGCCCTCCAGCGACGACTCGATGAACCCCCGCATGCGGGCGCGCTCGTCGGCATCGGCGCCGCGGGCCAGGATCGCCTCGGCGCTCAGGCCCCATCGATCAGACGACAGTGGTGTTGCGATCTGCTCCAGCTGGAACTGCTCCGCCGGCTCCGCTGGGCGCAGCAGCACCAGGGTCAGATCGGGCTCGATCGCGAACAAGGGCGGTCGCTCGGGCAGATGCGGTGCATAGGACTCGGATAGGTCCAGGCAGTAGGCACCCAGGGCGTTGAGACGCAGATAATGCAGGCCGTCGTAGCGGCTCAAGAAGTAGAGCTCGTCGGTGCCCCAGAGGTCATTGTAGTCCGGCCGCGCCCCATAGGGCCGCGTGTAGGCGACATCGATCATGCCCAGGGTGGCCAGGTACTCGAACAGATAGACCAGGGTATAGCGCGCCTCCAAGATCTCGAAGCCGGTGCCGCCCTGATAGCCCAGGCTGCCGTAGTTCGCGTCGGATAGATAGAGCTTCCAGGGGTTCCCGCTGACCTCGAACCGGTGGCCCTCGACCTTCATCTGCGTGAACAGGTCGTCCACGGACAGCCATTCGCCGACCGGGCAGCAGGCACGCAGGGCGTCTTCGATGACCAGGCGCCGGTCCACCGGCGCTGTTAGTCTGACCCCTTTGCTGGTCTGACCCTTGATCAGGTCCACGCGCTTCAGCTCGTCCGGCGTGCCCTTGCTCCGCCAGCGGTTGTACAGGATCGATACTACTTCTTGAATTGGCTGCGACAGGGCCTTCTTGCCCCTGGGCGTCAAACCGAGCCTGCCGCCGTCGATCTTGGCCAGCCCACCGGTCTGCAGCAGCAGCGGCCAAGCGAAGGCGCGAATCGGGCGGATCGGCCCCCCTGCCCAGCGCGGGGCGTCCTCGTCGTCCGCGGCCTTGTACCAATCCCCATCGAGCAGCAGCGCCTCGATGCGGCGGACCGCGGCGGCGCTGGGCAGGCCGGTCTTGGCGCCGACCGCGAGACCGCCCTGGGCGATCAGCCGCAGCACGGCCGGCAGCTCCTGTCGCACCAGGGTCTCGGTGTCGACACGTCGCAGCGGCTCGCGGACATCGTCGGCGCGGGTGATGACCTCAGGCAGCTGTTCGTCGTCGAGGGTGGCAATGCGCAATGCCGCGGGTTCCGGCACGAGCTGCGCGAGACGCGCGGCGAGATCCGCAGGGATCAGCCCGTTGAAGAAGATCAGTTCCAAGGCGCTGGGTTGTTTGGGTTCCGCGCGACGGCTGTACCAGTCGTAGGGGTCTCTGGTGAAGAAGCTCGGCAGCGAACCGTACTTGGCCTCGAAGCCGACCGCGCGGAAATCGCCATCCCAGTTGTGCACCGCCTCGGCCACGGCACTGTGCTCCAGTTCCGACAGCCGGGCGACCGGCGCCGCGAGCGTGTCGGACAGCAGGTAGCCTTTGATGGCGGTGACGAGGCTGTCCTTGCGGGTGCCGCAGCGCAGGTCCGGGATCTGCGCGCAGCGTAGCTTCAGCTCGGCCACGGTCAGCGATTCGAGGGTCTCTTGCAGCGTCATGGGTGTCATCGTGCTGATGATGGGTTGGGTTGCGCATGCGCCGGCGGGAGGATCCGCGGCACACAGCGCTTGCATAAGGCGAGGCAAGACGGAGCTGGCGCGGCTCACTGGTCCGGTCCGCCGAGCTCGGTCTCGATCGGTTCCAGTGTGCCTCCGCGGCGGCACCTCGCGACGCGCAGCACCAGAGTACTTCCCCGCCCCTTACAGGCTCTGGAAGAGCGCAGGAAAGCAGCGAAGCATGCCACGCGATCGACGACCCCGCATGCGTCCAGCGTCGCCGGTGCGAAGGAATCAGGTCCAGGCCGATTGGAGATTCATGCTGCCGAGTGCGTCGATGCGGAGATTTCGATAACGATCGCCGTCCGACCCGTGGACCTGTCGCCCTGGAGAGCGACACTCGGGCCGCCCCGCGCTTGGCCGGAGCGTCCGCCTCCAGGCCGACACGCATGACCCCCGCGGGCGAGCTCGGGAGCGCTCTCGACACCTCCGCAACCGTGCACCAATTCCTGATCGAGGCCCCCGAGGGCCTTGATCATAACTCCGACCACCCCTGTCATGCGGCCAGCGGCGTCAGGTAGGACACCTTTGGTCGGGGCGGACGTCGTCGGCGCGGACGTGGCGGC
>JANQFI010000575.1 GCA_028277905.1 Chromatiaceae bacterium | reverse complement strand
GCTCAGGCTCGCCGACTTGGCGGCGCGGCCGGCGGCGGACGACCAATTGCTGGAATGGGCGGTCGAGGAGCGCTTCATCAACGGCACCATGGCGATGCTGATCGATATGGACCTCTGCGTGCGCTGCGACGACTGCGTGAAGGCCTGCGCCGCGGTCCACGACGGCAATCCGCGCTTCGTGCGCCACGGCAAGACCATCGACCACTGGATGGTGGCCAACGCCTGCATGCACTGCGCCGACCCGGTCTGCATGATCGGCTGCCCCACGGGCGCCATTCACCGCGACCTCCAGACCGGCACGGTGATGATCAACGACCTGACCTGCATCGGCTGCGCCACTTGCGCCAATGCTTGCCCTTACGACAACATCCGCATGGTCGAGATCCGCGACGACCAGGCCAAGCCCATCGTCGACCCCGACAGCGGCAAGGCCATCCTGAAGGCGACCAAGTGCGACCTTTGCGCCAGCAACTCGGGCGGGCCGGCTTGCGTGCGCGCCTGCGCCCATGACGCCTTGCAGCGGGTCGACTTCCGCAGCGCCATTCCCTTCCGCAAGGCAAGCTGATGCGTCCCCTCTCCCGCGAAGGTGCCATCCTTGCCCTCGGAGCCGTGGCGCTGTTCGGGGCCGTGGCCTTCCACGTGCGCCGCGGCGGGCTGTCCTTCACCGACCCGGAGATCCTCACCGGCTATCTGCTGTTCGCCGTCTTGCTGGGGCTCGCGCTCTTCGCCGGGCGCAAGCGGCTCCCTGCGATAGCGGTCGGACGTGCTAGCCTCTGGATGACCCTGCACCTAGTGGCTGGCCTCTTCGCTCTGGCCCTGTTCTGGCTGCACAGCGGCATCCTCTGGCCGAGCGGCCTCTACGAGCAGGCGCTGGCGGCCCTGTTCTATTTCGCCGTGGCAACCGGGGTTCTCGGCTACCTGCTGCAAAGGGCGGTGCCGGTCCGGCTAACCCGCAGCGGCTACGAGGTCATCTACGAGCGCATCCCGAGCGAGCTGGCCCGCCTGCGCGCCGCGGCCGAGGAGGTCGTTCTGACCTGCGTCGAGGAGACCGGCAACGAGCCCTTGGCCCAGCACTACCACGAAACGCTCCACTGGTACTTCCAGAAGCCGCGCTTTTTCCTCAGCCACGCCGTCGGCTCGATGCGCGCCCAGCACTGGCTGCACCATAAATCGGCGGCGGTCGAGCGCTACCTG
>JANQFI010000664.1 GCA_028277905.1 Chromatiaceae bacterium | reverse complement strand
TTGCTTCAATGCCAGCGCGATGCGCGCAAGGGCACCACCACGGCGGCCAATCTGCGCGCGCTCTACGGGATCGAGCGCGCACCGAGCGACACCTGCTTTCGCGAGCGCCTCGACGAGGTCGAGCCGAGGCGACTGCGCCCGCTCTACAAGCGTTTGCTGGCACTGCTCCAGCGCGGCAAGGGCTTGGACGGATTCGCCTGGCTGGACGGTCACTACCTGCTCTCGCTCGATGGCAGCGGATACTTCTCCTCGCAGAAGGTCCATTGCGCGCAGTGCGGGGAGAAGCATCATCGCAACGGCACCGTCACCTACTACCATCGGATGCTGGGCGCCGTGCTGGTCCATCCCGAGCACAAGGAGGTCATCCCCCTCGCACCCGAGCCGATCCTCAAGCAGGACGGCGCGAAGAAGAACGATTGCGAGCGCAACGCGGCAAAGCGTCTGCTCGAAGACCTGCGCCGCGAGCATCCGCGATCTGAAGCTGATCGTCGTCGAAGATGCCCCGGTCTCCAACGCGCCCCATATCCGCCAGCTCAAGGCCCTGAATCTGCGCTTTATGCTCGGCGCCAAGCCGAGCGATCACGCGTTTCTGTTCGACTGGGTCGGGCACACTGCCGAGACCACCGAGTGGGAGCGGACCGACAAGCACGGCGTGCATCACCGCTTTCGCTACCTCAACGGCGTGCCGCTTGTTCCAAGCGGCCCTGCGGGCCGCCGACGCCAAGAACCGCCTCCGGCAGCAACTGCGCAATCGCTTCGATCTGTGCCTGATCGACAACTGGCAGACGCTCTACCGCCCCATCGTCGAGCCGCCGGTCCTGGCGCTCAACCCGGATACGTCGTGAGTACATTCGTCGTGAGCGAGCGTGCTCGGCGCGGGATTCTTGGGGGAGAAGTCAAAGCCGGCAGGTTCATCGCCGACGACGCAGCGGCGAGAACCTCCCTCGGTCAGTCGATCCTCTGCGCCAACGGACCCGCATGCGCTTGGGTTTGCGCGCGGGCGGC
>JANQFI010000662.1 GCA_028277905.1 Chromatiaceae bacterium | reverse complement strand
GATCACGGTCTCGACCCTGCGGATATTCGATTACGATCGCGATTACGACAAGGACAACGAGGGGCACCCGGTCTCGGAACTTCTGCAGCAAAGCACTAGCCACAGTCGTGCGAAGGGCTCAGATCCTGGCTTGCTGGATCTGACCTTATTCGTTGGGCCATCTCGCCTCCGATGATCGCTCGGTAAGGGTGGTGCAGCAACCGCGGTCGCTCGGGTTGTGTCCATCCTGGGCAATACAGGCGCGCTCTGCTCTACCCACCTTCATTTTCCGTTGTTTTTGGATCCCTTCTAAGTCGTCGCTCACCGGTAACCTTCGCTTCTCGGGCCATCCCTCCGACCACGAGCTCCCCGTTGGATACCGTCGTCTTCACCTCGTCCTTCGCGCTGCTGTTTCTCGCGGAGATGGGCGACAAGAGTCAGCTGATCGCCATGTCCCTGGCGGGCCGTTTCCGCCTGGTACCTGTCGCTGTCGGCGTCATGTCGGCCTTTCTGCTGCTGAATCTACTGGCCGTGGCCGTCGGCCAGGCACTCTTTCAATGGGTTCCGCAGCAACTTGTGCTGCTGGTCGCGGGCGGGCTCTTCGTGTACTTCGCCTATAGGTCCTGGCGCGAGGCCGCGGCGGAGGACGCGGGCGAGGCGCGCGCCCTATCGGCGACTCGGAGCGCACTGATCATCAGCTTTCTGCTCATTTTCTTCGCCGAGCTCGGGGACAAGACCCAACTCGCGATGATTGGCCTGACGGCTGGTAGCGGCGCGCCCCTGTCGGTGCTGGCAGGCGGCACGCTGGCGCTTTGGTCGGTGTCGCTGCTCGGGATCCTGCTGGGTGGCACATTGCTGAGGCGGCTTTCCCCAGTCTGGATGCATCGCGCGTCGGCGCTGCTGTTTCTCGCCTTCGGGCTATTCGCGCTGGCCCAACTGACGAGCGGCGAGGCAGAGCTGACCGCCCTCGTGCCGGCCGGGTTGCTGCCTGTTGCGAGCTCGGAGAAGGCCCCGCTCGTGCCCGGCTCCGACAGCGGGAAGCAGGACTGTGCCGAGCTGACCAACGCGGCACTAGGCGCACCCTATCCCCCATCCTTGATGTCTGAATCGGACGAATCCCGGTACTCGGGTGTGATGGCCGGCGCCCTTGACCGCTCGCAAGCTGCCGAGAGCGGACGCCTCGCCGGGCATGGCTCCGATCCCCCCTCGCCCAAGGGGCCGGAGGCGACGGTTGTGGACCCTCAGCCCGAGGCGGCTCTTGCCGCAATCCACAGGGACGCCGCTGGCGCCTATCCGCGAGCAGGCAAGAAACCGGCAGACAGGCGCTCTCGAGCCGAGACGCGTCATCGGCCATACCCTGCGTCGCCGACAGCGCGGGTTCCACTTCCGATGCCGCCCTATCCATTCGCCGGGCGCGGGCCCTTTCCGCCGCCTCCGACGGCCTATCGACCCTGGGTCTTCCTGCCTGCTTTCGGTCCCGTTTTTGCGCCCCGGGCCGATTGGGCGAGCGTTGCCCGACAGAGGGCCTTGCTCCCTCCACCGCCGCCGCCGGCTTGGTCCATTCGGCCTATCAGCGGCCTTGGGAGCCCGCCTAAAGCCAAGTGCGCACGCTAGCGCCATCGGTAGACGCGCTTCGCTTCTGGGGCCTAATGCTTTGCTGCGGAAGTTCCGAGACCGGGATCCCCTCGTTGTCGTAATCGCAATCGTCATCGAATATGCGGACGGTCGAGACCGCGACAACGACCTGAG
>JANQFI010000508.1 GCA_028277905.1 Chromatiaceae bacterium | reverse complement strand
CGAGGACCGCGAGCGCTTCCAGCAGCTGATCAACCGGCTCGGTCTGCGCCAGCCCCCCAACACCACCGCCCGCAGCGAAGAGGAGGCCATCACCCTGGCCGCCGAGATCGGCTACCCGCTGGTGGTGCGCCCGTCCTACGTCCTTGGCGGTCGGGCGATGGAGCTGGTCCATGACGAGGCGGATCTCCGCCGCTACATCCAGACCGCGGTGAACGTCTCCAACCAGTCCCCGGTGCTGCTCGACCGCTTCCTCGACGACGCCATCGAGGTCGACGTGGATGCCATCTGTGACGGCGAGCGGGTGCTGATCGGCGGGATCATGGAGCACATCGAGCAGGCCGGCGTCCATTCCGGCGACTCCGCCTGCTCGCTGCCGCCCTACACGCTGTCGGAGGCCATCCAGGACCAGATGCGCGAGCAGATGACCCGGCTCGCCCTGGCCCTGCAGGTCAAGGGCCTGATGAACGCTCAGTTCGCGATCCAGGACGACCAGGTCTTCATCCTCGAGGTCAACCCCCGCGCCTCGCGCACCGTGCCCTTCGTCGCCAAGGCCATCGGCATCCCGCTGGCCAAGGTTGCGGCGCGGACCATGGTCGGGCGCACGCTTGCCGAGCAGGGCTGCGCCGTCGAGGTGCGGCCGCGGCACTACTTCGTCAAAGAGGCGGTGTTCCCGTTCATCAAGTTCCCCGGCGTCGATACCATGCTCGGCCCGGAGATGAAGTCCACCGGCGAGGTCATGGGCGTGGGAGAGTCCTTCGCCGAGGCCTACGGCAAGGCCGTGGACGCCGCGGGTGCGCGCATGCCCCGTCCCGGCAAGGCCCTGCTCAGCGTGCGCGAGGCCGACAAGCGCCGCCTGGTGCGGGTCGCCGAAGAGCTGGTCGAGCTGGGCTTCAGCCTGGTCGCCACCCACGGCACCGCGCGGGTCATGCGCGAGGCCGGCCTCGCCTGCGACGGCATCAACAAGGTCAAAGAGGGCCGCCCCCACGTCGTCGACCTGATCAAGAACGGCGAGGTGGACTTCATCGTCAACACCACCGAAGGCGCCCAGGCCATCGCCGACTCCGCCGAGATCCGCCGCGCCGCGCTCCAGCACAAGGTCAGCTATACCACCACGCTCGCAGGCGCCGAGGCCACTTGCCTGGCGCTGAAGCTCGGGGAGGTGCGGCAGGTGAATCGGTTGCAGGATCTCTACTGACCGGTTGCTCGTCCTGAGTGCGCCGACTTTGGTCGGCAACCCCGGGACCGTTCACTTAAACCCACGCGCCATCCCACCTTGGGAGCGCCGGCTTCCAGCCGGCAACTGGGCCTGCCGGCTTCCAGCCGCCGCTGAGAGACAGCCGAACGATGACACCAACGCCACCCGCTATGCCCCCGCTCCGCGGCCCTGGATTCAGCTGCGCTGCATCCAGGCCACTGGCAGCAGCGGCGACAAGCCCATCGTCGACACCAAGGCCACCTGCGAATGACCGACGAGCCGATCGACGTTGTCGGGCTGCGGCCTTTTCTCCGAACCGCCATCGTTTCGGGTGTGGACAGCCTCTATGTGCGTATCGGTGCATGAATAAAGAAAGAAACCTCCCGAACAATCTGAAAGAACTGGCCTTTTGAGCTGGCGAGAGTCTTTAAGAAGATCGCAACCAATACGCGCTCAACGAGGTGGCTGCCCAACAATGGAAGGTTTTGTCTTGAGTATTCCAAGTAGATGGTGGCTCAACTCCAAATAGTCGCGTGGAACAAACTGCAAGCTGTTCCAGGGACGCTGGTTTCCCTCGCCGAAATTCCAGACGCCGCTTGTCCATGCCACCTGACTTCTCAGCGGTTCCAGCGACTCCGTGAATTCGTCGGCATTGCTGATACCCCGTAACCGTTTAGCCCCCCACCCCGCATCCATGGCGCGACATCGCTGATGTCACTCAGGCAGCGGCCGGCAGAGCAGGAGCTGCCAGGCCCTTGCGTCGT
>JANQFI010000489.1 GCA_028277905.1 Chromatiaceae bacterium | reverse complement strand
CGTTCGAGATTGGTCTGCTTGAGCGCCCTGTGCTCCTTCTCGATCCCGGCGATGACCGCCTCGTAGCCCTCATGTTGCCGGCGCATGCCTTCGAAGCTGGCCGCAATATCGACCGCTTGGCGCATTTGTCGCTCGCGCATACGAGCTTTTGGGTCTTCAACCGGAATTATGGCGCGGGCCACCATCGCGACCGACCCTGCGAGCGGAACACCAACAATCATCTTCAAGAACAGATCCACCTCCGGCGACAGGCGAAAGTCGTTGATGGTGTCCAATGCGGTGGCAAGCGCCTGCACCACGCTGACCAGCCGCGTCGTCGGGACGATGGCCCCGCCGAATTGTTCGCCGCTGCGTTGGAGAGCGTTGCCCAGCGCCGTGTAGGCGCTGTTCAGCGACCCGTCGCGCATCGCACCGAGACCGCCGATTTGATCGGTGAGCACGCCCAGGGTGACTTGCTGGGACTCCGCGGCCCGGCCGGTCTCGTGCAAGTTCTGGATGACCGTCTTTTGCTGGTGACTGAACCGGATGCCGGCCGCCTCCAGCGCGGCGAGTCCCTGCGCGGGATTGGTCAAGGCCCGCCCTACCGCGCGTGCGGCGGAGCTCAAGTCACCGAAGCCGGTTGCCGCCAGGTCCTTGGCCGCCTGCATCGCCGCATCGAACGTGGCACCGCTGACCGACCGGACCCGCAGCATCTCCGTCACCGCCGCGCGGGACGTCGACAGCTCATCGCCGAGCGAGCGCGCCAGGCGCTCGAGGCTCGCCTCGGTCTGCCCAGCGGCATTGCCGGTGGCGCGCAGCATCGCCTGGGTGCTGAGCTGATGCGCCTCGAACTTGCGATGCGCGTCGATCGCCGCGCCCATGCGGTTGATGAGCAGCCCTATGCCGGCTGCCGCAGCGACATAAGGGCACTTCGATTTATCATGATTTCGCGGGTGCGCGTGAGCGGGTGAGCTGCAAGCTCGGCTTTTTTTAATGGGATGGGTTGGTCCGGCGTCTGCGGCATCCGTTTGGGCTTTTTTTGGACGCGGCGAGTGGATTCCTTCGGT
>JANQFI010000443.1 GCA_028277905.1 Chromatiaceae bacterium | reverse complement strand
TTCTGTCAACAAACATACCGCCTGGCTTGTCTTTTCGCCCGCCTTCTGCGTCGCGGCAGCGGGCACAGAGCTCGACTTTGCGCCCGCTGCCGCTCCTTGAAGGCGAGCGAAGATCCTGCGCCATTCGGTATGTTTGTTTCCGGCAATCGCCCAAGGCTCATGGAAGGCACAGCGGGGACCCAGCGAGGGCTCAGTGCATGGTCTTTCGGCGGCGCCCTTGGTCAATGGCAGCTCAGGATGGTCGAGCACCGCCCAAGAAGGTGTGTTCCGATCGTTGAGCAGCGCGCGTCGGCGCACGGGGGATGGGCTTGGCAACGCGGCGACTCAGCCGGCGTCGCCGGTCTTCGCCGGTTGCTCGGCCTTCGCCGGCTCCGCGCCGCTACCACCTTCTTGCGCCATCCCTTCCTGCGCCACACCTTCCTGCGCCACACCTTCCCGCGCCACCAAAGCGTCGATGACCGCAAACATCTTCGCATTGCTGCCCGTCTGGGTAGCGCTGGTGACGTACTTGCCGTTGACCACGATGGACGGCACCCCGTCTATGTTGTAACGCCGCACCAGCTCGGCCGACTTGCGTACCTGCATGTCCACTTGGAAAGAGTTGTAGGCGGCACGGAAGGCGTCCTCGTCGATGCCCTGCTCGGCCGCGAAAGCGACGATCTGATCATCCGTGAGCACCTTGCGGCGCTGATCGTGCAGGGCCCGGAACAAAGGCTCGTGCAGCTTGTCGAGCACGCCTAGCTGCTCGGCAGCGAAATAGGCCTTTGCATGCGGCACCCAGCGGGGCGAGGCTGCCGCCGGCAGCCGGCGGAAGGTGACGCCCTCGGCCTGCGCCTCCAGCCAGCGCTCGATGTGCGCTTCCAGCTGGTAGCAGTGCGGACAGCCGTACCAGAACAGCTCCAGCACCTCCACGTCTTGGCCACTCTCGGCACGGGCGGGCGCGGCGACCACGCGGTAGTCGATGCCCTCGGCGAGCTCCTGAGCCGCCGCGGAGCCCGCGAGCAGTAGCAACGCGGCAAGACCTGCGAGAGCGGTCGACAGGCGCGGGCGGGAATGGATCAGTGCGGTCATCTGATGGGCTCCTCTGACGGTGACGGCGAAGACTGGTTCGGTCGGCGACCCGCTGCCTCAACCCGGACCGCCTGACCGGCATTCGCGTTAGGTGGGGGCTCGGCGAGGGGTTGCGCAGGTATCTTCCGGGCCGCTCGCTGACCGGTGCCCCCGGAGGCTGTCGGCACTGTGTCAGCCGGCGGCCGGCTACGCGAGGTAGTCCAGTACCAGGCCGACAAAGATCACCATGCCGACGTAGTTGTTGTTGAGGAAGGCGATGAAGCAGCGCCTGGGGTCCCGGTCGCGAATCAGCCACTGCTGGTAGGCCGCGAGCCCCCCGGCAGCGCCGAGCCCGGCGAAGTAGACCCAGCCGCGCCCGGCGGCATCACCCACCCAGGCGAGCATCGCCAGCATCAGCACTTGTAGCAGACCCACAATGAGCCGGTCATTGCGCCCGAACAGGATGGCCGTGGACTTGATGCCGATCTTGAGGTCGTCCCGGCGATCCACCATCGCGTACTCGGTGTCATAGATGAGCGCCCAGACCACAGTGGCCGCGAACAGCACCCAGGCATACAAGGGAATCGTCTCCTGGATGGCCATATAGGCCATGGGTATGGCCCAACCGAAGGCGGCCCCCAGGAAGAGCTGCGGGAAGTGCGTGTAGCGCTTCATGAAGGGATAGATGGTCGCCAGCACAACCGCCACCACTGACAGGGCCACCGTCTGCCAATTCAACTGCAATACCAGCGCAAAGGCGATCAGGCTCAGCAGGACGAAGACCCCCACGGCCTCCACCGGCGCGATGATGCCGACCGCCAGCGGCCGGCCGTTGGTGCGCGCCACCTGGCCGTCGAAGTCCCGGTCCGCAAAGTCGTTGATCGCACAGCCCGCCGAGCGCATCAGTACCACGCCAGCGATGAAGATCAGCACCACGCCCCAAGGCGGGTGCCCGCCGCCTGCAAGCCAAAGCGCCCACAGCGCCGGCCACATGAGCAGAAAGATGCCGATGGGCTTGTGCAGGCGCACCAGATGTGCGTAGGCGATCAAGCGCTCGCGCCAGCTGGGGGTGCGTTGGGTGCCGATATTGATCTGCGGGAGGCTCATGGTCCTTGGCTGAAACTGTGAGGGCTGGGTTGTCGAGGGGGCGGCGCAACCGGCGCCGGAGCTCGCCGCCCCGGCAGCCGCCGAGGACATCGCCGGGGCGGATACCGAGCCGGGCATCGCGACGAGCTGGGCGTCGCGACGAGCTGGGCGTCGCGACGAGCCGGGCATCGCGACGAGCTGGGCGTCGCGACGAGCTGGGCGTCGCGAAAAGCGCGAGATTATGACACAGCACTAAGAGCTGGGCGGGGGCGGCAGCGGCGGTTAATCGCGGATGACGAGCCGTTCACGCCAATGCTCGGCTTGGGTCGATCAACCACATCGCCATCGCCAACCCTCGCTCGGTCGCCATCGACGACAACCTGGTCGCCTTCCGCTCCCGCGAGGGACTGCAAGAAGCCGAGCGCACTCACACTTGCCCATAGTCCTCGCGTTCGCCGAGCCAGCGGTGAATCAAGGCTGTGACCCCTTCGATGCCGGCGGGGGAGTCGTCCTCCAGCAGCAAGTCGGCGCCGCACTGGGCGGCCTGGACCAGCTCCTTGTCGCGCAGCGGATCGGCGAGCCGGAAGGCCGCCATGCCCGCCTGGCGGGTGCCCAGCACCTCGCCGGCACCGCGCATCTTGAGATCCGCGTCGGCGATGGCAAAACCGCTGGTCTCCCGGCGCAGGATGTCGAGGCGCTCCCGCGCGGGGGCCGTCAGGGGTGCGTGGTAGAGCAGCAGGCAATAGCTCTCCACCGGGCCGCGCCCCACCCGGCCGCGCAGCTGGTGCAGTTGCGCCAAACCCAGTCGCTCCGGGTTCTCGATGATTATCAGGCTGGCATCGGGCACGTCCACGCCCACCTCGATGACCGTGGTGGCGACCAGCAGGTCCAGCTCGCCGGCCGCGAAGGCCGCCATGATGGGCCCACGCTCGGCAGCCTTCACGCGCCCATGCACCAGGCCGATACGCAAGCCCTGGAGACGCTCATGCAGGTCGGCGGCGGCGTCCTCCGCGGCCTGGGCCTGCAGCGCTTCGGACTCCTCCACCAGGGTGCAGACCCAGTAGGCCTGTCGACCGGCGGCGCAGGCGCGGCGCACCCGCTCGATGACTTCCTCCCGGCGGCTGTCCGGGACGGCGGCCGTCGTGACGGCGCCGCGCCCAGGCGGCGGCTCGTCGATGACGGACAGGTCCAGGTCCGCGTACAAGGCCATCGCCAGGGAGCGCGGGATGGGGGTGGCGGTCATGATCAGCTGATGCGGCAGCCGGCCTTCGCCAGCGCCCTTCTCGCGCAGCGCCATGCGCTGGTGGACGCCGAAGCGGTGCTGCTCGTCGATGATCACCAGGCCGAGCTCGGCGAAGCGGACTTCGGCTTGGAACAGCGCATGGGTGCCGACGACGACCCCTGCGTCGCCGCTGGCGATGTCCACCAGGATACCCCCCCGCTCGGCGCCCTTGTGCCGGCCCGAGAGCCAGGCGACCTGGATCCCGAGTGGCCCGAGCCAGCCGCCGATGCTCTTCAGGTGCTGCTCGGCGAGAAGCTCCGTCGGTGCCATCAGCGCCACCTGCCGGCCGCATTCGATGGCCTGCACGGCCGTCAGCGCCGCCACGACGGTCTTGCCCGAGCCGACGTCCCCTTGCAACAGCCGCATCATGGGCCGGGTGCCGGCCATGTCGCGCGAGATCTCGTCCGCGACCCGCCGCTGGGCGCTCGTCAGCGCAAAGGGGAGTTGCGCGAGCAATCGACTCCGCAGGTGCCCCTTACCCGCGAGCGGCGCCGCGGTGAGCTGCCGGCGCTCCTGGCGCAGCCGGCGCAAGGCCAACTGGTGGGCGAGCATCTCGTCGAAGGCGAGCCGCAGGCACGCCGGATGGGTCCGCTCCACCAGCGCCTGCACCTGCGCGTCCGCCGGTGGGCGGTGCACCCTCTGGATGGCCTCATGCAGGGCCGGCAGCCCCAGTGGCGCGACGATCTCCGGCGGCACCAGGTCCATGAGCGCGTCCGGATGTGCCGACAGCAGCGCCAACGCCTGATCCGTCAGGGCGCGCCAGGAGATCTGCTGCAGGCCCTCGGTGGACGGGTAGATGGGCGTCAGGGGCGCATCGACGGCGGTGCCGATGTCGCCCTTGTCGTCGTCGCCTTCCAGTCGGTGCTGTACCTCGGGATGGACCATCTCCAGCGTCTGCGGTCCCTGGCGGACCTCGCCGAAGCAACGCAGCCGCCGGCCGACGCGCATGGCCTCCAACTGCACCCTTGAGAAATGGAAGAAGCGCAACATGAGGCCGCCGCCGGCCCCGTGCCCGCCCGGTCCATGGGGCTCGTCCCGCAGCCAGACCTTGAGCGAGCGGCGGCGCCCCTGAGCGATCTGGACATCCGCAATCAGGCCCTCCACCAAGGCCTCGTCGCCAGCGCGCAGCTCGCCGAGCGATCGCAGCCGGGAGCGGTCCTGATAGCGGGCGGGCAGATGGAACAGCAGGTCCGCAACCCTGTGGATGCCGAGCTTGTGCAGCCGCTCGGCGAGCTTGGGGCCGACCCGCTTGAGGCCGGTGACCGGAATCTGATCCAATCCCACGGAATCATCCACCGTACCGCTTGCTTTGGCGGCGGCGCGGGGCTTACTTCGGCGAGAGGGCGAAGACGCAGGCATGCAGACGAGGCAAGCGCGGTTCGAGGTCGCGACGAAAGGCCGCGGCACTACCGACATCACCCGGCAGGTGCAAGACGCGGTGTGCTCGAGCGGCATCCGCGTGGGGCTCTGTCATGTCTTCGTCCAGCACACCAGCGCCTCGTTGATGCTGTGCGAGCACGCGGACCCCAGGGTGCGCCGCGACCTGGAGGCATTCCTCGCGCGACTGGTGCCGGACGGGGACCCGTTGTTCGCCCACGTCGACGAGGGGCCGGACGACATGCCGTCCCATATTCGCGCCATCCTGACCAACATGGATCTGACCCTGCCGGTGCGTGACGGCCGCTGCGCCCTCGGCACCTGGCAGGGGGTCTTCCTGTACGAGCATCGCAGCCACCGCCAGCGCCGCCAGGTGATGCTGACGGTGCAGGGGGACGGCTGAGCCGGCCGCACAGGCGCATCCCAGCCGATCTGCCCGCAGTCCCGGCCAAGCAGACGCACATGCCCTCATCCGGTCTGCGCGCCTGGCCGTGCCATCCTTGTACCGGCTGGTGCTACCGGCGCGGTGCTATAGCGCCCGCCGTAGCGCGTCCGCAGCGCTTTGGCCAGCTGGTGCACCGTCATCGCGTAGTAGGTGCTCTTGTTGTACTTGGTGATGGTCTGGAAGTTGTCGAAGCCGAACCAGTACTCGTAGCCACCGGCGGCGTCAAGCTGCAGCAGACTCACCCGTTGGCCGTCCGGTAGCGCAACCGGCGCGCGGAACCCCATCGATTGCAGCTGGGCCGCCGGATAACTGGATTTGAAGCCGACCTCAAGCCCCCCGGGCGAGGCCGAGCTGACGCGTACCGCCACCGGCTCGCCTGTCTTCCAGCCATGTTGCTGAAAGTAATGCGCGACGCTGCCGATGGCGTCTTCCCTGTCCCAGAGGTTACGGCTGCCGTCGCCATCAAAGTCCACTGCATACTTGAGGTAGCTGGACGGCATGAACTGCCCGTAGCCCATGGCGCCGGCAAAGGAGCCCACCGGCCGGAAGGGATCGAAGCCTTCCTGACGGGCCATCACCAGGTAGTTCTCCAGCTCATCGCTGAAATAGGCCGCACGGCGGGGATAGCCGAAGGCCAGGGTCGCGAGCGCATCGACGATGCGGTGCTTGCCCATGTAACCGCCCCACTTGGTCTCGATGCCGATGATGGCGACGATGTACTCGGGCGGCACGCCGTACTGGCGGGATGCCCGCTCCAGCGACGCCGCGTGCCGGTTCCAGAAGGCCGTGCCCTTGGCCAACATGCCTGGGGTGATGTGGCGCGAGCGGTAGCGGGTCCAGGCGCCGTTGGGGCCGGACGACGGGCGCCACTGGCGGTCCATATACTCGATGATCCAGTTATCCGGGCGCACCCGGGAAAAGATGCTCACCGACTCGGCGCGGGGGTAACCCTTGGCCTGCATGCGGTCGATAAAGCGCTCCACGTCGGCGCGGCCGGCGTAGGGACCTATGGTGAGCCGCGGCGTCGTGCTGAGCTTGA
Source organism: Chromatiaceae bacterium (assembly GCA_028277905.1). Taxonomy (GTDB): domain Bacteria; phylum Pseudomonadota; class Gammaproteobacteria; order Chromatiales; family Chromatiaceae; genus Thiohalocapsa. Next base: position 10,655 of record JANQFI010000443.1, on the reverse strand, counting down.
TCGCCCGCACCGCGGTGCCGCTGTGATCCGAGCCCCGGGCACTCGCGAGTATGGCCTCCGGCGTGCTCTTGGGCGGTTTGGAGCCGCAGCCGGAGAGCGGCAGCAGCAGAACGACGGCGGCGATGAGCGGCGAGCTGCGCATCTCCTTCCCCCTCAACGACCGGCTTGCGCGCGATCGGCAGTTGTCATGGATGGCGGCGTCGATGTTAGCCGCAACGTCCTTGGTTGTCCCGGGAAGGAGAACCTGCAATCGCGGCGGGAACGCGTCTCCCATGCACCGGTCCTGTCAGCCGGACGGGGCAGGCTGGGTGCCGCTCTGCCCGCAAGACCCTGTCCGTCAGCGCCCGAGCACCATGACCGCATCCATCTCCACCTGCGCACCCTTCGGCAGGCTGGCCACACCGATGGCGGCGCGTGCGGGATAGGGCGCCGCGAAGTACTCCGCCATGACCTGGTTCACCAGGGGGAAATGGGCCAGATCCTTGAGGAAGACGTTGACCTTCACCACGTCCGCCAGCTCGCCGCCGGCGGCGCGGGCGACGGCCTGCAGGTTGTCGAACACGCGGCGGGTCTGCGCCTCCATGTCGCCGTCCACCAAGGTCATACTGGCCGGGTCCAGGGGGATCTGTCCGGACAGATACACGGTATCTCCGACGCGCACCCCCTGGGAGTAGGTCCCTATGGCCTCGGGCGCCTGGTCGGTGTGGATGATCTGCTTGGTCATGATCTCTCTCCGGATCAGTGGTGATGACCGCACCGGACCTTAGGCAGTCCAGCGGCGGCGGTCAATGACGCCCGATCCCCGACCCGCGTCCTGATCGCGCCCCGTCATGCCGGCCGGGGACGCCGGAATCCAGGCCACGGCCGGCGCCGAGGGCCAAGGCTCGGATCAGCCGAAAAGCCGCTGCCACCACCGCCGCCGGTTGCGCGGTGCCGGCCGCGCAGCAGCAAGGTCCGTGGGCTGGAGCTTACTCAGGGTCCAGCCCGGCAGCGGCGGGTTATCGCTGAAGCCGCAGACCACCCCCAAATTGCCCGGGTCGTAGATCTTGACGAAGCTCGGGACCTCGAGATCATCCGCGTAGACGATGCCGCAATAGTCCTCGTCGTGCTCAGCGCGCAGCAGTGCGTCGATCTCGTCGATGAAGCGGTGCACCTGCTCAGCCTGCGCCGGCACCTCCGGTGGAGGCTCGCCGATGGCGTAGGGATACCAGCCCGCATCCGCGTCCTCCCGCAGTCGATGCCAGAGCGCGTCCAGATGGTGCCAGCGCAGCGCCGACGTGAAGCTGCCATGAAAGGCGCGCAGGAAGGCATCGGCATCCGCGGCGGCTTGCCGGCGTTGGGCGGTGACGGACGCAGGCTCGACTGGGGTCATGGAGGGCTCAATTGATGTTGACACAATGATGGCGAGGCACAGATCGGACCCGACGGCGCGGTGTCCCGGGAGCCTGCTATAGTCGCAGCGGCCGAGCGGCGGGGGCAACCAAGCGAGCGCCGCGCGCCCGGTCCGAATCCGTGACCAGCCGTCAAACGGCCTTCGAACGAAAGGGCCCGACACCATGACCGCCACGCCCGACGCCCTCTATCAGTCGGACCTCGAGCATCTGCCGCTCATCAATCGCGGCAAGGTACGCGACATCTATGGCATCGACGACGCGCATCTGTTGATCGTCACCACGGATCGGCTCTCGGCCTTCGATGTCGTGCTGCCGCAGCCCATCCCAGGCAAGGGCGAAGTGTTGACGCGCGTCTCGAACTTCTGGCTCGCGCGCACCCAGCACCTGGTGCCGAACCACCTGGCCGACATCCCGCTCGCGGAGGTCCTGCCGAGCATTGATGCGCGCCGCACCCTTGGGGATCGCGCCAGCGTCGTCCGCAAGACGACGCCGCTGCCGGTGGAGGCCATCGTGCGTGGCTATCTGATCGGCTCCGGCTGGAAGGAGTACCAGCGCAGCGGCGGCATCTGCGACATCCCGCTGCCGGCCGGCCTGCGGCAGGCGGACCGCCTGCCCGAGCCCATCTTCACCCCGTCCACCAAGGCCACCGCCGGCAACCACGACGAGAACCTCAGCTTTCGGCAAGTTGCCGACCGCATCGGTACCGGGCTCGCCGCGCAGATCCGCGACCTGAGCTTGAGCATATACAGGGCGGCTGCCGAATACGCCTCGACTCGCGGCATCATCATCGCCGACACCAAGTTCGAGTTTGGCCTCGACGATCAGGGTCGCCTGCATCTCATCGACGAGGCCCTCACTCCCGACTCCTCCCGTTTCTGGCCCGCGGACCAATATCGGCCTGGCACCAGCCCAACCAGCTTCGACAAGCAGTTCGTCCGCGACTACCTGGAGACCCTGGACTGGGACAAGACCCCGCCCGGTCCCGAGCTACCGGCGGACATCATCGCCAAGACGGCGGAGAAGTATGCGGAGGCGGAGCGGCGGTTGCTTTCAGGACCCAAGCGCAGGGCGAGCAACCGATGCTGACGGCGACGGACCCCGAGACGCCGAATTCATGGTATTGGAGAAACCTGCCGGCGCCCAATGGTGAATCGATATCCACCGGGTACGCCTGCGGACATGGACCCTCGCACCTTGCCACCCACGGCACCCCGCTATACTGCGGCGCCAACCCCGAGGGCGCCCCCGCCCCGTCGATATCCCATGACCGGAGCAGGCGATGGCAACGACCGCCGCAAGGGCCCCTGCCACAAGGCTGACGCCCGCCATCGCGCAGGCGCTAGACAACGGCGACGCCTTCGCCGCGGTGGACCTCGGCTCCAACTCCTTCCATCTGCTGGTCGCGCGTATGGATGGCGGTACCCTGCAGGTGATCGACCGGCACAAGGAGATGGTGCGACTCGGCGAGGGCCTTACCCCCGACAAGCATCTGCGTGAGGACGTCGCCGAGCGCGCCCTGGCCTGCCTCGAGCGCATGGGCCAGCGGCTCAGGGGTATGGAGCCGGCGCGGGTGCGCGCGGTGGGCACCAACACGCTCCGACAGGTGCGCCCCGAGGCGCGCTTCCTACCTCGGGCGGAGCGCGCGCTCGGGCATCCCATCGAGGTCATCGCCGGGCGCGAGGAGGCGCGGTTGATCTATCTGGGCGTCGTTCACGGACTCGCCATTGGTGACGAGAAGCGTCTGGTTATCGACATCGGCGGTGGCAGTACAGAGCTCATCCTTGGCCAGGGCTTCCAGCCGAGGCTGCGCGAGAGCCTGCATATGGGCTGTGTCAGCATGTCCCAGCGCTTCTTCGGCGACGACAAGATCACGCGCAAGCAGATGGACCATGCGGAGCTGTACGGCGCGCTGGAGGTGCGGCCAGTGCGCGAGCTGTTTCGCGAGTCCGGTTGGTCCAAGGCCACGGGCAGCTCAGGCACCATCAAGGACGTCGCTGCCGTGGTAACCGGCGAGGGCTGGAGCGAGGACGGCATCACCGCCGCATCCCTGGACCGCCTGCGCGAGGCCATCCTGGACGCCGGCAAGGTCTCCGCGCTCGGCTTCAAGGGGCTGAGCGACGAGCGCCGGCCCGTGTTCGCGGGCGGCGTTGCGGTCCTGCGATCGCTATTCGCGAGCCTGGCGATTCAGCACATGCGCGCCTCCGACCAGGCCCTGCGCGAGGGGCTCATCTACGAGATCGTGGGGCGCCTGGAGCACGAGGACGTACGCGGGCGCACCCTGGCCACGCTGACGCGGCGCTTCGATGTGGACCAGGCACACGCAACGCGCGTCAAGGCGAGCGCGTTGAAGCTGCTGGCGCAGGTGCGCGAGCCCTGGCAGCTGACGCATGCGAGCCATGCGCCCATGCTGGGCTGGGCCGCGGAGCTCCACGAGATCGGCCTCGCAGTCGCCCACAGCCAGTACCAGAAGCACGGGGCCTACCTCATCGGCCACGCGGACCTGTCCGGGTTTACCCGCCAGGAGCAGCAGGTGCTGGCTGCGCTGGTTCTGGGCCACCGGCGCAAGTTTCCGGTGGACGCTTTCCTGGAACTGCCGAGCGGCGTGCGCTCCTGCGCGCCGCGACTCTGCGTGCTCCTGCGCCTGGCGGTGCTGATGCATCGTGGACGCAGCCCAGACATCCCGCCGGAGCCTACCCTCAGGACGGCGGGAGGCAGCTTGGCATTGTGCTTCCCGGACGACTGGCTCGAACAGCACCCGCTGACCCGCCTGGAGCTGGAGGAAGAGGCCAGGCGGCTCCTCGCCAGTGGGCTCAGGCTGGAATTCGCCTGAGCGACGACACGCGGCCGCACAAAACCGTAATGCGATGATGGTCAAACAGCCGCGCGCGGGATCGATGCTGGTAGAATCGGGTACGTCTCCCAATCCGCGTCCGCCCGGTGCCGGCGGACATCCCGCCCAACAGACGAAGGAGGACACCGACAACCATGGCCAAACTGTTTTCCGACGAGTGGATGAACGAGCTCAAGGATGCCTGGAACAACGAGCCCGAGGTGAGCGGCAAGCTCGCCGAGATCGGCTTCGACTCCACCATCACCTGCGGCTTCAAAGACCAGGACGACCCGGTGGGCGTCTTCGTGGTCGAAAAGGGCGTCTGCACCCGCGCGGGCACCTGGAGCGGCGAGAGTCCGGACTGGGACATGCGCGCCAATATGGACGACTGGCTCAAGTGGGTCGAGAAGGGCATCGGCATGATGGGTATGGGCACCGCCTACGCCACCGGCAAGCTCAAGTTCAAGACCGGCGACTATGCCGCCATGATCAAGGACCCGCGCATGGCGGGTCCCTTCGTCAAGAGCTTCAACCTCATGAAGCAGATTGGCGCCGACGAGCTGGGCTGAGCCGACACGCCGTCCCCGCCGGACGGCGGCGTCCCGCCGCCGTCCTCCCTCCCTTTCGCGACGGTGCCCAAACGCGTCGGGCGTGCCCGATCACCGCTACCGCACCGCGAATCCGGTCGGTGACGACCTGCTACTGCTGATCGAAGTCGCCGGCTCCAGCCTGCGGCCTGACCGCACTCAAGCTTGCGGCGCCGTACGGGCGCAGCATCCGCATCAGCCGCGTCACGGCTGCCGCGGCGCTGTTGGCATGGATGCTCGTGATCGATCCGGGATGCCCAGAGTCCATGTTGTGCAGATGGACTACCTTGACCTTGCCGTGGTGGCGGCCAGGGCAAGGTGCTCCTTAGGCGATTTCTGTCAACAAACAGACCGCCTGGCTTGTCTTCTCGCCCGCCTTCTGCGTCGCGGCAGCGGGCACAGAGCTCGACTATGCGCCCGCTACCGCTCCTTGAAGGCGAGCGAAAATCCTGCGCCATTCGGTCTGTTTGTTTCCGGCAATCGCCTCAGCGTGCGGTCGCTCGCGAAGGGGCGGGACCCTGAGGGCACACTCAGGGAACACTCGACGGAACATCACCTGACGAACGGTAGCGCGACACGACAGGGGAAGCCCCGCGGGTGCTGCTGTCCGGTGTTGCGATGTTCTATAAGTTACTGTTTTTATGAGACTCTGAGTTCGGCAACCTAGGTTCGAATCCCAGTCTCCCCAGCCTTCTCCGCCAGACGCAAGCAAGTCGGTCAAGCGCCCATATGACCGCAGCTAACGGCAATGCCTCTGGCGGCACTGCATCCCTACTGACGATGCACACGGCGTATAGCAGGGCGACCAACACCCGATCGTCACCGGCGCGCAGCCGGTAGCCGAATTTATGGTCGGTGGGCTGCTTCACGTCCGCGATGCCAGGGAAGGCCGAGGGTTGCGCAGGATCTCGCGTCATCGACCCCGGGGCCAACACCTGCATGAGGCTGCTGTGCGTTATGCTCGATGCTCGCGTGGCCGTAGCGGCCCCGGCGCTTTGCCCTTGGCCCCGCGGCCGTTAAGCAATGCACTCGTCGCCCAGCCCGCAGCCGTACGCGCGACGGTGGAACCTGAGTGTAACTAAATCGCAACAGCTGCCTGCGCTTGTCTCTTTTTTTCATCGAACCCGTTGCCAACTGTTGCGTCGTGGTCTAGTATTCTGCTCGCAAGCGATGATTGCGTTGCCTTGCGCGGTCGTTCGTGTTTTTCACAACAAACGGAGAGCAGCATGAACAAGAAGCTTCTCAATCTGGCAGTCGCCGCGGCCGTTGCCGCGCCGACGGCCGCCATGGCAGAGGCCGTCCTGTACGGCAAGCTGCACCAGTCCATCGACTATCAGAACGTCGACAACGCCATCGGCACCTCGTACGAAACCGTCGACCTCGTCACTTATTCGGGTCAAGGTCGCGGCGAGTTCAGTTTCACCGAGCTCTACGATAATCGCGCCGATGCGGAAGCACGCAACTTCGACGGCGGCTACCTCGGCGACGTCGAGAGCAGCGACAACTTCGCCAACATCACCGGCAACAGCGTGTATGTCCCGATCCTGGATCCCAACACAGGCGCCGTGACCGAAGTCGTCGAAGTCCAGTCCGGTGCAACCTTCGTGGGCGTTAGCGACAGCTTCCAGGAGTTCGGCATCGAGGGTCTGGAGGAGGTTACCTTCATCCGCACCGACGGCGCCGGCAACCCGCTCATCGACAAGACGGGCGCCAAGGACTTCAGCGGCTGGGGCATCTCCCGCGAGGGCGGCTTCATGCAAGGCGAAAGCCGCGCGAACCGCCTGGGTGTCAAGGGCTCCGAGGACCTGGGCAACGGCCTCAAGGCCATCTACCAGGTGGAGCTCGGCCTGAACCTGACCGCGGCGGACAACAACATCACCAGCGGCGACAACGGCATCAGCTACCGCAACAGCTTCGTCGGCCTGGCCGGCGACTGGGGCACCGTGCTGGTCGGCCGCCACGACACGCCGATGAAGATCTCCACCGGCAAGCTGGACCTCTTCGTCGACACCATGGCGGACTACAACGGCACGGTCGGCTTCGACGATGTCCGCGCGGACAATGTCGTCGCCTACATCTCGCCGAGCTTCTCCGGCTTCTCGTTCGCTGGTGCGGTGGTTGCCCCGGGTGGCGCCACCATCGGCGAGGGCCTGAACGTCGAGAACGACTCCTTCGCCAGCGCCTACTCCCTGGCCCTCATCTACAATAATGGCCCGTTCTACGCCTCGGCTGCCTATGAAGTCCTCGGCAACGAGCACTTCATGGACAGTGACACCTCGCTGGCCGGCGAGGCGGCCTGCCTGAACGACGACGGTACCCAGACCTTGTCGTGCGGCTATGTCGATGACGACTTCACCAAGTGGCGCCTGGGCTTGGGCATCCTGGACTGGAATGGCTTCACGCTGACCGGTATCTATGAGCAGCAGGACGACATCCCCGAAGGCCAGACGCGCGAGGCGGTCGGCTTCGTCGATCCGGACGGCAACATCACCCTCACCAGCATGAACGAGGTCAAGAACCAGACCCTGTGGCAGATCCAGGCTGGTTATTCATTCGGCAACAACATGTTCAAGGCGATGTACGGCGCCGTGGACCGAGACAACACCAAGGTGTTCGCCGCAACCCGCGAGACCGTCAGCCTGCAGAACCTTCGCAGCGACCTGAGCGGCGATCGCAGCACCTGGGGCGTGGGCTTCGACCACAACTTCAGCAAGCGCACCAAGTTGTACGCGCTGTACACGGCGGTGGACGACGACCAGGACGGCCTGCCGGGCTTCGCTGGCGTTCAGTGGAGCGGCTTCTCGCTGGGCTTGATCCACAAGTTCTGATCGTCGCTTGATCGAGCTGACCCGACGGACCGGGTCAATCCAACGGGGCCCGCGGGCCCCGTTTTTTTTTTTGCCTGGTAGCCTTGGCCTGGCGGGCTGGCTCTTGTACAACGCCGGCTACGGCTTTGGGCTCGATGCAGAAGCACCTGCAGCCGCGAATCGCCGATCCATGAGGAGAGACGGCCGACAGATGACTATGATGGTGTCAGGGGTCCAGGAGGCGCTGGCGGCGGGCGCCCCCGAAGACGAAGCGCGCGCCGCCGCAATCGCAGTGTCGGAGGAACAACTCGCCACGAAGCAGGGCTTCGCCGGCATCGAGTCTGAGCTGATCCTTGTGACATGGATGAAAGGTCGTATCTGGAGCAAAATCGAAATCGAAATCGGAATCGAAATCGGGACCGGGATCGGGATGGACATCGGCATCGATCTCGATCCGGATACGGATCCTGGACAGGGGTGCTTGCCGCGTTCCGGCACTGGTGCCCCTAGCCCTTCTGATGCGTCAGGGGCCCTCGCTCCGAGCCCAGGACCAACACATCCGCCCCCCGCAACGCGAAGATCCCGCAGGTCACCACGCCGGCCAGGTCGTTGATCTGCTGCTCCAGCTGCATGGGCGCCCTGATCTGGAGCCCCTGGACGTCGAGAATCAGGTTGCCGTTGTCGGTGACATAGCCTTCCCGCCAAACCGGCGTGCCGCCGAGCTTGACCAGGTGGCGCGCCACCAGGCTTCGGGCCATGGGGATCACCTCCACCGGCAGCGGGAAGGCGCCCAGCACGTCCACCAGCTTGGACTCGTCCGCGATGCAGACAAAGCGCTCGCTGGCGGCGGCGACGATCTTCTCGCGGGTCAGCGCCCCGCCGCCGCCCTTGATGAGCGACAGCTCCCGATTCGACTCGTCGGCGCCGTCCACGTACAGCGCGAGGTCGCCCACCGCGTTGAGATCCAGCACCGGGATGCCGTGCTGCTTGAGCCGCTCGCTGGACGCCTCGGAGCTGGACACGGCGCCCTCGATGCGGGACTTGACGGTGGCGAGGAAATCGATGAAGTGATTGACCGTGGAGCCGGTGCCGACGCCGATGACTCCGCCCTCGACGTACTGGAGCGCCGCCTCGGCGGCCTGCCTCTTGAGCATATCCTGATCCATCACGGGTTCCTCTGTTGGGTTGGTACAACACATCGCATGATAGCAGAGGCAAGCCCGGTGCCCGGGGCGTATCCTGGTCCGCCTCGTTGCAGTTGCACCCCAGAACACGGCCGGACCCATGCCGCAGACCTACATCGAGCGGATACTGCGGGCGCGCGTCTACGACGTCGCCACCGAATCACCACTGACGCACGCCGAGCTGCTCTCGAAGCGACTCGGCAACCAGGTGTGGCTGAAGCGCGAGGACCTGCAGCCGGTGTTCTCCTTCAAGCTGCGCGGAGCCTACAACAAGCTCAAGCATTTGAGCCCGGAGGCACGCGGCCGCGGCATCATCGCGGCGTCCGCCGGCAATCACGCCCAGGGTGTGTCCATGGGTGCCGCCAAGCTCGGCTGCGATGCCACCATCGTGATGCCGCGCACCACGCCAGGCATCAAGGTGGACGCGGTCCGTGGCTGGGGTGCCAAGGCCTTGCTGCACGGCGACTCCTTCGACGAGGCCTACGACCATGCCATGGCATTGGTCGAAGCGCGCGGGCTGACCTTCCTACATCCGTTCGACGACCCGGACGTGATCGCTGGCCAGGGCACCATCGCCATGGAGATCCTGCGCCAGCACCCGGAGCCACCAGCGGCCATCTTCGTGCCTGTGGGCGGCGGCGGGCTCATCGCCGGCGTGGCGGCCTATGTGAAATACATCCACCCGCAGGTGCGCATCATCGGCGTCGAGCCGGAGGACGCGCCGACGCTGCATGCGGCGCTCGCGGCCGGCCGGCGGGTGACTCTGGGCGAAGTGGGGCTCTTCGCCGACGGCGTGGCCGTGCAGCAGATCGGCAAGGAGACCTTCCGCATCGCCCGCGAGACGGTGGACGAGGTGATGCTCGTGGGCACCGACGAGATCTGCGCCGCCATCAAGGACATCTTCGACGACACCCGCGGCATCGCCGAGCCCGCCGGTGCGCTGGCCGTCGCTGGGCTCAAGCGCTGGGTGGAGCGGGAAGGCGCCGAGGGCTTGAGCCTGGTGGCCATCGAGAGCGGCGCCAATATCAACTTCGACCGCCTGCGCCACGTGGCCGAGCGCGCCGAGCTGGGCGAGGGCCGCGAGGCCCTGTTCGCGGTGGGCATCCCGGAGCGCCCCGGGAGCTTCCTCGCCTTCTGCCGCGCGCTCGGCAAGCGCCAGATCACCGAGTTCAACTACCGCTATGCCGACCGCTGCGAGGCCCAGGTCTTCGTCGGCGTCGAGCTGCCGGGCGGCGCCGACGCCCGCGCGGAGATGGCCCAGCACCTCAGGGCCAAGGGCTTCGCGGTGCTGGACATGAGCGACAATGAGACGGCGAAGCTGCACATCCGCTACATGGTTGGCGGACATGCCGTGGGCACAGAGGACGAGCGGCTGATCCGCTTCGAGTTCCCCGAACGGCCGGGTGCGCTATTGAGCTTCCTCTCCGGCCTCGGCCGACGCTGGAACATCAGCCTCTTCCACTACCGCAACCACGGCGCCGCCTATGGCCGGGTGCTGATGGGCATCCAGGTACCTGGAGCTCAACAGCCGGAGTTCTATCGCCTGCTCACCGGGCTCGGCTACCGCTATGCCGATGAGACAGAGAATCCGGCCTATCGGTTGTTTGCCAGCGCCGGGTAGCAGGCGGCGGAGCACCGGGGCTGGTTCGCCTGCGCCAGATTCCTGCTACCGGCAGCTGGGGGGAGCTAGTGCAGCAGTGCGAATGTCCCGAGACCGTCTCAGGTCGTGGTCGTGGTCGTGGTCGCTGTCGTTGTCGTTGTCGTTGTCGTGATCGCGGTCTCACCGTGCGGATATTCGATTACGATTACGACAACGACAACGAGGGGATCCCGGTCTCGGAGCTCCCGCAGCA
>JANQFI010000359.1 GCA_028277905.1 Chromatiaceae bacterium | reverse complement strand
CTTGAACTGCTCGTGGAACTCTTTGGCTTGATCGGGGCTCAGGCCCGACAGGCTTTTCGGCTCAGCCATTGATTTTCCCTCCGTAAGGGTCGTGGGGTTATGCCGCTTTGGGGCGGCGGTTAGTCGCGGCATGCACGGCCGCGTCACGCGAGAGGGTCTGCGGCTCAGACCCGGAATGCACCTAGTCTGGTGCCAGTGCCTTTGCGAGGTTCATCGGGCGTCAGTTTAGCTAGACATTCCCATATGTCAAGTTCACGTTACAAGTATTTCTACTGGCTTCGGGCCGCGGTCGACCCGGACAGCCGCAATGCCTTGGTGTTCGCAGGGTGAAGACCGCCGCATCAGGCCCTTGACGTGCCTGTGGTTTCTACGGTATGTCTAAACCCCCCGGGTGCGCGCCGCGACCGCGAGCGGCGCGCGGGTCGCAAGGCTTCGGCAGAGCCGAGGCTCAGCGTCTTGCGTAGGCGACAGCGCTTGCCCGCGGGAACTAGGTGGCCGGCCGTGCCCGGGGCATCCGGCCAGTCCGGGGTGCGGCGGCTGGGGCGTGCTCGATGTATCCTGGCTCGACTACTGTCACGGCGGCGCTGGCCCCGGCAACAGCGGACGCCTGCCCTGTGATGCATGGCCCTAGGTGCTCAAGGTGGGCGCAACTGGCGGGACGCCCTGATCGATAGCAGCCTGCTTGCTGCGCGTTGCATGATTTCCGGCCATTGCTTGGGTCCAGACACGCGATTTGTCCCTATCGAGGTCTTCGACCAAGCCGCGCGACTGACCGATGCCCAAGCCGCAGCGCCCTACCGCTAATCCCGAGCCCCCGGCGGAGACCCCTTTGGAGCGTACGCACGCGGACCTTGTGGGCGAGAACCGCGCGCTGCGCGCGCGCCTTGAGGAAGCCGAGGACGCCCTGCGTGCGATTCGCGAGGGCGATCGGCGCGAGGACGGCTTCCGCTCCGCGCTGGCCCATGAGCTGCACAATCCGTTCGCCCCGATTCGCAGTGCAGACGACGACCGGGATGCAGCCGAGAGCCTCGGCAGCCTGCCGGTCCGTCAAGGCGGGCGGGTGGCAATCGCCTTCGATGGCCCTTCCGCGGCGGAGCAGGATGGCCGGTGCCCGCCGTCGCCGCGGCTTCGTGCCTCGCTCAAGTCGAGCAGGTCAGGCTTGTCGGATGCCGCGACGGAGGTCTTCGCCGGCGAGGGTGCGGCCCCGGGGTCCTACCGAGACCGTGTGGCTCAAGCATCAGTTCCAGGCGCAGCTGATGCAGCCCGCACTGCGCAATTCGACCGCCTCCGCCCTGCCGCGAGCGCGTTGCTGCATGATCTGGCGCAGCCGTTGAACACGATCGCCTGCTATGCGGTTGCGGCGCGGAATCTGGCCACCAAGTCGGCCGGTGAGCTGACACCGCTGGCCAATGCGCTGCGCGGGATCGATGAGCAAGTCCTGCGTGCCGGCGCGGTCTTGGATCGCTTGCGGGCGTTGCTTCATGACCCGCAAGCCGCGGTTTCAGACCAATCGCGGCGCGAGTCGCCGCAGCCGAAGGATTCCCGATAGCCCTGATGACCGCCGACGTACCTGAGCTCCCCGACCTGGAGCAATGCGAGGCCGAGCCGATCCACATCCCGGGCTCGATCCAGCCGCACGGTGCGCTGCTGGCCTTGGATGAGGCCGACCTCCGGATCTTTCAGGCCAGCACCAGTGTCCGGCCTCTGCTCGGCATCCCTGTCGAGAAACTGCTTGGCGGCAATCTTGCCGACGCGCTGGATCCTGTGCTTGCGGAAGGTGTCCGGGACGCCCTGGGGCGATACCGTGTGCGGCCCGATGTGGTCGCTTCCTTCGAGTGGTGCCTGCCCGGGAATCCCGGGGCCTTCGTCGCCCATGTCCACCTGTCTGACCGGACTGTGGTACTGGAGCTGGAGACATCGGCACCGGCACGCGACGATCTGAGCGAGATCATGGCGGAGGCCATGCGCGATTTCAGCGCGATCCGGCAAGAGATGGACCTGTCTATCAAGCTCGACGCCGCGACTGGGGTCTTCCGCCGTCTCACGGGCTACGATCGCGTCATGGTGTATCGCTTCGACGAGGATTGGCACGGCGAGGTGGTCGCGGAAGCTCGCCGGGCCGATCTCCAACCCTACCTGGGACTGCACTATCCCGCCTCCGACATCCCATCCCAGGCGAGGCACATCTTCTCGATCAACCCCTACCGCGTCATCCTCGACGTCGACTACCTGCCCTCGGCCCTGCAGCCGTCTGCCAATCCCCTGACTGGTGAGCCGCTCGATCTCTCCCGAAGCGTGCTGCGGAGCGTCTCTCCGGTACATCTGGAGTACCTCCGCAACATGGGGGTCGGCTCGACCATGACGATGTCGCTGCTCCGGGATGGCCGTTTGTGGGGGCTGGTCGCCTGCCATCACGAAAAGCCCTATGCACCTTGCGGAAAGCTGCGCGACATCGCCTCTTGGATGGCACAGGATCTGGCCACCCAGATAGCACTGACGGAAGAAGTAACGGACCGGCGCTACGCTGCACACCTCAAGGACTGCCGAGACCGCATCATCGTCTTGATGCGCCAGGGCGCGCGCCTGCCGGCGCTGCTGGGCGGTCCCGAGCTCGCCGAAGTGCTGGGCGCCATTGGTGCCGATGGTGTGACATTGATTCGTGGAGAGGACGTCGTCACCGGTGGGACAACGCCGGATCCTCGGCATATTCTGGACATCGCCGCTGGCCTTAGCACATCGCACCCGAACAATCCGTCCCAGTTGTTTGCGACAGACTGCCTGAGCGAGCACCTGCCGGGAACGGCCGAGCTGGCGGACAGCGCAGCAGGAATCGCGCTCTTCCCCTTGGACGCCGCTCAATCGATCAAGCTGATGTGGTTTCGCGGTGAGCAGCTACGCGAGGTGACCTGGGGCGGCAATCCGGACAAGGCCGTGAGCATCACGGCCGACGGCCGCTTGAGCCCGCGTCAGTCCTTCGCCGCATGGAGCGAGATCGTCAGATTGCGCAGCCGCCGCTGGCGTCCGGAGGAGCTGGAATCCGCGCGCAGGTTGGGCACGCTCATCGACATCGAATGGCGCAAGATGGCCGAGGATGCGCTGCGCAAGAACGAGGCCTTGCTGAGGGACGTCTTGGACTCGCTGAGCGCGCACATCGCGGTGCTGGACGAGCAGGGCAGGATCACGGCTGTAAACGCGGCGTGGCGACGCTTTGCCGAGGACAATGGCGGTAGCGCGGCCTCTTTGCCGGGGGCGAGCTATCTGGCTGTCTGCCGCCGGGCGTTGGCCGCCTCGGACAACCCAGAGGCCATGCGGACGCTCGAAGGCTTGACCCGGGTGCTCAGCGGCGCCGCGACCACATTCAGGATCGAATATCCCTGGCGATCCCCGACCGAGTCGCGCTGGTTCGAGATGCGGGTCTTTTCGTTGCGAGGCTCGCGATCAGGGGCCGTGGTGGCGCATGAAGACATCACCGCTCGGAAGCAGGCAGAAGAGGCGCTCAAGCGCAGCCAGGAGCGGCTTCGCGAAGCCGCAGAAGAGGCCCTGCGCCTGAGCCAAGAGAGCTTCCGCCTCGCGGTGGACAACATGCCGGATGGGCTCGTGATCTATGACGAGCGCATGCGCTACCGATTCGTCAACGCGGTGTGTCTGAAACGCAGTGGGCTCCCCTTGGACGCCTATCTCGGAAGACGGGATGACGCGATCTATCCTGCCGAAGTCTGTGCGCAATACCTGCCACACCTGCAGCAGACCTACGAGACTCGGAGTGCGACAACCTTCGAGTGTGGCCTGATTATGGCGTCGGGTCGCTACGACCTTGAGGTGACCTATGTCCCCATGCTGGAGCGCGACGAGGTCTACCAGGTTTTCGGTTTCTACCAAGACATCACCGAGCGCAAGCGCAATGAGGCGAAGCTGGCCGAGCAGACGCGCCAACTACGCGAGGCGGATTGGCGCAAGGACAAGTTCCTCGCCATGCTGGCGCATGAGCTCCGCAACCCCCTCGCACCCATCTCGAACGCCGTCCGACTCCTGAGACGAGGTGGATCGGAAGCCGAGTTGGCCTGGTGTCTTGCGGTGATCGATCGTCAAACCCTGCACCTCACCCGGCTGGTCGACGATCTCCTGGATATCTCGCGCATCAGCCGAGGCATCATCGAGCTTCGGCTAGAGCCCCTGGATCTCGCGGACATCGTCGCCCGAGCATTGGAGAGCAGCGGACCGGCAATCGAAGCGCGGCGGCATCGGCTCCGTGTCGAAGTGCCACAGGAACCGCTGAGGGTCGAGGGCGATCTGGTACGGCTCACCCAGGTCCTGTCGAATCTTCTGACCAACGCGGCCAAGTTCACCGAGGAAGGTGGGCAGATCTGGCTGACAGTGGAGGCGGGGGCCGAGGGTATCGCGGTTCGGGTTCGTGATTCGGGACGCGGTATCGATCAAGCCCAACTGCCACTGCTATTCGACCTCTTCTTTCAGGTCGATGGCAACATTGCGGGCACGGAGGGTGGCTTGGGGATCGGTCTCTCACTGGCCAAGCGTCTCGTCGAAATGCACGGCGGGACCATTGATGCTCATAGCCAAGGGCAGGGCAAGGGCAGTGAGCTCTGCGTCTGTCTGCCGCGGCTCTCCGACCTGCCCCCCGCGCCCTTGGAAGCCGGCGCCGAGCATGGGGATGCCCTGGCCGCGATGCCAACCGCGGGTGGACTGCGTATCCTGGTGGTGGACGATAATCGCGACGCCATCGACAGCCTCGAGCTGCTGTTGGGCGCTGAGGGTCATGAGGTCTTGGTCGCCTATGACGGTGAGTCGGCGGTCGGTCTGGCGACGACCATGCATCCCGATGTCGTGCTCTTGGATATCGGTCTGCCCGGTATGGATGGCTACGCCGTCGCAAGTGTCCTGCGGCAGCGCTCGGGGCAGGCCGCACTGCGGATCGTCGCCATCACCGGCTACGGACAGCCCGAGAGCCGCGAGCGAGCCAAGTCTGCCGGGTTCGACCTGCACCTCGTCAAGCCCGTGGATTTCGAGCGCCTGCTCGGCGTGCTGTCGGAATACCGACGCCTGAGAGAATCCACATAGGGCTTGCGAGGAATGTCCCGCGCCGCGTACGAAGTGGACCACAGCGACAGGCCGAGCCCGTATAATCAGAGGTTTTCCGACCGCCGGGCAATCCCTGCACCGCAGAATCTTCAATGGCGGGGACAAGACTCCGACCCAGGGTGAAGAACCAGATGAGCACGGCACCCGTCGCCTATGTCGTCGACGACGACCCGGCGTTGCGCGACGCGCTCTGCATGCTGCTGCAATCGGTCTCCATCCGCTGCACGCCCTTCAACAGCGCAGCGGAGTTGCTGCACTCGGGCGCACTCCGGCAGACTCGCCCCGCCTGTCTGGTCGCCGACGTGCGCATGCCTGGAATCAGCGGATTGACGCTGCTGGAGCGCCTGCGCAAGCAGGACATCCAGATTCCCACCATTATGATTACCGCTTACGGTGACATCCCGATGGCGGTCCGGGCCATGAAGCTCGGCGCCGTGGACTTCATCACCAAGCCCTTCAACGCCCATGCGGTACTGGAACTGGTGCAGAACACCCTGTACGACCTCGAAGCCGTAGAGGAGGCGGATGCCGAAACGCATGAGCTGCTGGAGCTCTATCGCGCCTTGACGCCCCGCGAGCAGCAGGTCTTCGAGCAGATCACGGCCGGCAAGACCAACCAGATGGTGGCCGACGAGCTCGGCATCAGCGTCCGGACCGCGGAGTTTCATCGCGCCGGCGTGATGAAAAAGTTGCACGCACAGAATCTAGCCGATCTGACCCTCAGGAGGGTCCAGCTTCAGAGCTACATCGCAAGCGAGGGGCCGCCGGACCGCCGCAGCTGAGGCCCCTGTCCTCGAGCGGCGTCGGACCGGGATTGCGCTTGCATCGCTACCGGGTCCGCGCCACACTTCCAACCATAACCACACGCGGAGTGAAACTATGGCCTTGCAGAAGAACATGGGCGAACAGGACCGCAACATCCGCCTCGGTGTCGCCACGGTGTTGATCATCGTCAGCTTCATCGTCGGCTCTGTGCCGCTCAAGATGCTCTTGTCGCTGATCGCGCTGGTACTCGTGGCGACGAGCTGGCTCCGCTTCTGCCCCGTCTATATCCCCTTCAAGATCGATACCCGCAACTAATGCTTTGCTGCGGAAGTTCCGAGACCGGGTTCCCCTCGTTGTCGTAATCGTAATCGAATATCCGCACGGTGAGACCGCGATCCCGATAACGACAACGATAACGACAACGGCAACGACAACGACAACGACAACGACCTGAGACGGTCTCGGGACATTCGCACTGCTGCACTAAGGCGATTTCTGTCAACAAACAGACCGCCTGGCTTGTCCTTTCGCCCGCCTTCTGCGTCGCGGCAGCGGGCACAGAGCTCGACGATGCGCCCGCTGCCGCTCCTTGAAGGCGAGCGAACAAGGCGAGCGAAAATCCTGCGCCATTCGGTAGGTTTGTTTCCGGCAATCGCCTAAGGGTCCGCGCACTCGGTTCGGCGACGGCCTGATCGGTCTCAGGCCGGGATGCGGCCGGCCGCAGCGAGCGCGCTGAGCGCCGGATAGCTGGCCAGGTCGCCGCTCAGGCGCTCGATCTCGAAGCGCGCGAACAATGACTCCGAGAGCCAATGCCCCGCCCGCGCGGCGCGATTGGTGGCATGGTGTGCGGTCTGGCCGTAGGCGAAGGCGCGCATGGCGGGCAGATCGGTCCAGACGCTGAAGGTCGCGAGCGTGAGCAGTGGGTGCTCGCCGAAGCCGATGTGGTAGGGGCAGCCCCTGGCCTCGCGCAGGTGGGCGCGGATCCCAGGGACGCTGCGCCAGAAGGCGCGAGCCTTGGAGCTGTGGACCCGGGCATGGGTGAGCACGACAAAGGGGCGCTCACCCACCTGCCGCCGGGAGTACTCGAAGGGCTGGGTGCCGTCCCAAGTGCCGTGGCCGCTCGCCGGCCGCAGCCGGAAGTGCAAGGCCTCGATGCTGGGGCCGGCCACCCAGCGCCAGAGCCGGCTGGCGCGCAGCCTTGGCGCCGCGTCCGGGTCGTCCAGGGCGTGATAGAGGCAGTAGCGGTTGAAGTCCGGCACGATCGAGAAGCCGTCCTTGCCCCCGCAGCCCAGGAGCCGCACGTCCCCCGAAGGCAGGTCGCTACCCTTTACCAAGCCTTGGAAGCCCATCAGCGTGAAGGCCGCCGGCGCCCAGTGCCACGGGTAGCGAAAGAAGCTGAAGGTGACGCTCTGGTGGCGGGTGGGCGGGACCGACCGCGACTGTGGGCGCGACGGTGAGGGGGAGGCTGGGGGCACGGCTTCTATCCCCGGTCAGGCTTGGGTGCGCAAGTCTAAGGCGATTGCCGGAGACAAACAGACCGAATGGCGCAGGATTTTCGCTCGCCTTCAAGGAGTGGCAGCGGGCGCATAGTCGAGCTCTGTGCCCGCTGCCGCGACGCAGAAGGCGGGCGACAAGACAAGCCAGGCGGTCTGTTTGTTGACAGAAATCGCCTAACGCGGCCGCCCCCTGTGCCCGGGGCAGGGCAGTCCGCCCGGGGCCTGGCCGGGCGATGTGCGCGGCCCTGGCGCGCCTGTCAGCTGGCCGACTCGGCGTCCTTCGCGGCAGCCTTCTGCCAGGGCGAGACGATCCCGAGCAGGTGCGCCATGTCCTTGAAGAAGATCCGGATGTGTGCCGCCGGCTTGGCCTTGACCAGCTTCTTGTGCATGTAGGCCTGCCAAGTCAGCTGCTGGATATCCGGGTCGTCGCAGAGGCTCACGAAGCGCTCGCGGCGCTTGTCGTTCTTGTACCAGAAGCGCTGCATGATGCCGAGGATCCAGAACACCCGTCCGTGCTCTTGCATGAAGCGCTTGCGGGCGCGGCCCAACGCCTTGGGCTGCCCGGTCAGGAGCAATGCCTCCACCGCGTCGCCGGCGAGGCGGCCGCCTACCAGCGCGTAGTAGATCCCTTCGCCGGAGGCCGGCGCGACGACGCCGGCGGCATCGCCCGCCAGCACCACGTCGCGCCCGTTGTCCCATTTCTTGAGTGGGTGCAGCGGGATGGGCGCCCCCTCACGGCGGATGGTCTGGCACCGATCGAGGCCGGTCTCTGTGCGCAGCTGTTGTACGGCGCGGTGCAGCGAGACGCCCTTGCGCTCTGTGCCGACGCCGATGCTGGTGGTCTCGCCGTGCGGGAAGATCCAGGCATAGAAGTCCGGTGAGAGCTTGCCTTGGTAGTAGACGTCGCAGCGGGCGGGGTCGAAATCGTGCAGGCCTGTTCCGGATGTGGGCGCCGGGGAGCGGACGATCTCGTGGTAGGCGGCCACGTGCGGCAGCTCCTTGGCCCCGGGGATGCACTGTTTGGCCACGGAGGACATGGCGCCGTCGGCGCCGATAACGGCTCGCGCACGGACGCTGATGGTGGCGTCGCGGTCCTCCGCGTCGGCCGGCCGGTAGTGGATCAGCGCGGTGCCGTCCGCGTCGCGGGTGAGCCGCTTGAAGGTCCCGTTCCGCCGCTCGGCGCCGGCCCCGGCGGCACGCTCGCGCAGCCACTCGTCGAAGGGCTCGCGGTCGACCATGCCGACGTAGCCGCCGTCGATGGGCATGTCCACGTGGCGGTCGCTCGGCGCCACCATGCGTGCCGAGCGGATCTTGGCAACCAACTGCGCGTCCGGGATCTCGAACTCCTCGATGGCCTTGGGCGGGATAGCGCCGCCGCAGGGCTTGATGCGGCCCGGGCGGTCCAGCAGCAGCACGCGCCGCCCGCGCCGGGCGAGGTCCGTGGCCGCCGTGGCGCCGGCGGGGCCGCCGCCGACGACGACGGCGTCAAAGGTATCGGCAGTTGTCATCGCACTCTTACCTATTCTGCATCAGGGGTCGCCATGGAGCTCGGCCTGCTGAAGGAACAAAGGCGGCATGCTCATCGGTCCCGATCCCGATCCCGATCTCAGGTGCTGGGCGCTTGGCGCTGCCTACACAGGCAAATTCCCTGCAATCGCCGCCCGCACCGCGAAGGCGCTGATCATCATGCCGCTGACATAAACCGTCACGCCCAGTGCGCTGAGCCAGGTCGCACGCGCCACCGGGTCCTCCAGAAAGCGCACCATCAGCACGGCCTGCACCATGGCCAGCGCCGCCACCGTCGCCGCGTGCACCGGCTGGACCCACTCGAACAAGAGCCAGACCACGACGAGCTGCGGCAGCAGCATCACCGCGCAGGCGACCCGTGCCGCGTTCTGCACGCCGAGCTGTACTGGCAGCGAGCGCACGCCGAGCTGCCGGTCGCCCTCGATGGCCTTGAAGTCGTTGAGTGTCATGATGCCGTGGGCACCAAGGCCGTAGAGCAGGGCGAGCACCAGGATGCGCGGGTCCGGCATGGCGCCGCCCAACATCACCGCCGCGCCGGTGATCCAGGCCAGACTCTCGTAGGAGAAGCCGACGGCGGCATTGCCGAGCCAGCCATTGTTCTTGAGCCGCAGCGGCGGTGCGCTGTAGATCCAGGCGAAGACCAGCCCGACCACTGTCGCCGCGAGCACCCAAAAGCCTAGCGCTGCACCCAACAGCAGCGACAGCGTCGTCCCGGTCAGCGCCATCCGGTAGCCCCAGCGCCCCGGCAGCCGGCCGGACGGTATGGGCCGGCTCGGCTCGTTGATCGCGTCGACGTCGCGGTCGTACCAGTCGTTCACCACCTGGCTGGTGGCGCACACCAGCGGGCCCGTGAGGATGATGCCGGCGATGAGCAGCCCCCAGTGCTCCAGCACGTCGACGCCCGAGGACACCACGCCGCAGGTGAAGGCCCACATGGGCGGGAACCAGGTGATGGGGTGCAGCACCTCCAGCATGGCCTTGGGTTCGAGCCGGGTACGTGCGGCCGGGGCTTGTTGGGGGGACGTCTCCGTCATACCGGCACAGGGGCTTCTATCGGGGCAGTTGTCTGCATGCTGGGGTAGGTCGAAGGGCACCGCAGAAGTCGGCGCAGCGCAGCGATCAAGCCGCGAGTCTAGCCCGAAGGGTTGGCGCAGTGGTTGTGGCCTGCGCTTGGGATGACCGGCGTCAAGATCGGTTCGGCTACTCGCCTGCC
Organism: Chromatiaceae bacterium; assembly: GCA_028277905.1. Taxonomy (GTDB): domain Bacteria; phylum Pseudomonadota; class Gammaproteobacteria; order Chromatiales; family Chromatiaceae; genus Thiohalocapsa. The sequence goes on along the minus strand of JANQFI010000359.1, from coordinate 3,824 downwards.
GGGCCCGGCTCGCTGAGCCCGTAGCGGCGCAGCTTCACGTACAGGCTCTGGCGGCTCAAGCCCAGCAGCTCCGCCGCGCTGGCCCGGTTGTCGCCCGTCAGCTCCAGCGCCGCCTCGATGCACAGCCGCTCGATCATGTCCGTGGACTCGCGGACGACCTCCTTCAATGGCACGCGGCCGACCAGCTCCGTCAGGTGCTCGATGGAGCTCGGCAGGGCGCGCTCGCCGCCGCCGTCGGCCGACACGCGCCGGTCCACGTTGCGAATGATGAAGCCGAAGCTCGGCTGGTCGCCGTTGGGGATGGCGACGGCGGAGATCTCCACCTCGCTGCTGGCGCCGAGCTCGGCCCGAACGGTGGTGGCGAAGAGCCGCACCGCACCATGCTGGCGCAGGTTGGCGATGAGCACGTTCAGGTCCACGCCGGGGCGGCCGAGCCATCGGTCCAGCGACTCCCCGCGCGCCTGATCCTCGTTGCTGAGCTGCGCCAAGTCGAGGAAGGCACTGTTGGCGCTCAGGATGCGGCCGTCTTGGCCGGTCAGCACGACGCCGTCCGGGGCCTTCTCCACCATGCGCGCGAGCTGCGAGCGCGACCCCGGTGCCTGCTGCGTGCGGCCTTCGGAGTCCACCGGCGTGAGCCTGAGCAGGATCAGGGACGCGCTCTCCTGGCGCACCGGCGCGCCGCTTGCCTGGAACTCCGTGCCGGAGCGCAGCCGCGCCCGCACGTCGTTGGCCCTCCCGGCGGCGCGGATGCCGGCGATGAGCGATTCGATGGCGCGGGTGCCCGCCTCGTCGAAGCCCTCCGGGAAGGCGCGGCCCACGAGACGGCGCGAGTCCCCCGCCAGCAGCAGCGACGCGGCGGGGTTGGCCTCCACCACCTTGCCGGTGTCCGGGTCCATGATCAGGATCGCATCCGAGGCGGAGCGGAAGAGCAGCCGGTAGCGCGTCTCCAGTTGCCGCAGTCGCCAGTAGTCACGCTCCAGCGACTGCTGCGCATCTACCAGCCGTTGCTGCAGCGCAGCGATGCCCTGCAGGTTGCGGCCGATGGCGATCAGGTGGCGGGCATCGAGCCGGGTGACGAAGTAGCGCACCGGCAGCTCACCGCCTGCCTGCGAGACGTGGCTCACCTGCTGCCAGTCGGGCGCCGTGGCGTCGCTGGGCGCCTGCTCCAGCAGCTCTTTGACCTGCGGGCGGCTGTCGCCGGTGACGGTGTCGGCCCAGCGCTTGCCGACCCAGTTCTCCGCCACCTCGGAGGACAGCTCGTCGCTGCCGCAGGCGAGGTCGCGGATGGTGCCCTCCGCATCCAGGATGATGGCGATGTCGGCGGTCGCGGCAAGCAGTGCGGCCATGGTGTCGCTGTCGATGTCGCCAAGAGCCGCCTGCGGCGCGTCGAAGGGCTTCACGATCGCTTATCGACCCTCTGCTGGCGCTGCAGCGGACAGCCGCAGCCCGCGGGATGCCCGCGGTTGGATGCCGCCGGTCGGCCGGTTCCTCGTCAGCGGGCCAACGGCGTGGCGCTCACGTGGCGTCCACTTCCACGTATTTCATACGGTTAACAGGCCGCGCCAAAGGGGCGGATCTGGGTCTCCTGGCTGCGCAAGCGGTGCCGGCAGGGGCCGGACAGAAGCAATCGCGCAAGCGCAGCTGCCCTCGGGTGCGGCGACATCCCTATTAGTTAGACGCGGGGCAGGGGAATGTCAAGTTCGGTTTACGTTAAGCCGAGTTGACAGCGAGGGGGAAGGGGGCTAGATTCCTGACTACACCGAGGCACGCCCAGTCAGCGAGAGGGGAGGGTAATGCGTCACCGCCACGTGCGGCATGACCGGCATCAACCGCTTTACACGCCGGCGGAGCGCGAGCGCCGCGACAACACCGTTTGGACGCTCGTGCAGGGCGTGCTGGCGCCGCTGCAGTTCCTCGTGTTCCTTGTGAGCCTGGTGCTGGTGATCCGGTATCTGGTCACCGGCGCCGGCGAGGCGGCGGCAACCATCTCCATCGTCGTCAAGACCCTGATCCTTTACAGCATCATGATCACCGGTTCCGTCTGGGAGAAGGTGGTCTTCGGCAGATGGCTGTTCGCGCGCCCATTCTTCTGGGAGGACGTGTTCAGCATGCTGGTGCTGGCGCTGCACACGGCATACCTTTTGGTGCTCTTCACCGGCTGGCTGGACGTCCGCGGGCAGATGCTGGTGGCGCTCGCAGCCTATGCCGCCTACGTCATCAACGCGACGCAATTCCTGCTGAAGCTGCGCGCGGCGCGCCTGCAACAGGCGCGCGAGGATGCCGCCGCCCAATGTGCAAGCGAGCCGGCACAAGCTTGGGGAGGGGCCGAGTGACCGGTGCCGCTGCCCTGTCGGCCAATCATGACGCCGGCACTGGCGTCAGTGTTGCCGCGCAGCTCGCCGCCGACCTTCCCGCCATTGGGCCCACCAGCGTTGGGCCCACCGGCGCTGGCGCCGACGCGGCGCCTTGCGCCCCAACGCCGGGCGCCGCCGGCGCGCTGCCGGTGCTGCGCGAGCGCGGCCAGCGGCAGGTCTTCTGCGGCCTCGCCGGCATCGTCTGGCTGCATCGCAAGATCCAGGACGCCTTCTTCCTGGTCGTGGGCTCGCGCACCTGCGCACACCTGCTGCAATCCGCCGCCGGTGTCATGATCTTCGCCGAGCCGCGCTTCGCCACCGCTATCCTGCAGGATCGCGATCTCGCCGGCATCGCGGACTGCAACGACGAGCTGGACCGCGTCGTCGGCGAGCTGCTGGCGCGTCGCCCGGACATAGGTACCCTGTTTCTGGTGGGCTCCTGCCCGTCCGAGGTCATCAAGCTGGACCTCGATACCGCCGCGGAGCGCCTGAGTCGAGTGCACCAGGGCCGGGTGCGCATCCTGGCCTACTCGGGCAGTGGCATCGAGACCACGTTCACCCAGGGCGAGGATACATGCCTCACCGCCCTGGTGCCGGAGATGCCGGGCTCGGACGACCCGGCGTTGTTGGTGGTGGGCACCCTGCCCGACATCGTGGAAGACCAGTTCCGGCGTCTATTCGATGCCATTGGCTTCCATGCGATCGGCATCGGGCCGGTGCGCTTTCTGCCGGCGCGCCACGCCGTCGAGCTGCCGCCGGTGGGCAAGGGCACCAAGATCCTGGCGGCGCAGCCCTTCGTCGGCGAGACCGTGGCGGCGCTGGCCGAGCGCGGTGCAGTGTTGTTGCCGGCGCCCTTTCCCTTCGGCGTGCAGGGCACCCGTGCCTGGCTCGGCGCCGCGGCCGCCGCCTTCGCTATCGGTCAGGATCGGGTCGATGCCGCCTGCGCCGCCCCCATGGCTCGCGCCGAGCGCGGCCTCGCGCGTTATCGCGAGCAGCTCGCCGGTAAGCGCATCAGCTTCCTGCCCGACTCCCAGCTCGAGATCCCGCTTGGGCGCTTCCTGGCCCGCGAGTGCGGCATGGAGCTGGTGGAGCTTGGCGTGCCCTACCTGGACCGGCGCATGATGTCAGCAGACCTGGACCTGCTGCCGGCGCCGCGGCGCCTGAGCGAGGGCCAGGACCTGGAAGCCCAGCTGGACCGCCTGCGCGCCGACCGGCCGGACCTGACGGTCTGCGGCCTCGGGCTCGCCAACCCGCTGGAGGCCGAGGGGCTGACCACGAAGTGGTCCATCGAGCTGGTGTTCTCGCCGGTGCACGGCTTCGACCAGGCCCCGGATCTGGCAGAGCTGTTCGCCCGGCCGCTGAGCCGCCGCGCGCGGCTGGCCTTCTGAGGCCCGGTCATGCAGCTCACCGTCTGGACCTACGAAGGACCACCGCACATGGGCGCGATGCGCATCGCCGCCTCCATGCGCG
>JANQFI010000326.1 GCA_028277905.1 Chromatiaceae bacterium | reverse complement strand
CCGAACCGCGCCATGAAACTCGGCAGGTCACCTGGCAGATCCGTCGGCAACATCGCGCCCTCCACTCCTGCGTGATCTGCCGCACCTTACCTCAACCCTGTGCCCGCGCCCAGCGAAACCTGACGGTCATGGAGAGCTAGTTGGAAGAAAAGCGGGAGGACGGCTACCCTGAGGAAGAACCGTCCGGGACCGCGTCATGAGCGCCGCCGCGATCTACGCCCGCTACTCCTCCGACAGACAGCGCGGGGCCTCGATCGAGGATCAGGTCAGGCTGTGCGGGGAGCGCGCCGCGCGCGAGGGCTGGCGCATCAAGGGGACCTACACGGATCACGCTGTTTCGGGCGAATCCCTGCTGCGTCCGGGGATTCAGGCGCTGCTCAAGGACGCGCTCGCGGGCCGGTTCGATCTCATCGTCACGGAATCGCTCGACCGCATCTCGCGCGACCAGGAGGATATTGCCGGGGTCTACAAGCGCCTGCGCTTCGCCGATGTGCGGATCGTCACGCTGTCCGAGGGCGAGATCGGCGAGCTGCATGTCGGCCTCAAGGGCACGATGGGCGCGCTCTATCTCAGGGACCTGGCCGACAAGACGCGGCGCGGCCTGCGCGGCCGGGTCGAGGCCGGCCGGTCCGGCGGCGGCAACTCCTACGGCTACGATGTGGTGGTCAAGGCAAGCACGGCTGGGGAACCGGACCGCGGCGAGCGGCGTACCAACGAAGAGCAGGCCGCAGTCGTTCGGCGCATCTTCACCGCCTAAGCGGCCGGAAACTCGCCCAAAGCGATCGCCCGCACGCTGAACCGCCAGGGCGTTCCGGGGCCGTCGGGCAAGGGCTGGAGCCAGTCCACGATCAACGGCAACTGGCGGCGCGGCACCGGCATCCTGAACAATGAGCTGTATATCGGCCGCCTGGTGTGGAACCGGCAGAGCTTCATCAAGAACCCCGATACGGGCCGCCGCGTCGCCCGGCCCAATCCGCAGTCCGAGTGGATCGTGAAAGACGTTCCCGCCCTGCGGATCATCGATCAGGTGCTGTGGGACAAGGTCAAGGAGCGCCAGAAGCGCCTGCGCCGGGCGACGGCGTTCCACGAGAAGCAGCGCCCGCGCAAGCTGCTCTCCTTCCTGCTGCGCTGTGGCGTGTGCGGCGGCGGCTTCAGCAAGGTCTCGGAGAAGCACTACGGCTGTTCCACCGCGCGCAACAAGGGCACCTGCGACAACCGCCTGACGGTCCGGCAGGATGAGCTGGAAGGGCTGGTGCTCTCCGCCCTGCAAGAGCGGCTGATGGACCCGGCGCTGCTGGAAGAGTTCTGCGCCGTCTACACGGCGCATCTGAACATGCTGCGCAGCGAGAAGAACGCCTCGTTCGCCGCAGCCAGGGCCGAGCGCGGCAAGCTGGAGCGAGACCGGGAGCGCCTGATCCAGGCGATCAAGGACGGCGTGCCGGCAGCAGAGGTCAAGGACGATCTGGCCCGAATCGCGGCGCGGCGCGAAGAGCTGGACGAGCTGCTCGCCGGGACGACCGACGAGCCGGTGCTGCTGCATCCGAACATGGCGGCGCACTACCGGGCGCAGGTCGGGAGGTTGGCGGAGGTGCTGAACGCCGAGGAGAACCGGGCTGAGGCGGCGGACCTGCTCCGCTCGCCCGTGGACCGGATCGAGCTGACGCCAAACGACCAGGGCCGGCTCGAGATCGACCTGTATGGCGATCTCGCCGGCATCCTGACGCTGGCCGCAAACAAAGACAGGCCGCTCGAAGCGAGCGACCCGTCTGTGCAGCAGGTTAAGTTGGTTGCGGGGGGAGGATTTGAACCTCCGACCTTCAGGTTATGAGCCGTGCCTCTGGCCTTTCGCTCGACTTCGAAGACTTGCGCAGGACTACGCTAAGACATTGAAATGAATTGCTATTCTCTGGACGGCAGGTACCCTCCTCTTCGCTCGGACACGCCCCGAAACCCGCCCTCGTGATTCCATGGTGATTCCATGGCGTCGGCGTCGGCGGGGCAACAGACCGGGCAGAACGGTAGCGCAGGAGCCCGGACGCCCATGCCCAAGATCACCAAGCGGCTCGTCGAAGCCGCCGAGGTTCGCGAGAAGGACTACATCATCTGCGACGACGAGCTCCGCGGCTTCGCCGTCCGCGTCCTGCCCAGTGGCAAGCGCGCTTACATCATCCAGTACTGGAAGGGGAAACGCTACCGGCGGATGAGCCTCGGGCTGCACGGCGTGCTGAACACAGAGAAGGCGCGCCGGATGGCGTTCAACCTCCTGGCGGCGGTGAAGGAGGGCAAGGATCCGGCTGGCGATCGGCAGGAGAACCGCACGGCGGTGACGGTCGCCGATCTAGCCCAGCGGTTCGACCAGGAGCACATCGCCGTCCGCCTGAAGCCGGGCACCGCGAAGGAATACCGCCGCAACCTCCGCCGCTTCATCCTGCCCGCGCTCGGCAAGCTCAGGGTGACGGACGTCAGCCGCGCGGACATCGCCCGCTTCCATCACCAGCTCCGACGCATCCCCTACCAGGCCA
>JANQFI010000301.1 GCA_028277905.1 Chromatiaceae bacterium | reverse complement strand
GGCGGAGGTCGGCGCTAGCAGGCTTGCGCCGAATCCCCGCTCTGCCGGGGACCCTGGCGCCTATGGATCCGTCGAAATCAGGATGGGTATCTGTATCGGTGTCGCAATCGATTCCGATTCCGATCTTCGATCTCGGCCATCTCGACGTCCAGATTTCGCTGCAGCGCTACTAGCCCTCTTGTCCGCTCCCGGCCCGGTCCGGATAGAGCATCAGCATCATGCGCATGAGCTCGGACAGCGACCGGGCCTCGAGCTTTTCCATGACCTTCGCGCGGTGGGCTTCCACCGTGGATTGGCTGATCCCGAGGTCGGCGGCAATGACCTTGTTGCGCTTGCCGGCGAGGATCTGCTCCAGCACCTCGCGCTCGCGCTTCGTGAGCCGCTCGACGCGGTCCTTGACCTGCGCCACTTCTAGCGCGTGGCCGCGCTGCTCGGCATCCACGTCCAGAGCGCGGTGCACGGCATCCAGCAGTGCCTGATCGTTGAAGGGCTTTTCGATGAAGTCCACGGCGCCGTTCTTGACGGCACGCACGGCCATGGGCACGTCGCCGTGGCCGGTGATGATGATGATGGGCGGATGCAGCGGCTCTTCCGAGAGGCGTTCCTGCAGCTCCAGACCGCTCATGTGCCGCATGCGGACATCGAGCACCAGACAGCCGGGCCGCTGCGGGTCGAAGCAGTTCAGGAAGGCCCAGGCCGAGTCGAAGGTCTCGGCGGCGAGCCCCACGGAGTCCATCAGCAGGGCGATGGCCTCACGGACTTCGTCGTCGTCGTCGACGATGAACACCGTCGGGTCTTTGCTCATGCGTGCTCTCCGAGATGGTCGTTTTCGTTGCCGCCGGATTGTAGCGGGGCGGCATCGGGAGTCACCCCTTGGCACTTGTCCACATAGGGCAGACTGAAGAAGAAGGTCGCACCGATCCCCGGCGTGGAATCCACCCTGAGGCGCCCGCCGTGGGCCTCGACGATGCCATGGCTGATGGACAGGCCGACACCCAGACCCTGCGGCTTGGTGGTGACGAAGGGCTCGAACAGGTGCTCCGGCGAGCCCTTGCCGAGACCTGGGCCGGTATCCACCACGCGGATCTCCACCATCTCGCCGTTGCGCCTGGCGAGCAGCAGCACGCGGCGCTCGCGGGGCTGGTCTGCCAAGGCCTCCACGGCGTTGCGCACCAGGTTCAGCAACACCTGCTCGATCTGGGTGCGCTGCGCCATGACCTGGTCCGCACCGAAGCCGATCTGGCGGTGCAGCGCCACGCCGGCGCGGCGTGCATCCTGGCGCATCAGCACCAGCACGGTCTCGAACATGTCTGCTACCACGACGGGCGCCATTTCCGGCTCTTCCTTGCGCACGAAGCGCCGGATGTGGCGGATGACCTCACCGGCGCGCTCGGCCTGCTCCGCGATCTTGATCATCACATCCCGGCAGCTGGCGCTCTCGGCGCGGCCGGCGGCAATCTTGCGTACACAGGCGCGGGCGTTGGTGGTGATGGCCGTGAGCGGCTGGTTCAACTCGTGCGCGATGCCAGAGGCCATCTCGCCCAGGGTAGCGAGGCGCGTGAAGTGCGTCTGCTCGGCTTCCTGGCGGCGGAAGCGCTCGGCGGCCTCGCGGCGCTCGGTGATGTCGCGAAAGACGACCACCGCGCCGATGGTCTGCCCCTGCTCGTCGCGGATGGGTGTGGCGCTGTACTCCACGGGGAAGCTGGTGCCGCCACGTCGCCAGAAGACGTCATCGTCTACGAATCGAGAACGCTCGTCGCGGAAAGTGGCGTACACGGGGCAGTCCTCGCGCTGGTGCGGCTCACCGTCGCTGCGCGTGTGATGCATGATCTCGTGGGTCTCGTTGCCGATGAGCTCCTCGGCGCGCCAGCCGGTCATCTGCTCCATGGCCTTGTTGACGAAAGTGGCACAACCTTTCAGATCCACGCCGTAGATGCCCTCCGCCACCGAGTCTAGAATGAGCTGGTGGCGCCGCTCCAGACGCGTGTTGGCGCGGCTCAGGCGCTGGTTCAGCTGCAAGACCCGGCTGGTCAGCAGCGCCATGGTCACTAGGGCCAGGGTGCCGATCAGCACCGCGAGCCAGTACTTGGCCAGTGCGTCCGCCAGCGTGAAGGGGGTGTCGCGGTCATAGGGTGGGCGGTGCAGTGCCCGCAGCAGGTTGTGCACGGGCTGATAGTCCAGCGGTACGGTCCAGCCCGAGTAGTCCCCGGCGCGGGCGCCGGCGCTGTCCGGCGGCATCTGCAGCAAGGCCACGACTACCGCCTGGGCGAGGTCGGTCGGTGTGCCCGACAGCTTGCTGAAAGGCCACTCCGGATACAGCGGCGTGCTGAGCAGCCGCGGGAAATCCGGCGTTTCGCGGGCACCAAGGACCTTGAAGTCGGCCAGATCGATGCTGCCCGCGCCGGCCATCTGCTCCAGCACGTCGGTGCGCACGGCGCCGGCGTCTACCCGGCCGTCGCGTACGGCCAGCACCACGGCATCGTGAATGCCGCCGAAAACCAGCTGACCCAGGTCCTTGGCCGGATCGATGCCCTCTTGGTGCAGCACTGCGCTCGCCATCTCGAAGCCGCCGAGGGAGCTTGGATCCACTGCCATGAAGCGTTTGCCGGCCAGGTCTTGGAGGCGGTTGATGTCGTCCCGATCGGCGCGCGTGAAGATGACGCCGCCAAAGACGTTATGCCCAGAGCCGTCGCTGCCGTTGCGGAGGGTGGCAAGGCGTGACACCCCGTGCTCGACCTCCAGAATCACATCTATGGCGGGGTTCACCAGCACGAAGTCCAGGCTGCCTGCGGCCACGGCCGGTTCCACGGCGGTGAAGTCCAGCGGGGCGACGTCGAAGCGATAGCCGGGGATCTGCGCCGTCAGGTAGTCCGCGGTCGGTTGCCAAGATCGGCGGGCGCGCACATCGCCGCGATGGCTCAGCACGCCGATGAGCACCTGCCGGTCCGCCCCGGGGTCCCGGAGGGATGCAGGGGCGGGCGGCGCGGCGGCGCAGGCGCCAGGCAGGGCAGCGACGGCGAGCAGGAGAATCAGCAGCACGGGGGCCGGCATCGGGCGGGCGAGTCGATGAATTGCTGTGGGACTTGCTTCGGGAGCTGCTTCGGGGGGCGTCGCTTGGCTCCGATGGCCCTGACCTGGGCGTGGCGGCGTCACCGGACATTGGCAAGGCCAGCGTCTGCGCAGGCATACTGGCGCGCTGCGAGAACCCAGCGAGATCCGCAGCGCGGTGCTCCGAGTCTTGATCGGAAGGGCCGCCCGTACTTCGAAGCAACCGCGAGCGACTTCATGGACCCTATCAGCTGCCCTCGGTGAAAACCAGAGGAGATCATAACCGAATGTCCATTTCACGACGCGAATTCATGCGGCTCATGGGTCTCGCCGGCGCGGCGGGCATGCTGCCCAACTCCGTGTTCGCTCAGGCCAGGCAGCCGAGCGACCTGTACGAGGTGCCCGGGCTTGGCAATGTCACGCTGCTGCACATGACGGACTGCCACGCGCAGCTCAATCCCATCTATTTCCGCGAGCCGAACGTGAATATCGGCATCGGTCCGGCCTTGGGTAAGGCCCCCCATTTGGTGGGCGAGAAACTGCTCGAGCATTTCGACGTCGCCCCCAGCGGCATCGAGGCGCATGCGCTCACCTATCTGAGCTATCCCGAGGCGGCGGAGCGGTTCGGCGCCGTCGGTGGCTTCGCGCACCTGAAGACCCTCGTGGAGCGCATCCGCGCGCAGCGCGGCGACGGCAGGACACTGTTGCTGGACGGCGGCGATACTTGGCAGGGCTCCGGCACGGCCTACTGGACCCGCGGCATGGACATGGTGGGCGCTTGCAACAAGCTCGGCGTGGATGTGATGACCGGCCACTGGGAATTCACCTACCTGGACGAGGAGGTCATCCGGAACATCCGTGCCTTCGACGGCGACTTCGTGGCGCAGAACGTCAAGGTGCGCGAGGAAGCCCTGTTCGACTACAGGTTCGCCGACTTCGGCGCCTTCGATGAGGACGCCGGGCTCGCCTTCAGTCCGTACACCATCAAGCAGGTCGGTGGCGCGCGCATCGCGATCATCGGCCAGGCCTTTCCGTACACACCCATCGCCAACCCCCAGCGCTTCATTCCGGACTGGACCTTCGGCATCCAGGATGCGCACATGCAGGAGGTCGTCGACAGGATCCGCGCCGAGGAAGAGCCGGACCTCGTCGCCGTCATCTCCCACAATGGCATGGACGTGGACCTCAAGATGGCCGGCAAGGTGGCGGGCATCGATGTCATCTTCGGCGGCCACACCCACGACGGCATGCCGGCGCCCGCCATCGTCGCGAACCCCTCCGGCAAGACCCTGGTCACCAACGCCGGATCCAATGGAAAATTCCTCGGCGTCATGGACCTGGACGTCAGGGACGGCAAGCTGCACGACTTTCGCTACCGGCTGCTGCCCGTGTTCTCGAACCTGCTGCCGGCGGACGCCGACATGGCCAGGTACATCGAGGAGACCCGCGCGCCCTACCTCGAGACGCTGGCCGAAGAGTTGGCCACCGCCGAGGAGGTCCTGTACCGCCGCGGCAACTTCAACGGCACCTTCGACCAGGTCATCTGTGATGCCCTGCGCAAGGTGAAGGACGCGCAGATCAGCCTCTCCCCCGGTTTCCGCTGGGGCACCACGGTGCTGCCAGGACAGAAAATAACTATGGACAACGTCATGGACCAGACCTGCATCACCTACCCGGAGACCTATCGGCGGGAGATGACCGGGGCCGACATCAAGGCGATCCTGGAGGACGTCTGCGACAACCTGTTCAACCCCGACCCCTACGCACAGCAGGGCGGCGACATGGTGCGCGTCGGCGGGCTCGACTACGTCTGCGACCCGACGGCCGGCATGGGCGAGCGCATCAGCGACATGCAATTGGACGACGGCACCAAGATCGACGCGGACAAGACCTATGTCGTCGCCGGCTGGGCCACAGTCGGCAGCCAGTCGCCCGGCGAGGCCATCTGGGAGACGGTCGCCACCTACCTGCGCGACGCAAAAACGATCAAGCTTGACAAGCTCAATACGCCGAAGCTCAAGAATGTCGAAGGCAATCCGGGCATTGCCGACTATGCCGGCGAGATCCTGAGCTAAGGGACGCGCCCCAGACGAGGTGAGCGCCCTAGCGCAGCAGTGGGAATGTCCCGAGACCCTCTCAGGTCGTTGTCGTTGTCGTGATCGCGGTCTCGACCCTGCGGATATTCGACTACGATTGCGATTACGACAACGTCAACGAGGGAATCCCGGTCTCGGAACTTCCGCAGCAAAGCACTAGGTGAGCGCCATGGATAGACGAAGCGCATCCACCATCGCGGCTGAAACCGTCTGGCGGCGATTACCTGGCATTTGGGCGATTTCTGTCAACAAACATACCGCCTGGCTTGTCTTCTCGCCCGCCCTCTTTGTCGCAGCAACGCGCACATGGAACGACTATGCACGCGCTGTCGCTTCGCGAAGGCGGACGAGAATCCTGCGCCATTCGGTATGTTTGTTTCCGGCAATCGCCTTAGCAGCCATGTCCGGCCATCAGAATCTGCCGCCGCTGCGCATCGCGCCTCGGCCGTCGCGCCGGCTCCTGGCATTGGTTCTGCTGACGCACGCGGCCGCGCTGGCGGTGCTGGTGCCGCTGCCGGCACCGGGCATTGGCTTGCGGGTTCTGCTCGCTGGCATGATCATGGCCAGCCTACCCTATGTCATCTGGGCGCAGGTGCTGCGCCGGGTACCCTGGTCGGTGGTGGCCCTCGACTGGAACGAGCGGGGCTGGCAGGCGACCTTCGCCGACGCTAGCACCCGGCCCGTGGCGCTCGCGCCGTCCACCTTCGTCGGCCTTGGGCTCGTGATCCTGCACTTGCGCGCCGGTCGTCTGCGGCGTCCCACGCTGCTACTCACCGCGGACGCCGTGCCCGCCGATCAGCTGCGCCGGCTGCGCATGCTCCTGCGTCTGGGTCTGGCGCGAGCGGGAGACGACGGCACGGGGCCCGGAATATCCGCTGCGGCAGGGCGGTCACCTGGCGACCATTTGCCCTGAAGGATGTGGGTGTTGATCGCAAGATCTATGAGAGTCGGCTCGTTTCGCGGTTGGCCCAAGGCCCCATGCAACCGAGCCGCGAGAGGCGCCAGGCGTTGGTGGATCCGCGTCGATTTGCCTTGTTGCGCGTCGGCAAGATAACGCGCCTGTAGCACTCCGCCGCCCCATGCTCCTACCCGACCGTCTGCAGCAGACGACAAGCCTGGGGTTCTGTAGCAGGAACCAGTGGTGTTGGTGCGCCCGGCGTCGCGACCCTGTTCGCAGCCAGTGGGCATCAGTAGCTTCCGGGCAACATTGTGCTTTTGGGTGATGTACTTAGGAACGATTCAAGAATAAGTTATACAATCGTTGTCGTTGTCGTTGTCGTTGTCGTTGTCGTAACCGAGGACCGAAATGCATTGCGGACATGAGCAACGCGATGTTTCCCGGGTGTCGATGCGGTACCTGGCTTGGGCGTACGCAGTGGCCAAGCGTT
>JANQFI010000293.1 GCA_028277905.1 Chromatiaceae bacterium | reverse complement strand
ATCCCAAATAGAGCAGTTGGATCTTGCTGATCGCAGTCTAACTTGCTGAAATCGCGGTACAAGGAGGTGCCTATGAGCGATCTTTCTCTTCACCCTTTGGGTGAGCCGCAGCCACGGCCCGAATCCGACTGCCGAGCCCTGGTTCCAGCCGAGGGGCCGGTTGCATTGGAAACGTTCGGTGGCCGATTGTACGTTGAGTGGGACCCATCGGCGGCGATCACGCCACTGGGTCAATTACCGTTTTTCACCGAGTACCTAAAGGTCAGCGGCCTGTTCGATCCCTGGGTTGAGGAATGCCCGGTGCACTGGACGAGCCCGAACGCGCCGAGCAAGCGCGATGTGCTGGGCACGGCGGTGCTGTCGATCCTCTGCGGGCACTGGCGCTATGCGCACATCAGCGCGCTGCGCGGGGACAGTGTTAATGCGCCGCTGCTGGGCATGGCGAAGGTCGTCAGCGAGGACTCGGTGCGCGGCACCTTGAAGAAGATGGAGGAAGAGGCGGCGCTGGCGTGGCTGCAGCGGCATCTGCTGTTGGTCACCGAGCCGCTGCTCGGCGAGCCGTGGATTCTCGATGCCGATGTAACCGTCAAGCCCATCTACGGCCATCAGGAGGGCGCGGTGCTCGGCTACAACCCGCACAAGCCGGGCCGGCCATCGCATACCTACCATACCTACTTCATCGGCAACCTACGTCTGGTGTTGGACGTGGAGGTGCAGCCCGGCAACCAACACCACTCCAAGTTCAGTGCGCCGGGGCTCTGGGCATTGCTCGAGCGCATCGGTCGGGCGCGCTGGCCGCGGCTGCTGCGCGGTGATCGCGACTGGGGCACCGAGGCGAACATGCAGCGCTGCGAGCAGGAAGGACTGCCTTACCTGTTCAAGCAGCGCATGACCAAACGTACCAAACAGCTTGTCGAGCGTCTCCTGCGCGACGCCGAGTGGAGCGATGCCGGTCAGGGTTGGCAGGGCGCGGAAGCGCGCCTGCGCCTCTCGGGCTGGAGCCGCGCGCGCCGCGTCGTCGTGCTGCGCCGTCGTTTGGCCAAAGACCTTGCCATTGAGCAGCCCGATGAATCCGGGCAGCTGCGCCTAAGCTTGACCGAGGTCGAGAAGACTGTGCGTCTGTACGAATACGGCGTGCTAGTGACCTCGCTCGCCGATGAGATCCTCACCATCGCCGCCCTCTACCGCGACCGTGCCGACTGCGAGAACAATTTCGACGACCTCAAACACCACTGGGGCTGGGGCGGCTTCACCACCCGCGATCTCAAACGCTGCCGGATCATGGCGCGCATGAGCGCATTGGTCTGCAACTGGTGGAGCATCTTCGTGCGCCTCGCCGAGCCCGACAAGCACAGCGAGTCGATCACCTCCCGCCCGCTGCTGCTCAATGCCCCGGCACGTGCCATTGAGCATGCTCGCCAGCGCCGCCTGGTCATCACCCATCACCACGCCGAAGCCGACTGGGTCGAGCGCGCCTGCCGCAACCTCGCCGCCTTCCTCCACGGACTGCGATTAACCGCGGAGCAGTTGACGCCGACCCAGCGCTGGTACCGAATTCTCTCGCGTGCCATGGTCAAGTACCTCCACGGCCGCCAGCTCCAGCCGCCCGACCCGCTGCCGGCGCCGGCTTGAGTCGACAACGGCTGCGCGATCACGCTCCATGCACCGCATCGGCCGGCGAATTTCGCCAGCTGAGGAGGGCAACTGCTCTATTTAGG
>JANQFI010000228.1 GCA_028277905.1 Chromatiaceae bacterium | reverse complement strand
GAACGATTCAGAAACAAGTGGTACAACTTGAGCCGCCCTTGTTGGGCACGCTCCGCTTTGCCCAACCTACGGTGTGTAGGTTGTTTCTGAATCATTACTTGTCGTCTTGATCCGCAGCGTGACAGAGTCCAGCCGGGCTGAGCAGGGCGGGCCGCAAGCCCCGCAGCAGCTTGCGCCATTAGGCGGACAATCTTGCTATAAGATCGCTCTTGATCCTCTTGGAAGACACTGATGATAGACAACGTCGAGAATTTGATCTTGGAACATCTGAAGGCGTTACGTAATGAGCTACGCGACTTTCGCGCACGCCACGAGCAGGATATGGATGATCTCAAGTTTCGGCTAGTCACGATCGAGCGCGGTCAGGCGGGCATGAAGCACGAGGCAGCCGACCAATACGACAATTACATTCGGCAACAGGTCAATATCGATCAGCTGACCAAACGGATCGAGCGTATCGAACGGCGCTTGGAGCTTTCCGACAGCTAGCCCTGGGCGGCTGGCGGTTTCCCATTGCTCGCCTGCGGGCCGCCCCAGCCGGCTGAAAGCGTCGCCTGCGATCGCGCCTCCCCCACGCGACGAAAGATCACCGATCCAAGCAGCACGCGCCGCAGGCCTTCGGAATCCGCCTGCCGCGCGTGGCCGATCCAGCTCTGCACGCGCGGATCAATCTCCGCCCAGCCGACTCGCCCTGCCGCATACCCCGAGGCTAGGTCTCGCAGTCGCCGCGCGAAGCGGTGGCCATTATCGTCGCGCAGTCGCACGAAGTCGGGGAAGACCCGGTAGCCGAGCAGGTCGAGGCCGTCGCGGGTGCGCCGGATCTCGGCCTGCCAGCCCGCTCGTCCGCCCGGCCAGGCGATCGAGCGCGTTCGCATGGAGTGGACGAGGAATCCGGCCTCCGTCACCTCACATATATCGGAGAGAAAGCAGGATGACGCCAAGCGAGCTGCCCCAAGTCGTCGAAGATTGCCACCGCGCATTGCTCTGGCTGATCCCGACGCTGGACCGCCTGCCGCGCAGCCGTCGCTTCACCCTCGGGCAGCGGCTCGAGGAGGCGCTGCTGGAGGTGCTCGAGGCCGTCGCACAAGCGGCGTATCGGCGCGACAAGCGTGGCCTGCTGGAGCGGGCGAACGGCCGCCTGCAGGTCGCCCGACACCTCTGGCGGCTCTGCCACGAGCTCAAGGTCATCGACACCCGCCGTTATGAGCACGGCGCCCGGCTGCTTGAGGAGATCGGCCGGCAGATCGGCGCCTGGCTCAGGCAGCAACGGGCCAAAGCGGCGCCTGACAGAGGGGATTGAGCGGGGATCAAGGCCGCCCACCAGCCCGTCGCCGACCCGGACGGTGGCGGCTCGTTTGCAGGCGATGCCGCAGGACTCCTCACGCGCACATCAGCGCGCCCGAGGTTGCTCGAGTATCCTGGCGCAGCCGGGATGGGCCGGCACAGCAGACACGCTGCCGCTCGGCACGCTCGGCGAGACCGAACCGAGCCAGAAATTCCACATCAAGTGTGAGGTCTGAAAAAATCGAGCCAGGGGGCGCTGCCCCCTGGACCCCCGAAAAAGGGAAAAGAAAAGAGCATCAAGTCAATCCTGGGCAAGACGAAAGCCGAGGTTGACGACACGGATGTCGGGCGAGTGCCAGGAGCGGGAGGCGGAACGCACCCAGCGCGGGTTGTTGAACCAGGAACCGCCACGGAGCGCCACCCGGCCGGCGTGATTCTTGCCTGCGCAGCGCTGCTCGGCTCCGCCATAGTCCGCGTCATAGGCCGAGCAGGTCCACTCCCAGACGTTGCCCAGCATGTCGTAAAGACCCCAATGATTCGGCTCCAAGCGGCCGACGGGGCTCGCAAAGGCATGGCCGTCGGCGCAATCATGCCTTTCCGTCCAGCTGAAGTTGTTCGGCAACTTGGTGGCATCGGCGACGTTGGCGTACCGGCAGGCCTTGTCAGCATCCTCGCCCCAGAAGCGCGCCGTCTGCGTCCCCGCCCGTGCCGCGTACTCCCATTCGGCCTCGCTCGGCAGCCGGTAGCCCCGGCCCGTCTCGCGATTCAGCCAGGCGATGTACGCCTGCGCATCGTTCCAGCTCACGCACGCCACCGGATGCTCATCACGGTTGTCCTGGTACTTGTTCGGCCGCCGCCAGCTCGCCCAACTGCGCCAGTTCCATGCCTTATCGGCGTCGTCTTGATCGTAGGTGAAGCAACCCTCCGCCCCGCCGACGTTGCGCTCAGCGTCGGTCTTGTACCCGCTCGCCGCCACGAAGCGGGCGAAGGCGCCGACCGTCACTTCGTGCTTGGCCAGCTTGAAGGCCTCGACACAGATGCGATGCTGGCGCTCATCGTCATCGCGACCTTCCTCGCTCCCCGGGCTGCCCATCTGAAAGCAGCCGCCGGGGATGGACACCAGCTCCGGCTCGAAGGCGAGCCGCGCCCGCTCGAGCTCGACCTTGACGGTGCGCCGCGCGCCGGGCTGAAGCTCCAGGGTCGCCTCGTACGGCTCGTAGCCGTCCTTCTCGACGCGCACCACGTGGTCGCCGGCGGACACCTCATGGGAGCGCGGACCGGTCGGCCCCACCGCCGTGCCGTCGAGGTACCAGGTATCCCCGGCCACATTGGAGCGCACGATCAGCTCGGCCGGCTCGGCGGCCGGCGGAGGGGGCGGTGCCGCCGCGGCCTCGCGCTCAAGCGTGAAATGCACCTGCGCCCAGGCGTTCGGCGGGATCGTGACCCGGCGCGTCTGCCCCTCATGGCCCGGCGCGCCGACCTCGACCTCGACCGCGCCGACCGGCAGCCCCCGGCTCAGGTTCAACGGCTGCCCCGGCTGGGCTTTGCCCACCGCCCGGCCGGCGACCGTCACGCGCGCCTCCGTGCTGACGCTCACCTGCAGATACCCCCGCAGCGGCGGGGGTGGCGGCGCCACGGGACCAGGCGCCGGCGGGCGGAAGTAGAACTGCCCGAAGATCACCCCCTCCTGCCACGGCGACTGCGCCTTGCGGCTGTCGCGGTAGACATGGCGCGCGACCTCTTTGAAGGCGTCCTCGACGGCGACGCCGGGATCGTCGATCGCCGCCAGCAGGTGCTTGGTGAACAGCCCGTTGCGCCCGCCCGGGTTGTCGCTCGCCGTCTCGCCGGGGCGCGTGGCGTAGAGGATCAAGGTGCCGCTCGGCGCCGTGACGCGCGCCAGCCCTTTGTCGCCGAGGCCCTTCTTGCCGGAGCCGCCATAGGGGTTGTCGCGGCAGGCATCGAGGATCAACAGATTGATCGCCGACTCGCCCCGGTCGCCAAGCCCGGCCAGCAGCCGGTCGACCGCGATGGCCTCGACCGGGACATCGAGCGCGTCGCGGATCTCGGCATCGACCGGCACCAAATAGTTCCTGCCGTCGACCTGCAAGCCGTGCCCCGAATAATAGAACAACGCCACACCGTCCTCGCCCCGCGCCTCGCGCACGAAGTCCGTCAAAGCCCGTGCCAGTGCACGCCGGCGGAGGTTGGTGTGCTTGGTCACGCGGAAGCCGAGCTCGTCGAGCTTGGCCGCCATGTCTGCGGCATCATTGACGGTGTTGACCAGCGGGTCGTCTGGGTAGGCGGCGTTGCCGATGACCAGGGCCAGACGACGCTCACCAGCACCGCTGGACGGTCGCGTTGCGGCCTGGGCCTCCGACACGCCAAGCGGCGTGAGCGCCAAATCCACCATGCCCGCCCGCGGCAATAACCCTGCGACCATCGCCATGCTCGCCAGAGCGATCACGAGCAGACCCACTCGCATCGCACGCCCTGCTTCTCTCATCGGTGTCTACCTCCGATGCCTCATCCAATGCGTCCCGCCACCGATCTGGGCGTGCTACCGCAATTGGCACCAGGATCCACCATCGCCGTGGTGGCGATGCTACACAGCGCCCGCTAACGATCATGGGACGAGGCGAGCCACCCCTGATCATGAAAAGGCGCCTCGTCCCTGATCGTTCCCTCACCCCAACCCAACCCTCTCCCAGAGGGCGAGGGAGCGAAGGATAGCAGAGGCGCCGATCGACCCCAGGGACTGGTTGCTCCGGCGAAGGCTCCCTCGTCACCATGGAGGAAACGGCAGCGCAACAGGGAAATGACAAAGTCGAGGACATCGGCGATTGTCATTGTGTCGACCGGCTGCCGTTAACATGGTTAGGGATCGCCGCGCCGGCGATCGCTGGTCTCCCGCGCGTCCAGCTGGATTCGGCGGCCTGGGCGGGGCGTCCACACTCGAGACCGAGAAGCCGAAGAGGTGATTGGGTGAAACGATCATGGTGGTTCGCTGTGGTGGGTCTGGTTGCGGCCGTTGCGCTCGGACTCGCGGCAATCCAGTGGCTCGGACCGAGGTGGGAAGGGGCGGTCGCGTCGCAGGGCGCGTCGCGGGCGATGGATTCGCCAGGGAATGCGCCTGGCGGACCTCGGGCGAGCCGAGGCGACGATCGGCGCCTCGCCCTCGTGATCGGCAACGGCGGTTATCACAATGCGCCGCTGCGCAATCCGACCCACGACGCCCAGGACCTGGCCGCCAAGCTCGAGAGGCTAGATTTCGAGGTCACCCGCCTGCTCGACGCCGACCAGCGTGCCATGGAGGAGGCCATCCGTGGCTTCACGCGCGCCCTCGCGCGCGGCGGAGTCGGGCTCTTCTACTACGCCGGGCACGGCCTGGAGGTCGGTGGGGAGAACTATTTGATCCCGATCGGTGCGCAGATCGAGCGCGAGAGCGATGTCCGCTACGAGGCGGTGGCCGCCGGCCGGGTGCTCGACGGCATGCGCGAGGCCGGCAATGGGCTCAACCTGGTCGTGCTCGATGCCTGCCGCAACAACCCGTACGGCCGCGGCTTCCGCAGCGCCAGCCGCGGCCTGGCGCGGATGAGCCCGGCGAGCGGTGCGCTCATCCTCTACGCCACCGAGCCTGGCCAGGTCGCGGCCGACGGCGATGGGCGCAACGGCGTCTTCACCAGGGAGCTGCTAGCCGCGCTCGATGAGCCGGGGATCAGCCTCTTCGAGCTCGCGCAGCGCACCGCGGCTCGCGTCCATCGGGAGACCGGAGGCAAGCAGACGCCGTGGCAGGAAGGCATGGTCCTCGGGCAGTTCTACCTCCGCCCGCCGGCGCCTGGTCCCGTGGTGGCGCCGCCTCCGCCGCTGCGGGGCTATCTGCAGGTCAGCGTCAACACCGAGGCGCGCGTGACGGTCGCCGGCCGCACGGTTGGCACGGCCCGTCCGGGAAAGCCACTGAACCTGAGTCAGGGGCTGCCGGTCGGCGAGGTCGAGGTCGCGGTGAGCGCCGACGGCTACGCGGACCAATCCCGGCGCGTCGCGATCGCGCCGAACGCCTGGGCGCAGGTGCACTTCGAGCTGGCCGCCGAACCGCCGCCGCGGGCGCCCTATGAGCCGGAGCTGGTGGCGATCCCCGGCGGCTGCTTCCAGATGGGCAGCCCGACAAGCGAAGCGGAGCGCGACGCCGACGAGCGCCGTCACCGCGTCTGTGTCGATGCATTCAAAATCGGCAAGTACGAGGTCACCCAGGCGCAGTGGAAGACCATGATGGGCAGCAATCCGTCGCGTTTCTCGGGCTGCGACGACTGTCCAGTCGAGAACGTGTCCTGGAACGATGTGAACGCCTACATCGGCAAGCTCAACGCGCGCACCGGCAAGGGGTATCGCCTGCCGAGCGAGGCGGAGTGGGAGTATGCGGCGCGGGCCGGGACCACGACACCCTTCTGGAGCGGTGCATGCATCGACACCGACCAGGCGAACTACAACGGCGACTACGACTACAACGGCTGCGGTGCGAAGACCGGCGTGTACCGGGGGAAGACGCTGCCGGTCGGCAGTCTGCAGGCCAATGCCTGGGGGCTGCACGATGTGGCGGGCAATGTCTGGGAGTGG
>JANQFI010000220.1 GCA_028277905.1 Chromatiaceae bacterium | reverse complement strand
CCGTGGCGACACCTTGCTCAGACGGGGGGCTGCTGGAGGCGCTGATGTCCGTCACGGGCAGCGTCATCGTCGGCGCGCCGGAGCCGAGCCCGGACGGGCGGGGCAGCAACAACCGCATCACGCCGCTGCCGGCGATCCTGAGCATCCGTGATCTGCTGCACGGCAGCAGCGACGGCTTGGATGCCCGCGTCTACCGCTGTGCGCCGAGCCGGGACGTCCATGACTGCCTGGCGCCGCCGGTCCAAGCCCTCAACCTCACCGGCATGATCGAACGCGTGCGGACGCTGCTGGCGGGCGATGCCGCGTTCCTGACGCAGATCCTGAACGCCGTCGCTGCGCTCACCGGCACTGGCGACTTTCGCCAGCTCGCGGCCGTCGGGCTGGTCATCGGGATGATCCTCGGCATGTTCCAGGGGTTGGTGAACAACACGCTCTACTTCGGGCGCTTCTTCGTCGCGATGCTGGTCTACATGCTGGCCTTCGGCAGCTCGGTGTCGGTGACCGTGGAGGACTCCTACACCGGCGCGGTGCGGGTGGTGGACAATGTGCCCGTCGGCCCCGCGGCTGTCGGGGCGGCGATGTCGAACGTGGGCTTCGGCGTCACGCGACTGACGGAGCAGGCTGTCTCGACGCCGTCGATGACCGGGCAGGGTTTCGCCGATGCCTTGCGGACCCTCGCCGGTGTGCGCAAGGCGACCCTGTCCAGAGCGTCACTCGGGGTTGCGAACGCGCCGGTGCCGGGCAGAGATGTAGAGCGCTCCCTGGTCAGCTACGTCGCCGACTGCGTGCTGGCGGACGTGGACACGCACCGGCGCAGCCTCGATGACATCATGCAGGCGCCGGACGTCGTCTCGGCCCTGGCCAGCGACAATGTGCAGCCTTCACCACCGTCTACTAGGAGGGCGGGGCGGCGACGACGCTCCGATGCGATCAGGCCTGGACGCGGATCGAGGGCATGCTGCCCGCTTCCTTCGTGCCGGCGGTGAAGCAGACCCTGCAGGCGCGCTTCGGTGTGGCGAGCACAGCAGACGTCGACGCCAAGCTCCAGAACGCCGTCGATGCCCTGGCCGGCGCCGGGCGCGATGCCCAGGACTACATGCTGATGTCCGCGGCCCTCGGCTGGCTGGAGAAGGGCATCGTGCTGACCCACGAGAGCCGGCTGCAATGGTCCGCGGCCACCCCGGTGCAGCAGGCCATTGCCCAGCGCAACGCCCAGTCGGCCGCCGAGCAGTCGCTGTTCATGAACATCGTCCGGCCGATGATGACCTTCTTCGAGGGCTTCATCTACACCATCGCGCCGCTGATGGGGTTTGCCGTGGCGCTTGGGCCGATGGGCATCAGCCTGGCCGGCAAGTGGCTGATGTTCGCCCTCTGGACCCAGCTCTGCCTGCCAGTGCTGGCGGTCACGAATCTGTACCTGATGATGGCCGCCGGCCGCGATCTGGACGCGCTGGCCAATGTCGCCGGTCTCGACCCATTCTCCTTCTATGGCCTGATGCAGCTGGACCTGGTGCTGCAGGACTGGCTTGCGACCGGCGGCATGCTGGCGGCGGCGACCCCGGCGATCTCGCTCATGCTGATCTATGGCAGCGCCATCACCGCGACCCATCTGGCGGGGCGGCTGCGCGGCAGCGACCACATCGACGAGACCATGCTGTCACCCGGTGTCAGCTCCACGGCACCGGCGTCGGCGGTCAGCTCCGGCTATCAGAGCACACCCTATGCCGGCACCGTCGCCACCGGCGCCGAGGGCGTGCTGCCGCGCTTCGACATGGGCACCCAGGCGAGCCGCGAGGCGACGCTGACGGAACAGGCGCTGCAGCAGTCCTCGCGGCAGTTCGTCGCCTCGCTCGGGCAGAGCGCGACGCGGTCGGCGTCGCAGACCAGTGAGTCCGTCGAGAATCGGGCGCTCGGGCTCGATTACTCGGCGAGTAGGAGTCTGACGGATCGGACATTGCTCAGCGAAGGCTGGAGCCTGTCGCAGCAGTACTCGGAGTCCGGCGTCTCCGGCAATCAATTGGCTGGCATGCTTGCGGTCGGGGCGGGTCTTGCCGGCAGCGGTCGGTCCCGGGCGGCCATCGCCGGAGATCTGTCCGGACGCTTGCAGAGCCAGTACCAAGTCAGCGAGCAGCTCGCCCAGCGCATGGCCGATGACCTGGCCACCAAGGCCACGTCCGACACCGGCTTCCAGGCCAGCCTCGCGAATTGCGTCAGCCAGGACGAACAGCAGGGCACGCGCAGCGTCTTCACGCCGGCCGAGCAGCGCGCCGCCCACTGGCAGCGCAGGATTGTCGCGGACGCGAACACGCACCGCTCGCCGGCAGAGGCGACCACGGACAAGCTCGCGGGAGGCATCGAGAACCTGCTCCGGCGCGGCATCATCCAGGGTGACCGCGCAGTGGCCGCCTTCGACGGTCTGCTGGGCGGGTTGCAGCGCGGTGAGGGCTGGCAGGCTTCGGTGGAGCAAGCGCGGGACCGCTATGGCGACGCGATTGGCGACCTGGCGTCGTACCAGCTGAAGACGCTACCTGAAAACGCGCTGACGACCGCGCAGGACGCGTTCTACCGCGGTGAGGTCGACAACGCCCTGTTGGCCAACTCCGCGCTCGGTGCCGTCCACGTCAGCTCCGCGGAGCAGCAGGAGCTGCGCGAGCAGCTCATGGAGGCGCACGGGCCGGCCCTTGGCGGTGCCATCGCCGATCGGCTGAGCCAGGCCGCGCAGGGCCTCGATAACAGCAAGCTGACGGCCGTCGTCGCCTACAACCGGGCGCAGGCGGACGTCGCGGAGGCTCAAAAAAAAAACTGAAGCGCTGACGCCGGGCGCGACCGCCGGTCCGCTCGGCGGCCTGATCCATTCGAGCGTGCCAGGCGGCACGCATGGCCAAGTGCTGGATCTGATTGCAAAGCCGGAATCCCAGGGCAACTACAACGCGCTCTTCCGCGATGCCGGTCAGCAGGATGTCCGCCTGACGGACATGACGCTGGATCAGGTCCGGCAGTTGCAGCAGCTTTTGGTCGCCGAACGTGGCGGTTCCCCTGTGGGCCGTTACCAGATCATTGACGACACCCGCGACGCCCTCATCGCGCGCATGGGCCTGAGCGGACACGAACGCTTCACGCCCGAGTTGCAGGACCGCATGGGGATCCTTCTGGCCCGCGACGCCGGTCTGGATGCCTGGCGGGCAGGTCGTCTCAGCGACGAGGCCTTCGCCCACAATCTCTCGCGCATCTGGGCCGCACTCCTTGCCGATGCCTCGAATCGCAGCTACCACGAAGGTGTTGCGGGTAATCGGGCAACCATCGGCTGGTCCGCGGTCACCGGCGCGCTGCAAGCCTTCAAGCGTCCAGCATGACCAGCCGCAGCAGATTCAGCGCCCTCCAGGATGAATCGTCAGCACCGGTGGTCGTATTGGTGGCTTGCGACCTAAGCCTGACATCCCGCCTCGGCGGCCGACTGTCCGCACTGTCCCAGTTGCGGTCCCTCGGCGTGGTTGGCGCGAGCGCCGGGTTTCCGCGGGCAACCGACGATCCGATGCAAAGCAGTTGGTCGAGCGCAGGACGTCGATCGCGGCGCGCCATGGTGCTAGGCTTCAGGCCGATTCAGGTATTGTCGGTAGTGCACAGGGCCGCGAGGAATCTCGCCGCCCGGGTTGATTGGTCGAGCCCCCCGTGATCCATTTGATGCCGATACAAGAGGAACACCCTAGATGACCATTGCAGAGACCATCTACCAGCGCAGTCTGCACCTGCCAGAGCACGCGGCGCGGGAAGCCCTGGACTTCATCGAGTTTCTGGAGCAGCGCTACGCCGCCACTCCTGCCCGCGCCGATGGCGCGCAGGACCAAGCCAAGCGCAAAGAAGCCCTTGCCCGCTTGGACGGCATACGGATTCGTTGGGGGGGCAAACCCATCGCCAACCGGAATGCCCTTTACGACGACTTCCGAGGCGTCTGATATGGCAGCCTCGGTCTTCCTGGACAGCAATATCTTTCTCTACGCCTTAGGAGACGAGGAGCCGAAACGCCAGCACGCCCGCGATCTGCTGGCGGCAACCCCTACCATCTCCACGCAGGCGCTCAACGAGTGCAGCCACGTCCTTCGACGGAAGGCCGACTGGCCCCCAGCGCGTGTGGCGGAGGAGCTTTCCCTGGTGATCGATCTCAGCCATCTCGTGGACGTAGGCCTGGCCGAGATACGCCGTGCCTGGTCGCTTTCCGAACGCTACGGCTTTGGTCATTTCGACAGCCTGATCCTTTCCAGCGCCCTGTCCGCCGGTTGCGCAACGCTCCACACGGAGAACTTGCAGCATGCGCAGGCGATCGACGGGACGTTGACCGTGGTCAACCCGTTCCGGGTTGTTTGTCCCTGAGCCTGAAGATGTCGCAATTCCGCCACTGGTTCGGCCCGGTTGCTCGCAATGGCGGTAGGACGAGGATTAGAGCTTGAACATCGTGATTTCGCCCGGCCCGGGCCGGCTCTAGCCCGATGAGGCAATGGATTTGCTGCAACTGAAACCGCCGCCAGATAGCGTGAGCAGATACGGATGCACCGGCTCGGCGTAGGTCCGTTCTCGATTCGGATTCCCCGGCGGGAGCAGTTCAGCAAACTGTCACCGGAGCTGCGTCACCGGAACCGCGGATTCATTTGATTTCATATTCCTCTATTACATTCCCAGAGGCATCAAACACCTTGCATTTTCTTCTATCAAAGTCAGCTCGAAAGGCCCGCTCTAGTTGTTCCAATCTGCCTCTAAAATTGCCGGGATTCTGGCCAAAGGATATGCCCATCTCTCTAATCAAATGAATCTTGGAAGGCGACTGCATATCTATTAACTCGCAGCAGGTAAGCCACCGCCTTTGGCGGTGGACTCCTCAAGGCTCTGCCGTCCCGGCGTGCTGAGGGAGTTGGGAGATGATCCTGGTCACGCCGGGGCAAAGCGGACCGAGAGGACCCCGTGAGACTGGCAGGGCCAATCCCATATGGCATCTGGCTGCGAGCGTCACTCTCTGTTCGTGCTTTGAAGCACAACTACCTTGACAACCATCGGGATCGCTGCGGCATCAGATCGGAGGTTCTGCGCAAGCCGTTCCCGCAACGTGGGTATTGGAGAGAGGTTGAGGGCCTTTAGGCCTGTTTTTAAGTGAACTGGCCCCCTCTGGGGGCCTTCATCAAACCACCCCCTCTGGGCGTGGTAGCTGATTTTCCCACTCTCCTGCCATCTCTCCTCCCAGATGCCTAACGCCTTGGGTCAGCCGACGAGGGGAGCGCTAGCGACCGGCCTTGATCATCGTTCCGGCCACCCCCGCTATGCCGCCATCGGTTCGAGGTAGGCGGCACGCGGGGGTCGGGGCCGTTTTCGGGCCGGTTGCGGGGGCGGGTCGAGTGCGGCGAGCTTGCGGTCGCTCAGGCGGTGCTTGCCGTGGTGATGCAGGGCCAGTTGCCCGTTGCGCCCTTCCACGCACGAGCTGCTGCGTTGGAAGAGGTCGGCGCACTCGGCGACGACGGTTTCGATCTCGCGGCGCCGATCGGGGTCGAGGCGCTGTAGCGGCGAGTCGGGTTGGCGCAGCGGCGCCAACACCTGAAGGGATCGCCGATGCAGTTCGTGGCGCCGCTCGGCGCGGGTGCTGCGCGCGGCGACCCGCTCCAGATCGAGCGCTGGGATGAGCTGTTGATGCCCGAGCGTTTCGATCTCGGGGGCCAGGCCCAGCGCCTCGACCTTGGCCTGGATGGTGGCGAAGAAGCAGGTCATGGTGGCCAACAGCTGTGTGGTCAGCCGCTCGGCGTTGGCGATGCGCTCGCGGGCACGCGCGGGCAGGCGGATC
>JANQFI010000169.1 GCA_028277905.1 Chromatiaceae bacterium | reverse complement strand
TCCGCGAAGCGCTCGGCCTTGTCGATGGCGAGGCGTTGCAGATAGAGGTACAGCGCAACGTTGCGCGGTGACGGGTCGTCGATGGCGCTGTCGCGGTAGCGCTCCAGATTCGCCCGCAGCCACGCGGCGGAGAGTGGTGGCGGGCCGGCGGGAGCAGCGGGGGCTCGCGCTTCGGCCTGGTCGGCTTGAGGCCGCGGGGACGGCTGCGGCTCGGGCTGGGACAGCGCCTCAGGAACGGGGTCGCGTTCTTCGCCCGCCGACTCCTCGGCCTACCAGAACCAGCCCTCCGCGCCGCGCTCGTAGAAGCGCGGCGCTTCGGCAGGTGGTGTGGCCGATGCTGTGCTGCACTGAATTGTCGCTGCCAGCAGGCCAACTTGTATCATGCCGTTCATGCTGGCATGGTGCGCGGGGATGGTCGATAGAACGACGGTGAAAGGCGCTTTCGGTGCAGACCTTTCTGGTCGTCGCGGACATAGCGGTCGGCGCCGCTGACGACAGCTAGAGTGTAAGAGTGTAAGGGAGGGATCGCGGCTCGGCGCCACCTGCGCTGCTTTGAATCCAGGCCTTCGGACCTGGCCTCGGTCGCCGTCAAGCATCAACAGCGAAGTCGCGCTCCTTGGTCGCCGCGCCTAGATCGAAATCGCTGCACCGTCAGCAACCACGATGCGCATCGTCCGCTCTGGATCAGGCAGCAGCCGTCCGACTGTCCACCGAACACAGTCGGTTTCACTGAGAGCTCGTCGCGTTGAGGTCCGCCTGCGTTCGGTAGCCGTAGGCCCGCAGCGTGATCTTGCCACTTCGTGCCACCTTGGCAATTCACGACCCAGAGCCGACATCAGCCTGCCACTGTTGTAGGGCCGCTCCTGTCGCGATGCTGTCGTCGCGAAGTTCTTCCGCGCCGATCCGGACTGTCGAAAGCCGACTTCGAGGATGGCCACATGCATAATAGAGCAGCCTTGCCGATGCTTCTCGGCTACCTGAACGAGGAGAGGCAAGAGTCAATACCTGACACTCGCGTCGCCCTTGACACGGGCGCCGCTCTCAACAATGCGCCCCGCAGCGCTCTCTCCGCTCCTCATGAGATTGACGATGGAATACCTTGAGCACTTTCACCAAGATCCGCAAGTCTGCGGCGGCGAGCCGGTCATCAAGGGTACTCGCGTTACTCTGCGAACACTGCTCGCGAGCTTGGTTGAAGGCGGCACCATAGACGAGATCCTCGCCGACTATCCGAGCATTACGGCGGATGATCTACGCGCTGTTATTGCCTTTGCCGCCGCATCCGCGGGTGAGGATCTGCCGATTCCGCCCCTGCCGAAGGTGGCATGAGAATCAAGCTCGACGAGAACCTGCCGGGCAGTTTGGCCGCCGCCCTATCCGCACTCGGTCACGACGCAGACACGGTGGAACAGGAGGGCATGCAGGGGCAGGCCGATCCCGGCGTCTGGCGCGCGGCACAGCACGAAGGCCGTTTCTTCATCACCCAAGACCTGGATTTTTCGGACGTGCGCCGGTTTCGGCCCGGCACCCACGTCGGCCTCATGTTGGTGCGCCTGGCACGACCGGGCCGCTTGGCCTTGATGCGACGGATCTTGCATGCCTTCGAGCGCGAAGACGCCGACAAATGGTCCGGCTGCTTCGTCGTGCTGACCGATCTGAAGCTCCGCATCCACGGCGCCGAATAGCGTCGGCGCGCTTCCGTAAGCCAAGGAACCTCCATGGACGAAGCCACGTCTCCCATAGCTTGTGCAGCGAGAACTCCGTATCGTCGTCTGGAAGCCGCGATACGCTGTGCAAGTGGTCCGGTAGGACGACGATGGCGTCAAGTTGGATAGGGTGTTTCGCCAACCTGCGGCAGAAGCCTTCGCGGAGACGATCGACCTTTGCGGCCTCGGCAAACAGTCGTTGCCAGTGGTGCGTAACGACGGTGAAGAAGAAACAGCCGCGGGGGACGCGGGCGCGGCTATAGTCGCTCAGTTAGCTGTTGTCGAGAGGCAAGAGGTGGAACCGCTTCGCTTGTTCCACCCTACGCCCGCTGGGCGCTGACGACCTCGTACTCAGCCCGCAGCTCGGCGCGCGCTGTGGCGATCTGCTCGCGCAGCAGGCCCGCATAGGCGTTGTCCTCCAGCGTGGTGGCCAGGGTCACGGCCCGGGCCATGTCGTGCAGCATCAGCTGCACCAGCTCCAGCGCAATCACCGGCGCCGCGCGCTCGGCGAACAGCAGCGCCGTGCCCTCGTCCGTCCTCGCCAGGTTCGCCACCGCGCCGCCGAGGCCGTTCGGTGCGATCTGCATGAAGGCCTTCTCGTCCGCGGTGAAGTCGTCGCTGCCGAGGCGGAACTTGACGATCAACCCCGGTGTGCCGGCATCGCCCACCAGCAGCGTGCGCACCCGTTCGATCATGCCGGTGAGGTTGAGGGCTTGGACCGTCGGCGCCAGGCAGTCATGGACGTCCCGACTCGGCGCACAGCGGTAGACGCGGGCATCCAAGCCGTCGCTGCTACCGTGCAGCAGATCACGGATGCTCAGGATCGCCGGCAGCGGCGTGATGCGGTTGTTGCTGCCCTGCCCGTCCGGGCTCGGCTCCGGCGCGCCGACGATGACGCTGCCCGTGACGGACATCAGCGCCTCCAGCAGCCCCCCGTCTGAGCAAGGTGTCGCCACGG
>JANQFI010000099.1 GCA_028277905.1 Chromatiaceae bacterium | reverse complement strand
TCAAGCTCGCTCAGGTGGGGGTGTCGTACCCGCTCTCTATGCTCCCCGGACTCAAGGAGTTCTGGCATGGAGTTTCGAGCGATCCGGACCCTTCCGCGGGACGACAGCGTTCCTTCGGACCTGCTTGCGTTTCAGCAGCGCTTCGCCACCGAGAAGAGCTGCCTCGCGTTCCTGCGCCGTTGGCGATACCCGCAGGGCTTTGTGTGTCCCCGCTGCGGGAGCACCACGGCCTGGTGGATTGCCACCCGCAGGGTGCATGAGTGCCAGGGATGCCGCAGGCAGACGTCGCTGACTGCGGGCACGGTGTTCCACGGCACCCGCAAGCCGCTGCGCACGTGGTTCGTGGCGATGTTCCTGTTCGTGTCGAGCAAGCGCGGCATCTCGGCGCTGGAGCTGTCGCGCCAGGCAAGGATCAGCCAGCCCACCGCATGGACGTGGCTGCACAAGCTCAGGGTCGCCATGGAGGACCGGGACCAGCTACCCCTGGAGGGGCTGGTGGAGGTCGATGAGGCCTACATTGGCGGCATCGAGGAGGGCTGCGGCGGCCGCAGCCGACGCAAGAAGGCACTGGTGGCGGCCGCCGTCGAGCTGCCCAAAGAGCCCTTCGGCCTCGGCCGCGTGCGCCTCGCCCAGCTCGACGACGCCAGCGCGGTCTCCCTGGGTGACTTCGTGGACAGCCAGGTGCGCAAGCATGCCGTGGTCAAGACCGACGGCTGGTGTGGCTACCGGGATCTCGAGTCCGCGGGCTACCGACACGTTGCCGTGTCGATGAGCAGGAGAGCCGAGCCGGCGCACGAGCTGTTCCCCGGTGTCCATCGGGTGTTCTCGCTGCTGCGGCGGGTATTGCTGGGCACCTACCAAGGTGCGGTCAACCGCCGGCATCTGCAGAAGTACCTCGGAGAGTTCGAGTTCAGGTTCAACCGCCGACGCTCCGCCAGTCGCGGGCTCCTGTTCCAGAGACTCCTCAGCGCCGCCGTCGTCGATCGCGCCATCCAGTACCACGAGCTCACCCAAGGAACCGAGAAAGGCTGGCCCGTCAACCGATGGGT
>JANQFI010000096.1 GCA_028277905.1 Chromatiaceae bacterium | reverse complement strand
CAGCGGGCACAGAGCTCGACTATGCGCCCGCTGCCGCTCCTTGAAGGCGAGCGAAAATCCTGCGCCATTCGGTCTGTTTGTTTCCGGCAATCGCCTTAGACATCATGCTTTGACCTGCCCGTCCTCAGCACACCTGGGTTATGTTGAGGACGGACCTCCATCGACACAGAGCGACTTTGAGGAGGGCAGGTCATGAACGAGCTTGACCCAGCAGCGCCTCGCCTGGAGACAGCCTCGGCGCTGTAGGTTGCGCGCGCGGCCGAGCAGCTGGACCAGCAAGCGGCCTACATCGGCTTGGACCTGCACAAGGAGACGATCGCGGTGGCGGTGGCCGAGCCGGGTCGCGGTGAGCCGATCTATCGCGGTGAGATTGCCGACCCGCCGAAGAAGGTGGAGAAGCTGATCGTGAAGCTAAGCGAGGCGTATGACGGTGGGCCGCTGCTGTTCTGCGACGAGGCCGGGCCGTGCGGCTACGGGCTCTACCGCCAGCCCATCGCCAGCGGCCACGACTGCCAGGTGGTCGCGCCCGCGCAGATCCTTGAAGAAAGCGGGTGAGCGCATCAAGACCGACCGGCGCGATGCGCTGAAGCTTGCGCGTCTGCTGCGCAGCGGGGATCTGACGGGGGTGTGGGTCCCCGACCAAGAGCACGAGCGCATCCGCGATCTGAGCCGTGCACGCGATGATCTCAAGGCCCAGGAGCGCAAGGCGCGCCAGCAGCTCAACGCCTTCCTGCTGCGCCACGGCCATCATTGGCCCAAGGGCAAGAGCCGCTGGACGCCGGCGCACGAGCACTGGCTGGCGAGCCTGAAGATGGACGACCCCTGGCAGCAGGTCGTGCTGCAGACCGACAGCGATGCCGAGCGCGCCGCCGGCGAGCGGGTGGCCCAGCGCAACGATCAGCTCATGCGCGCACTGCCCGAGTGGTCGCTGGCGCCGGTGGTCGACTCCCTGGTGGGGCTGCGCGGCATCGACAAGCTCGCCGCCATCGTGCTGCTGGCCGAGCTCGGCGACATCAGCCGCTTCGACTCGCCCAAGCAGCTGATGGCTTTCCTCGGACTGGTGCCGAGCGAGCACCCCTCCGGTGGGCGCCGACGCCAAGGGGCGATCACGCTCACCGGCAACAGCCACGCCCGGCGCATGTTGATCGAATCGGCCTGGAGCTACCGCTTCCCGGCGCGTCAGACCAAGCCTCTGAAGGCCAAGGCCGCGAGCGCCTCACCCGAGGCGAAGCGCATTGCCTGGACGGCACAGGTGCGCCTGTGCAGGCGCTATCGCAGCATGACACGCGCCGGCAGGAACACCAAGCTGGTGTGCGTGGCCATCGCCCGCGAGCTCGCCGGCTTCCGCTGGGACAGCGTGCGCCAGGAGATGCCGCGGCTGGTCCAGGCGCAGACAGTGGCGGCGGGCGCCCGAGGGTTGGGCTCCGATACCCTCGTAGCGTGGTGATGACGTCGCACTGATCGGGCGATGAACCAGAGAACAGACACATTGACTCAGGGCATCCGCGGCCGGTGTGGAGAACCCTTGTTTCGCCTAGACCGGTGGCGCACGGAACAATCCCAAAGCGGGCATTTCATGCGCCAATCCCTGCCCTTAGAAACTGTTTGAAAATTGATGGGTTGAGAGGTGATTCTGATATTCTTTTATGAAGTTACCCAGCGATGTCTAGAAGACGTGGCGGAAGCGCTATCCCAGCGACCTCAGCGACGGCGCCTGGCGGGGAATTAAGGCGATTGCCGGAAACAAACATCAGACCTCCCGAAATCGAGCGGAAAGCGACCAGATTATTGGACAATTTTCACCCACATCACTGGATTGGGGTGAGCGGCATTTGTTATAAAACAGTCA
>JANQFI010000649.1 GCA_028277905.1 Chromatiaceae bacterium | reverse complement strand
TCGCGGACCTCGGGGGTCACGTCAATGTATTGCAGCGCGCGGAGCATGCGCGGAATGTCGTCACGCGAGCGGGTGTCGAGCACGATCCGGGAGAGGTCTTGCTCGCCGCATTTCCGTTGCGGGTCGATGCTCTGTCGCATGCGCAGGCATGCGGAAGTGTATGCGCGGTTCATTAGACCGTTGTGCGCTGCGCGATCAGACCGCCCCGCAGCGCGACTCAGTGCCCAGGAAAATCCGTCGGTTGCCGGCCGAGCACCGGCGCTGCTCTCCTCTGGTGGCGCGGGACGCGGCGGAACTTCGACCAAGGGGCCACATTATAACTCACTGGCATGATTGGAGAAAGTGGGATCTCGGCCAGGCACTATCTAGCAACTCGGGAGTCAAGGAATTCCTGCAACGTCGGCCGCTCGCCGAGGATGTAAAGTTGCCCAGTTTGGATAAGGGCTCTCGTAATGCTTAAGGTTGATTTTGTGAGCGAACCTGATTCAAACAGATTCGAATAGTTCGTGTACAGTGGGTCAGCCCGTGCCAGTGTGATCGTGCGCAACCTAGTAGCAACTAGTTCCGAGTCCTGAGGGTATCCAGCGGAACGGAATGCTTCTCGGTTTAGGAAGTGCAGGAACAGCGACATGGCTATCTTTTTCCTGATCCGATATTGAGCTCTACGGAGAGGATCGGATGAAAACGGAAACAGAGCACGAGCATCTTCGTAGAAGACCGTACCATTTGGTCAAAAGGAAATCAGGCCGAAATCTTCTCGAAAGCCGACGCTCCCCGCCGCCAGCGTTGCCCTAATTTTCCAGCTTGGACTGGTCACGCTGCTTGAGCAGCAAGCGGGCGGTCAGGAAACTGACCATCAGTGGTTATCCGCGATCCGAGTCGAACCGCAGCCGCGCCTTCCGGTAGCGCTGTTGGCTTGGGGCGATGGGGCTGAGCCAGGGCAAGGTGATGGTCAACCGGCGCAGGCCGCGCTGGCCGCTGAGATCGGGCGGCAGCGGCAGGCGGAAGGCGTGCGCGTCGCCGCTGGCCAGCGGTCCGAAGCCCAACAGGGTTGCCCGGCGGTCGGTGCAGCCGAGGACGCGCTCCGGGTCGGCGAGACCGTATCCGAGGAAGCGGGCGACGTGCTCTTTGATCTTTCGGCCACCGACTTCGCCTCGGAAGAGCGTCCGCATTCGCTCGCCCGCTTCGCCCCAGCTCGTGCCGTGGACAAGCAGCGCCTTGATCAGGACCCTGTCGTAGGCCTTCGGAAGGCTCTCGGCGCCGGACGCTGCGCGCAGCGCCTCGATCACCTCGCAGAGCTGGGACCCGAGGCGGGTCGCGAGCGCGGCCGCGTTGCTGGTCCCGCGGAACCAGAGGGTCTTGTCCAGCTCGCCGGGGGTTGGGCTTGGAACGCCCGTCCGCTGACCGGGCGGTCCGGAGTTTCCTAAGGGATTGATTCGCGTTTCCGGTGAACTTGTGCCCACGGGGTTTTCGTAGAGCTGGCGCCCGCCAGGCATCAGCATGTCGGGCTTCACGGCACGCAAGAAGCCCAGTCCATTCGCGCTGATTGGGCTGGCAAAGGACGGGTCGGTCAAGGGATCGCAGTGATAGTGCGCGCGGACGCCAGCGGGGCAGCAGTCCGAGTGGGCCGCGCCGACAGTCAGGGCGTTGATGGACTCCGCAGGCGACAGGACGCGGCGGCGATGGGCGTTTGCACGGATGGCTCGCAGCACGGTTGTTTCACGTTCTTGCGCATCTGTGGACGCCCAATCCGTTTCGGGGATGTCGAGATCCAGCGGGGTGGGTTGGTTTCCGGCGCTGACGACGAACAGCACGTTGTACCGATAGGACAGCCAGTCCAGCAATCGCGCCCATGGGCTCAGGCTATGGTCGAACGGCCGCGCCGGGTCGCCAACCGAGAGGTTGATGATCCGCACCTCGGGCGCTTGGGCATCGGTGTCGCCCTCGCCCTCGAACAGCCGGCGTACCGCGCGGTGGATCAGGTCAACTGGAAGCGTGCCGTCGGGGATGTGCTCCTGCGGATGGAACGCCGTTGCGCGAGGGATCATGATCGGACGGCAGTAGACGCGACGGCGCAGCGGTTCTTCCCGTGCATCAAGCTCACCGTGGACGACGAGCGATGCCATCGAGGTGCCGTGCATGCGGTGCTCGGCAGATGTGTCGGCCTCGAAGCCGTCGGGATCATCGATGATCAGGCGGTTTTCCAGCAGCTTGTGACCGGCAAGGGGCACGCCATCGAGCAGTGCAACGACGGGCGTTAAGGTCTCGTCCGGCACGGCCATCGGCGCCGCTGCGGTTGCTGCGCCCTCCGGTAGTGAGATGAGCGGTGCTGCGCACTGTCCGACGGGACGAAACAGCCAGACATCGTTGCACCGCAGCAGCTCGATGCCGTCATCCCTCGTCAACAGACGCGGTGCCGCCTCGGCGGGTATCTCGCCGATGACCGCGTGATAGCGGATCTCGGCGAGCTGATAGCGCGTGGCGATACGGCCGCAGAGCTCCCGCACCAGTCTGGCAACCTCGGCCTCCGCCGTGGCGCGCCGCTCGGCCTTCTCGCGAAACCACAGCTCGGCCTCAAACGGAACGGTCTCCTCGCCGGCATCGATGCGCTCGGCGAGGTCTTGCAAGACGCCGGTCTCGCGCAGCCGGTCCTCCACCCCCCAGGGTCGAATCTCGACGATCAGCGGGAAGACATCGCGCCAAGCGGTCTCGCCGTACGGCCAGGGGGCTTGCGGGCGATCCCGCCATTGCTTCCAGCGACTCAGCAGCTCTTTCAGCGCACGCTGGTCGGTCATGGTGAGGAAGAGCCGGCCTCTGTAGGGCTTGTCCTGACGCTCGCCCTTTTGGTTGAGAGGATGGATGGCGTCGCTTGGATCGAGCTCGATCTCTTCCTCGGCGAGCCACTCCAGACCGATGGCACGCGCCGCGGCAGCAAAATTGGCCGGCGTCGTGGCGAGCTCAAGCACCAGCGCCATCTCGGGCTCGATGCCCGCCGCGCTCGCCTGGATGCGGATGCGCTCGGCTTCCATCGCCTGCTGAAGACGGCTGAGCTTCGGATCGAGATCGTCGGCGACCTGCTGTCGCGAGCGCTCGTTGAACTTCGGCGGGCCAAATCTGCCCTGCGGCCTCTTCGCGGGCACGGGCTCTTGGAAGAGCAGTAGCGGGAGCCGGTCTTCAATCGTCATTCGGCCGTCCGCTCGCCGGTGGAACCTGCGCTTGAGCTCTCGGGGGCGGCGAAGCGATGCTGCCAGATACCCAGCCTTGTCTTGACGATCTGCTTGAGGTCGCTGTCCGGCAGCGCCAAGACATGGCGGCGCAGCACATCCTCGGCGAACTGCTCGGCCTCCGCGAAGCTGAGCCCGGACAGGCGCGTCGCGAGTGATCGCGGCGTCAAGCCGAGGGGTTGGTCAAGCCGATCCTGAAAGCGGCGAAACCAGGCCTCCAGCATTGGCTGCGTCGGTGCCGGCAGCTCCAGCCGCAACTGGAAGCGGCGCCAGACGGCGCGATCCAGCAACTCTGGATGATTGCTCGCCACGATGGTGACCACATGGCTGGGAAGGGCATCGATCTGCATCAGCAAGGTGCTGACGACGCGCTTGATCTCGCCGGTCTCGTGGGTATCTCCCCGCTCCTTGCCCACCGTGTCGAACTCGTCGAAGAACAGGAGGCAACGGCGGCTGCCGACATGGTCGAAGATCCGCCGCAGCCGCTGGGAGGTCTCGCCGAGGAAGCTGCCGATGACGGCCTCGTAGCGGACGACCAGGAGCGGGACCATCAGCGCCTCGGCGATGGCCTCGGCAAGGCTGGTCTTGCCGTTGCCCGGCGGGCCGGCAAGCAGGACGCGATGTCGCGGCTCAAGGCTGTAGGAGCGCAGCAGGTCGCACCGGTGTTGTTCCTCGACCAGCTCCCGGCAGGCGCCTCCAACGACGTCTGGCAGGATCAGAGAGTCAAGCGAACGGCGGGGGACGACCTCATGCAGCGGTTCCCCAGTTTTCTCGTCCGGAAACTGGAATCCAAGCGGCTTGCGCCCCTGGCCGTTGACCTGCAACCCCTGAACCAGACGGTCGGCCAACAGCGAATGGTTGTTCGCCCTTTCCTCGGCGGCCATCGACTCGACCAGGCGCACAAAGGCTGCCCGGTCACCTCGGCTACCGGCCTTGACGAGATCGACGAGGAGGTCAGCGCGTGCCATCGAGTGATCGAAATTTCGGGTACCTTTGTAGCTGCCGGGCCGGCTTACGCCCGCTGCATGCACCCGGACCAGCGGCCCCAGGCGATGAAGCCACACCTAGTGCGGAAAGCAGCGTCCCGGCAACCGACGCAGCGGCACGAGACCCCATGTTACGAGAACACGGGCTCGAACGACGATCCCGCAGGTGCCCTTTCCGGACCGCTCCCGGCGCCAAGTGGTCTTCGCCGGCGCCCTCGGCCTGTTGGCGGCGCCGGCGCTGCGCAACAACGCCCGCGTCAACGACGAGCAAGGCGGTCCTCCGTCCTCCCGCTCGCCGAGAGCGCCTCGCAACGCGTCGATGTCGCCGACGGCGCGCAGCAACGCGGTGGTGTCGGAGCTCTCGAACGAGAGGGCTTGCCGCTCCTCACCGGTGAGCTGGATCGCCATCGTGCTCGCCCCGTCGTTTACGCACCGAGCCCAGGCACGTCAGAATACCTGCGATTGAGCATGGGCTCCTGAGCATTGAGGGCCATCGGGATCCTGTCCTCGACGATCTCCGCGGTGACTGGCTTCACGCCCGAGCGGTATGCCTGCTCCAGGGCGAGTTCTGCTGTACATAACAACAGCCCATGATCGCGATGCCATGCGGATGCCGACATGGCAGCCGCGTCACCGGATGCCGCGCGGTTGCCGATTGCCGTCGCCGTCCCGAGCCAACCGCCCGCTACCAGGTCATCCAGCAGCACCGGGAGACTTAGGCGATTTCTGTCAACAAACAGACCGCCTGGCTTGTCTTTTCGCCCGCCTTCTGCGTCACGGCAGCGGGCACAGAGCTCGACGATGCGCCCGCTGCCGCTCCTTGAAGGCGAGCGAAAATCCTGCGCCATTCGGTCTGTTTGTTTCCGGCAATCGCCT
>JANQFI010000003.1 GCA_028277905.1 Chromatiaceae bacterium | reverse complement strand
CGCTTGCGGGGATCGCGCTCGGTTGCCTGCACCTCAGGCGATTTCTGTCAACAAACATACCGCCTGGCTTGTCTTTTCGCCCGCCTTCTGCGTCGCCGCAGCGGGCACAGAGCTCGACTATGCGCCCGCTGCCGCTCCTTGATGGCGAGCGAAAATCCTGCGCCATTCGGTATGCTTGTTTCCGGCAATCGCCTCAGCCTGGGCGCTGTGTCCTTGGCAAGTGCCATGCGCAGTAGCTGATCCCAGCCCGCATGTGCACCCGGATCATCGCCATAGGGGCGGCCGGACGCAGCCGCCGGGAAGATGCCGGCGCTGTCCGACCGGTAACAGCCTGGTATCGGTTGTGCCGGCAATCGCCGCAGCGATTCGCATCCGGCGACCGGCTGCAGGTGAGCGATTGATCTCCTGATCTACAGCGCGTTGAGCCCCGATGTCAGGCCGGTGGAAGCCGTGCTGTCGAGCCTGTTGCTGCGGCCCCAATGGCAGACCCCTGGTCGTGGAAGCCATGCAACTCCTGATCGATATTGGCAACACCAGCATCAAGTGGGCGCTGCGGCATCGGCATGCCGCTGACCTCACCGACTTCGGTTGCGCCCTGCATGCCGGCGCCCTGCCGCTCGATCTGCTCGCCGTTTGGGACGAGCTGGATGGTATCCATGCCGTCATCGCTGCCGGCGTCGGCCCCGAGCAGGTCAAGCGCGCCGTCGCCCGGGTGTGCGAGGCCCGCTGGCGCATCGAGCCCCACTGGATCGAGACCCGAGCCCAGGCCCACGGGGTGCGCATCGCCTATCCGGAGCCGTCACACTTGGGTGTCGACCGCTTCCTTGGGCTCATCGGGGTCCACCGGCGCCTGGAGGCAGAGGGGCGCGCGGCGCCGGCCCTCGTCGTCGACGCCGGCACCGCCGTCACCTACGACCTGCTCGCCACCGGCGGCCGCCACCTGGGGGGCCTGATCCTGCCCGGCGTGACACTGATGCGCGACAGCCTCCTCGCCGGCACCCAGATCCCGCGCTACGAGCCCGCCGCGTCCGACCTGCCCTGGGCGGCCGACACCGGCGAGGCCATCGCCGCCGCCAGCATCCAGGCCCCTGCC
Organism: Chromatiaceae bacterium; assembly: GCA_028277905.1. Classification (GTDB taxonomy): domain Bacteria; phylum Pseudomonadota; class Gammaproteobacteria; order Chromatiales; family Chromatiaceae; genus Thiohalocapsa. The sequence continues at coordinate 1,118 of JANQFI010000003.1, read as the reverse complement.
GCCCTCGCCGAGCGCCTGCATCGCCGCCTGCACCGACACACAGGTATGGCGCCCCGGCTCATCCTCACCGGTGGCGATGCCGAGCGCCTCGCCCCCGCCTTGGAGCCCGGCATTCAGTCCACCGCGCAGATTGTGCCGGAGCTGGTGTTGCTTGGCGTTGCGGCCTTTGCCTGAGCCCTTGCCAGGTCGACCGCAGGCAGACCACCGCGGCCTAACCCGTCAGACCCCCTCCCAAGAGGCTGCGCCTTAGAACCGAAAACCAGAGGTTTATGTCCACATTGGCTGCAAATCGCTTGGGGGGTCTGAACGGTCACATCGCGGCAGGAGCCGATTGAGCCCGTCGCACCGCTCGCTTAGACTATGAGCCTCGCCGCCGGGCCCCGATCCGGCACCTCCCCTGATCGCGCTGGCGTAGCTCAGTTGGCAGAGCAGCTGATTTGTAATCAGCAGGTCGTCGGTTCGAATCCGTCCGCCAGCTCCAATAAAAACAAGGCCCTACGGGAGACCGCGGGGCCTTTTCTTTTGCCGGATGCTCGATTAGGTAACGCTGTAGGTAACAACCGCGGGCGGTATGTAACGCGGCCCCGACCCTGTTCCCCTCGCCGGCCATCGCTCAGCACCAGCCACGCGGAAAAATAACCATGTCATCAGATCAACCTATAGACAAAAACTGCTGGAACGGAAATCGCCTGCCATGTTGATAAGTTATAGGTTGACAATTTCGTGTGGTTATTCGGGCCAGTGCTGGCGCGGGTCAGGCGGGTGGGGGTCGCAACGGCCGAAGTGCCGGGGATCGGTGGAGCGGGCGACGCGGGGCGGGGACCGTGGCAATCAACACACAGGCGGCAAAGTCGCTCAAGGCGACAATGCCACTCTCTCCGACCTCGGCATTTCCCGCGATCAGTCCAGCAAGTGGCAGAAGCTCGCAGAGATCCCTGAGGAGGAGCGAGCACGCGCCTATCGTCCACGCAAAGAAAACCCGCCTCGGGGGCGGGTCGGTGGGGGTGTCGGGCGGGTCAGTGCCGTGTCGGCGCGTCGCGTTGGGCGTCGAGCGCTCGGAAGTAGTAAAACTCGACGGTCGGCACGCCGAACTTACGCGCCAGCGTGCGCACCATCAG
>JANQFI010000695.1 GCA_028277905.1 Chromatiaceae bacterium | reverse complement strand
GTCATGGAATCCAGCGGCGTCTATGGCGATGCGCTGCGCTGGCAACTCCACCGGCGCGGCATCGCCGTGTATCGGGTCGCAGCCAAGCGCGTGCACGATCGCGCTGAGGTCTACGACGGGGTGCCGAGCCTGCACGATGCCAAGGCCACCGAGCTGATCGCCAAGCGGCACTGGGCGGGTTGCAGCGCGCGCTGGGAGATGCTCCCTGATGCCCGTCGCGACCAGCTCGCGCAGCTGCGCCGGCTGCGCCAAGCGAAGGCCCGCGCGCAGGCCGAGCGCAATCGGCTCGCGGCGCTGTTGGCGCGCCATTGGCCCGAGCTGCCCCACCTGCTGGGTCTCGGCAGCGCCTCGCTGCTCAGGTTGGTGGCCACCTACGGCGGGCCGGCGCCGCTGGCGTTGTTGGCCCGGCAAGCCCGGCAGTTGCTGCGCGACCTCGGCGCTCGCCTGCTCGCGGAGCAGAAGATCGACGCCGTGCTCGCCAGTGCCCGCACCACGCTGGGCTTGCCCTGCACGGCGGGCGAGTCGGCGCAGCTGCGCCGGCAAGCCGAGCAGGTCATCGCCGCGCAGCGCGAGCAGCGCCAAGCCGAACGCCAGCTGGCCCGTAGTGTCACCCCCGCGGACGGCCTCGCGCCCATGCAAGCGCTGCTCGGCAAGGTCACCACCGCCGTGCTGCTGGCCACCCAAGGCGACCCCAAGGCCTATCCCAGCGCCGCGAGCTACTGCAAGAGCATCGGGCTCAATCTCAAGGAGCACAGCAGTGGCCAGCACCAAGGCCGGCTCAGCATCACCAAGCGCGGCCCGTCGCTGGCGCGCTTCTACCTCTACTTCGCCGCGCTGCGCCTGCGCCAACGCGACCCCGTGATTAGGCGCTGGTATGAGCTCAAGACCGCCCGCCCCGGGGCGGTGAAGCAGAAACAGCTCATCGCGCTGATGCGCAAGCTCGCCAAGGCATTCTGGCATCAGGCCAACGGCCATGCCTTCGACGTCAACCGCCTGGTCAACCTCAAGGCCGTCGCCGGCGCCTGACCGGCATCGCGCTCCGACAACCCAGCACCCCGCGAGGCCATCGCCATGAACCGTTGATCGCCGTGCCCGTGCGCAACCGGTTCGTCCCGAGCGTCGACCTTCCAACCATCCATCAGACCCTTGGTGGTCCGACCCAAGTCTTCGCGGCGGCGCCCGGGATGTCCCCCGGACGCTATACCCGATGCCACTGATTCGATGCCGCTGTGCGGACATTCTACGCGGGAGGTTCGGTCAACCCCGGGCGGTGCACATCCGGACGAGCCGTCGCGCATCTGCCTGGTCGACGCGCAACACCGCACAGGCCTGTGGTGATAGTTTTTCCCTATCGA
>JANQFI010000607.1 GCA_028277905.1 Chromatiaceae bacterium | reverse complement strand
GGCGAGCCGGGTGAGCAACTGTCTTTTTGTTCATGCGGTTTTGGGGGTCCATTTTGCATTGTCGCGGACCATGGCGTTGAGTGTGACGATGAGTTTGCGCATGACGGCGACGATGGCGACTTTGGGTTTCTTGCCTGCGTCGCGGAGGCGCTGCTTGCAGGCCTTCAAGGTGGGGTTCCAGATGGCGGCGGCTTGGGCGGCCATGAAGAGGACGCGGCGGACCTTGGCGCGTCCGCCGAAGATGCGGCGCACCCCGCGCATTTTACCGCTGTCGAAGTCGTATGGGACGACGCCGACGAGGGCGGCGATCTGGCGGTTGGTGAGGCTGCCGAGTTCGGGGAGGAAGGCGATCAGGGTGGTGGCGAGCACGGGACCGACGCCGGGCATGGAGCAGAGCAGCTTCTGGCGTTCGGCGAGGGCCGGGACGGCGGCGGTCTCTTGGGCGATGCGTTGCTCGAGGCGAGCGGCATCGGCGTCGAGTTGGCGGATACGGCGGGCGAGCATGCGGCCCAGCTCGCGATCGCGCAGCAGCTCGGTCTGGTTGGCGCATTGCTGGCGGGCGTCGAGGATCTGCCGGCGTGCGGTGACCAACTCGGCGAGCCGGGCCAGGTTTGGATCGTGCCGCGCGGCGCGGCATGGCAGGGTGTCGACGAAGCGGGCGATGGCTCCTGCGTCCAGCCGGTCGTTCTTGGCCAGCAGACCCGCCGCCTTGGCGAACTGGCGCAGCTTCCACGGATTGACCATGCGCACCGGCAGGCTCGCCTGTACCAGGATGCGGATCACCTGCCGCTCGTATCCGCCGCTCGCCTCGATGCCGATGGCGCGCGCGCCGAGCGTCTTCAGCCGTCGCCGCAGGGCGCACCATCCGGCCCCGTCGTTGGCTTCCCGGAAATGCTCGCCGCTCGGGTGCACGGCGACGTCGAGCCAGTCCTTCGAAACATCAATGCCGACAACCGGCGTTCTCTGTGCCATCTTCTCTCCCATCCTTGCGGTGCGGGGTGCGGCCCACGCAACTGT
>JANQFI010000559.1 GCA_028277905.1 Chromatiaceae bacterium | reverse complement strand
AAAGGCATGATGAAGACTACCTGGAACCCATTCTTCGAAGCTTTTCGTCTTCATCGCGACTGCGGGAATCGATGCGCTCATTAGTTCACGGATTCAGGTGAAGGTCACCGGGGGCTTGCGGCCTACCGACGCGAGGATCTCGGGCGGCTCCAGGCCGCCGACTCGTCGTCCGCATCGCGCAGGTGTCGTTGGAGGGCCAACCCGTCAAAGCCTGGCATCCGCACCTCCAGCACGCGGCGGCCGATACCGTTAAACCCCTGCCGCGATCCAAGAAGCTCGGCGGCCGATGCCGAGACCCTCGGCGCGTGTCCTGAAGCAGGGATCGAAGATTCGCGGCAGGTGCTCGGTGGGAAGTCCGGAATCGCTATCCTCGACGCTGACCTGGATCGCGTCACCCCTTGCCGTTGCCGCAATGTGTGGCTCTCGCGCCCCGGCCGGAATCGCGTCGAGCGCATGCATGGCATTGATCAGAGGGTTCAACGGCACCTGCTGCAACTGCTAGCAGTTGATGGCACGCCCTGGTCCCGGCGTCCGGTCTCAGTCCGATCAACACCCTGGATTACGCCTCCCTACCCCTGCGCCGTACGAAGCTGTCCTTTGCGCCTGCCTTTCGCGCTATCCTTTGCCGCCCTGGGTATTTCTGCAACGTCGTGTTCGAGCCTCACGCGGCCAGCCCTCCACCGGGCGCCCACAGCCGAGCCCTTCCCGCCCCATGTCCAACCTGACCCTGCAACGCGCGGACGTCTACAGGATGGGTCGCCGCTTGTGGCTGGCGAGCATCCTCGTCCCGGGGCTTAGCGCCGCCGCGGGGCTCGCTGCCGCTGCCTGGCTGCTGAGCCACGGCAGCTGGCTGGGCGGCGTCCCCGAGGGCACCGCGGCGGGCTTGCCCGGAACAGGTCAGTGGCTGCTGCTGGTGCAGGCTGCATCGCTGGCGGCGGTGAGCGCCGTATTCCTGCTGGTGCTGGCTGTGCTGCGCCGCCAGCTGGTGGTGGTCGCGGAGAGCCGCGAGCGCAATCGCGCCATCGTCGACAACATGGTCGACGGCGCCATTCACATCGACGCCCAGGGCCGGATCCTGGCCATGAATGCCGCCGCCGAGCGCATGTTTCGGCGCAAGAGTGCCGCCGTGCGGGGTGCGCCCTTGTCCGTGCTGCTCGGCCCCGCGCATCGCGACGACATCGAATCGCTGATCCGGGCCGCGGCCGCCGGGGACGACGCGCGGCTCAACGAGGCCCGCGAGCTCGCCGGTCTGCGCGCCGAGGACGATGCCTTTCCCCTCTATCTGGCGCTCAGCGAGGTGAGCATCGGCGATCGGCCGGTCTTCACCGCCATTGCCCGTGACCTCACCGAGACGCGCAGGCGCATGGAGGAGCTGGCCGCGGTCCGCGACCAGGCCATGGCCGCGGACCGCGCCAAGAGTCAGTTCCTCGCCGTCATGAGCCACGAGATCCGCACGCCCATGAATGGCATCCTGGGCATGCTGAATCTGCTGCGGGATGGCACGCTGTCCGCGCAACAGCGGGATTTCATCGACACCGCTGAGCAGTCGAGCCAGGTGCTGCTCGGCATCATCAACGATATCCTGGACCTGTCCAAGATCGAGGCCGGCAAGCTGGAGCTGCAGCGCATCGACTTCGATCTGCGTGCCACCGTGGAGGAGGTCACCGCGCTGGCCGCCGGCGACGCGCGGGACAAGGATCTGGAAGTGGTGAGCTTCATCGAGCAGGAGGTGCCCACCAAGGTCATCGGCGACCCCTTCCGGCTGCGCCAGGTGCTGATGAATCTCACCAACAACGCACTCGAGTTCACGCAGCGGGGCGAGGTGGTACTGCATGTCACCGCTGATGCGATCACGGACACCGCTGCCCGCGTCCGCATCAGTGTGCGTGACACCGGCATCGGCATCGAGAGCAAGGTGCGGCAGATACTGTTCAAGCCCTTCTCTCAGGGCGATGCTTCCACCACCCGACGCTACGCCGGTGCCGGACTGGGGCTCGCCATCTCCAAGCGGCTAGTGGATCTGATGGGCGGCGAGATCGGTGTCGACAGCAAGCCCGGTGAAGGCGCCAAGTTCTGGCTCAGGCTGCGGCTCGAGCGCGCCGGAGAAGATACCACGGAGCCCGCGGCCGACCTACAGGGCGTGCGTGTGCTCATCGTCGACGACAACGCCACCAACCGCCTGATTCTGGAGAACTATCTCGGTAACTGGGGCGCCGACAGCGAAAGCGCCGCGGGCGGCGCCGAGGCGCTGCGGGCGCTGCAGCAGGCGAGCGACGGCGGCCGCCCCTTTGCGCTCGCGATCCTCGACATGCAGATGCCGGGGATGGACGGCATCGAGCTCGCCCAGCGCATCAAGGGAGACAGCAGGCTCGCCGGCACCCGGCTGCTGTTGCTCAGCTCGCTGGGCTTTCCCGGCGCCGATGCCAGACGCGCCGGCATCGGCGTGAGCCTACTCAAGCCGGTGCGCCAAAGCCTGCTGCGCGAGGCGGCGCTGAAGGTGTTGGGCCGGGTCCCGGGCGCCAAGGCACAGCGATTGCCGCCGCCGCGGGCGCAGTTCCATGCCCGTGTCCTGGTGGTGGAGGACAACCCGGTCAACCAGCGCGTTGTGGTATTGATGCTCCAGCGCTTCGGCGTGGAGACGGAGGTCGCGGAGAACGGTCGAGCTGCGCTCGACACCTTGGCAGGCGACCAGGGCTTCGACCTCGTGTTCATGGACGTACGGATGCCGGTGCTCAACGGCCAGCAGGCCACTCGCGAGATTCGCATGCGCGAGTGCCGCCGCGGCACCAACTCGGTGCCCATCATCGCCATGACCGCCTCCGCCACCGCCAAGGATCGCGCCGCCTGTCTCGCCGCCGGCATGGACGACTTCATCGCCAAGCCGGTGCAGCGCCAGGCGCTCGAAGCCGCGCTCCGCCGCTGGCTCCCGCGACAGGCCACGCAGCTGTCGAGCGCCGATATGGTCGGCAGCTCCTGTGCCTGAGCGCGAGCGTCCTGGCCCCTCGCAGACCAGAAGCCACACCCTGATTCCGAACTTCGAAACAGACTCCGAAACGCCGTGGACAGTACAGAAATCGCCCTACTCGCCTTGGTGCAGGGGCTCACCGAGTTCCTGCCCATCTCCAGCTCCGCGCACCTGATCCTGACGCCGCTCTTGTTCGGCTACGAGCTGCAGGATTTGTCCTTCGACGTGGCCGTACATCTCGGCACCCTGCTGGCGGTGGTGCTCTATTTCCGCCGCGACCTCGGCAACATGGCGCTGGCGATGCTCGGCGGGGTCCGCGGGCGTACCACCACGCCCGAGCGCCGCAAGGACGCCCGGCTGGGCTGGATGGTCATCATCGCCACGCTGCCGATCCTGGTCTTGGGGCTGCCGCTCAAGAACCTGCTGGAGGTGCTGCGCACCGACGACACCCTCATCGCGCTGGTCATCGCCAGCACCACCATCGGTTTCGGCCTGCTGCTCTGGTACGCCGACTGGCGCGGCAGCCGGCGCATGGACGAGTACGACATCAACTGGATCGCCGCGCTCATGGTCGGCCTGTTCCAGGCCATTGCCATCATTCCCGGCACCTCGCGCTCGGGCATCACCATGACCGCGGGGCTGTTCATCGGGTTGACACGACAAGCGGCCTCGCGGTTCTCTTTCCTGCTGGCGATACCGACCATCCTGCTCGCCGGTGCCATCGCCACCAGCGACTTGTTGCAGGCCAGGGTACCGGCGGACTGGGCTTCGCTCGGCATCGGCGCCACGCTCTCCTTCATCGTCGCCTACCTCAGCATCCACTTGTTCCTGCGGTTCATCGAGCGCGTCAGCATGCTGCCCTTCGTGCTCTATCGGCTGCTGTTGGGTGGGGTCATCCTCTGGCTTGTGCTGATCTGAGCCAGTCCGTCAGCTCGTCCGGCTTGTGGTAGAGAATGCGCATCGGCTCGCCGCTGCGTCCCACTTGACCGAGTCGGAGTGCCCTGCCCTCCACACCCAGCCGGTCGCGGCGCTCCATGTAGCGCTCGGCCAAGCAGCGCTCGGCCAACAGGGGTTGGTCGAACTGCTCGAAGATGATGCCTGCCGCCGCGCGTAGCTCGGCCTCGTCTTGGACGATGCGGACTTCATGGTGCCTCGCTACTGGGCTCGGCCTCCGCTGGGAGTGGCGTTTCGACCGCACCCCCCGATCACGCTGAGCATACACCTCCGGGCCGCAAGACCGCACGGCCTTCTTAGGCGATTGCCGGAAACAAACATGCCGAATGGCGCAGGATTCTCGTCCGCCTTCGCGAAGCGGCAGCGCGTGCATAGTCGTTCTCTGTGCGCGTTGCCGCGACAAAGAAGGCGGGCGAGCAGACAAGCCAGGCGGTATGTTGGTTGACAGAAATCGCCTTAGGCGGCCCCTGCGCCCTGCCCAAGGTCACCGAGGGCGACGAAAGGCGCTCTCAACCGACGACCGAGGCGGCGCCACGCACCCCTGCGACCGCGCTCACAGCGTGTCGCACCCCCACCCCCTAGGCTTTGGCTTACCTGAGGCGAGCGGCAGGAGCTGTTCGAGCGTACACCAACGACCGGGCCGTCCACGGCGAAGGATGACGATGACCTCTGCAGCACAGATGCCCCCGCGCGCCATGCCGCGCGCGGCACAATCGGTCACGAAAGCGGGGAGTCTGCGCCGCGCCGCCGCGAGCGCAGCCGCCGGCTTCACGCTCATCGAGTTGATGATCACGATCTCCATCGGCGTGATCCTCTTCACCGTCGGCATCCCGGGTTTTTCGGCGCTGATCAGCAATCAGGTGCTGTCCGCCGAGGCAAGGAACTTCTCGGTCACACTCGCACTGGCCCGCTCACAGGCGCGCGCCCGCAAGACGCAGATTTCCATCTGCAAGAGTACGAACGGGACATCCTGCACGACGCTCGACACCGACCAGTGGGAAGACGGCTGGATCCTGTTCGTCGATACGAGCACGGACGGCTTGCGGCAGACCACTGAGATGATACTGCGCCGCTTCGACGGACTCGGCCAGTCGTTCACATTGCGGCCATCCGCCGAATACGCAGACTATGTCGCATTCCGTGCCGACGGGCGCGCCTTCGGCAGCGGCGATCTAACGCCGCCGACGGAGGGGAGCTATCGCTTCTGTGACGGCCGCGGCGCCGGGCACGCGCGTGTCGTTGACATATCGCCGATCGGCCGCAGCCGCGTCGACCCGGACCCGGGTGCCTCATCATGCCCGTAATTCATGCTTCGTGTCATCGCCATGGCTCACACCACATACCAAGGCTGCGAGCGCCACGGACACGCGCAGGGACAGCAGCGCGGCTTCTCCATGACCGAAGTCCTCGTATCCGTGTTCATCTTCGCCTTTGGCGGCATCGGCGCTGCAACCCTGCAGGTCCTTGCGGCACAGTCGAATCTGGAGGCGCTGCAGCGCGGCCAAGCCGTTTATCACGGCACGGACATCCTCGAGCGCATGCGCAATAACCCCGCCGCCTTGGAACGATACGATTCATCGGACGACAATCAATGGACCATCCTCGGCGATGGCACCATCACCAATGAGCCGACGCCGGACTGCGATACCGCCACATGCACACCACAGCAGCAAGCGGCGCATGATCTGTGGGCCTGGGAGCGCGCCCTTGACGGGCACGAGGTTGCCCGTCCGGACAATGCTCCCGCGGGTGGTCTCTTATATCCCACTGGCTGCATCCGCAACAGTGGCGCCGGCGGCGTTGAGGTCATAGTCGCATGGCACGGCCGGCGTGAAATGACCAACTCCAGCGTCGCCCCCGGGTGCGGTGTCGCCGACCGCTATGGCGACGATGCCGAATTTCGGCGGGTCGTCCGGCTGCGCACGCATATCGAGCCATGAACCGACAACAGCAGATGAGGCCCTGGTCGCCCCAACGCCACTCTGCCCAGACCGGTCTGACGCTGGCGGAAGTGCTCGTGGCCATGCTCTTGGGCCTCTTCATCGTCGGCGGGTCGATCGGCCTTTTCGTGACCAACAAGGCCGTATACACCGAAACCGGTCGCATCACCGAATTGCAGGATAATGCGCGCTTCGCCCAGAAGTATCTGATCGACGACTTGCGACATGCGTACTTCTTCGGTGAAAAGCACTACGATACCTTTACGCCCGATCTCGATGCGGGCACCCCCAGCAACACGGCAGTGTCGGACAATTGCAGCGGTGCGGCCGCTGCGTACAGCTTCAATGACCGTTCTGCACCGCCGTCCTTTCCGCTGCGCGGCGCGAGTGCCGTGTCAGGTGAAGCGATCGGCTGCATCGAGGACGCGGCGGAAGTCGTCGGCATCCCCTCCGATGTCCTCGTCTTGAAGATGGTCGCTCCGCAGCCCCTATCGCGAATCGAAGATCTCTCCATCGGTTCTGTTTACATTGCCTCGAACCGGATCGCAGGCGTGATGCGGCTGTATTCGGCAGACACCGCGATGCCGTCCTTGTCCGATACCTGCGCGGGGAGGCATGACGTCTGCCTCCCCAACGGCTCCTATTGGCCGTACCTGTTCCATGCCTATTACATCCAGGACCTCGATGAGCTCGACGACGAGCCACCGACCTTGGCCCGCAAGACGCTGCAGTGGGACGCAGCCCAGGGTATGTCGATCGTGACCGAGGACCTGGTCGAAGGTGTCGAGGGCATGCGCATCCTCTACGGTGAAGCGACCGGGGACGGTCCTCCGCGTTTCCGCGATGCGGCAAATGTTGGTAACTGGAACGACATCGAAGCGGTGCGGGTGCATCTGCTCGTGCGAACAATCGAGCCCGATCGGTCCCATCACGACAGCGCCACCTACACCCTAGGCGATAGGGTTGTGACCGCAACCTCCGGAACGGTGTTGAGCCAAGGTGCGCAATTGCGGAATTTCCACCGTCGCGTCGTCTCCGCGACAGTGCTGCTGCGCAACAAGTCGATTATCAGCGGTGCCGAGCCGGGCACATGAGCAGCTATGGCTGACGTCAGATTCCAGGCGCCGCGGACCCGATGCGCCGACCGCGCATCCTTTCGGGCAGATTTGCAATCGATGAGCTTCTCCGCGGTCAACGAGATCCGTGCAGGTACCATGCACAAGGCGAGGACAGACGGCTTCGCGCTGATCGCGAGCTTGATCATACTCGCCATGCTGGCGTTGCTTGGTGCCGCGTCCATGACCGCCACCAATACCGAAATCCAGATCTCGGCGAGCATGGAAGATGTAGAGCGATCCTTCCAGGCTGCCGAGGCGGGAATCAGTGCCGCTGCCATGGTTGTATTCTCCGATACCAGTCAGCTCGCCTTCGTTGGCGACAGCAAGCAGATCGACTTCAGCTCGCTGTCGCCCGACCCGCTCGCACATCTGCATAACGACACGCCGACCAGCGCCCACAATGATCTGCCAAGGGTGGCCGCGATCCTGAGCGGCGACCCAGAGGGCAAGTGCGACAGGTCGGAGTGGGCATCCAGCGACGACCTGATCGCTTGCGGCGCCTTCGACGTCGTCAGCAACCACGCCTCCGGCACCGCGGGCGCAGCGCGGGGAAATGCCACCACGACTCTGCGCCTCGGCATATCCCGCCAAATCATAGCGACGCACTAAGTCGTAACCGCGAGGCGCCATCGCTGACGGGATAGGGACCAAGCAGGGCGAGCGCACAAGCTCAGGTCAACGACAACAGGCGTCGACCGATGGCCCGGCGAGGGGCGGCTGGCTTGCCGGCAGATCCGACTTTGGGGAGGGGAGCAATGTCCAACAAGCCCGTCTCGTTCATCCTGGGGCTCGTCGTCGGCGCCACGCTGGCATTCCCGGTGAGCGCAGACGACACCGAGATCTTCCTCACCCAGTTCGAGGGCACTGGTCTGAGCAGCGGCCGTCCGAAGGTGCTGATCGTGTTCGACAATTCCGGGAGCATGCGCAACGGCGTGCCCCAGGCCAAGCCGGACTATGACCCGGCCATTGACTGGACCGACCAATCCGATTATCCGGGAGCACCAGATAACTTCCGCAACGACCGGATCTACTGGTCTTTCGATGGCAATCCCCCCATCGAGACCACGGACAGATACGTACCGGCCGCATCCAATCAATGCGCAACTGCCGTCGACCCGCTAGTGCAAACGGGACGCTATACCGATTTCTTGCGCGTCTGGCGCGAGGGGTTGGGCGTGATCGGCAAGGAAACCCGGGAAGAGTGCGAGTGCCAGTACCGCTACTACTGGCAGGACTACTGGCGCCGTTCACGTTGGCAGATCGGCGAGGATGACTGCCTGTCTCGCAATAGGCATAACATCGAGTACCGTTGGCATTGCGAGACGTACGAGGAGGACATTATCGGCATTGTCGATATCTGGCGGAGCATTCAGGACAATAACGATACCCGGCAGACGCCGCATATGGAATGCGCCGCGGACATCGACGACGACGACCCCACCAATCCGAACACCGACGACGGCTGGGCCAGTGACGAGGACGGCCCGTTTCGGGCCAGCAGCCCAGGATCCCCTTGGGAGACCTGGCAGGAGCGCCACGATGGTGATTTGGCCCGTACCCTATTCACCGGCAACTACCTCGCCTGGTACTACAACGACGACCTGATCGAGCACCGTACCAAGATGGAAATTGCTCAGGATGTGATCACCGAGTTGGTGGCGAACAACCCACAAGTGGATTTCGGCGTCATGTTGTTCAACTACAACTACGGCAATCGCAATTGGGACGAGAATGGCGGTAGAGTCGTAAGGCACTTGACAACCATGACCCAAGGCGATCGTGCTTCGCTGGTGACGCTGATCGACGAGCTCTCGCCGGAGACCTGGACCCCCTTGTGCGAAACCTACTACGAGGCTTACCGTTATATCGCGCGTCCCAAGGATTCAGCTCTGGCTGTGTACTACGGCGACGATGACAGTAATCGGCGGCCTTATCGCGACCCCTGCGCGGAAGCCGAGAGCGACGCCGGCGGTTGCTCTTACGACGGCACCTATAACTCGCCCATGGGCGACTGCGAGAACATCTACCTCGTGGTCATGACCGACGGCAAGCCGACCTACGACCTCCACGCCAATTCTCGGATTCGGTCACTCCTGGACATCCCCGACTGTGGGGATTACATGACCGACCATGACTTCGACCAGGACGGCGACAAGGATTTCCAAGAGAACTGCATGCCGAGGTTGGCCAGACATATGTTCGAAACCGATCTCGACGAGCAATGGAGCAATGGGGACCAGCGCGTTATCACTTATACCATCGGCTTCCTGACCGACCAAGATCTGTTGAGCGAAACCGCGGAGTTCGGCGGTGGCACCTATTACACGGCGTACAACGCACATGAGCTCGCCGATGCCTTCCAAGCAACCCTGACGGAGATTCTGTCGAGCAATACCTCGTTCGCGGCACCGGCTGTCGCGGTGGACGCCTATAACCGCACCAAGAGCCTGAATGCGGAGTATGTGGCGATGTTCCGGCCTGTGTCACGTCCACGCTGGCCGGGCAATCTGAAGAAGCTCGAGATGCAACCGATCCCCGGCACCGACTACGAAGAAGTCGTGGACGCGCTCGGAGTACGAGCCATCGACCCGGCGACCGGGCACATCAAGGATACGGCCACGACCTTTTGGACCACCTTGGGCGTCGACGGCATGGAGGTCGACCAGGGCGGTGCCGGAGAGCGATTGATCCTGCGTGACCCCGCTACTCGACGCATCTTCACCAACACGGGGGACGCCGGTACGCTTGAGGACTTTGCCGCGGACAACACGAACCTGACGGCGGCCAGCTTGGGCGCGCGCGATGCGGCCGAGCGGGCCAACTACATCAACTGGGCGCGGGGGATCGATGTGCTCGACGAGGATGCCGACGACGATACCAGTGATACGCGGCCCTGGATCCTCGGCGACGTGATGCACTCGACGCCGGAAGCAATCAACTTCGGCAACGCCGGTGTGGACGGCGTGCCGGACGTACGCATCGTCTTCGGCACGAATGCCGGCTTTCTGCACATGATCGACGGTCAAAGCGGTGAAGAAGCCTGGGCCTTTTTTCCCAAGGAGCTGGGCCTAATCGTCCCGGTCCTGTATGACAACGACCCCGAGGACAAGCATCCCTATGGCGTCGATGGTAGTCCAGCGGTATGGCTCAACGACCGCAATGGCGACGGCGATATCAGCCTTGCCGATGGCGACCAGGTATTGCTGTTCTTCGGCTTGCGCCGCGGCACGTCCAGCAGCGAAGGGCCGGGCGGCGGGTATTATGCGCTCGATATCTCCGACCCCGATAATCCGAGCTTGCTTTGGCATGTCGGTCAAGACGAGCTGCCGGGGCTCGGGGAGTCTTGGTCCAAGCCGACGCCGACCTTCGTGCCCGGACAGGACAACCCGGTCATCGTGATCGGCGCGGGATACGACAACAATAAGGATGCGCATGCCGTCGGCACGCCCGATGATGTTGGCCGCGGCATTTACCTGCTCGATGCGCTGGACGGATCGGTCGTTTGGCGCGTATCACCGGACGAGGATTCGGAGACGAACCGCAACGAGCCCGGACTGCTCGACAGTGTCCCGGCCCAGGTAACGGTGTTGGACAGCAACGGCGACGATGTGACTGATCGCATGTACTTTCCCGATACCGGCGGCAACGTCTGGCGGGTGGATCTGGTCGATGAGGACAGGGCCAATTGGACCATCTTCAAGCTCGCCTCACTCGGCGGAAACACGGCGGAGACGGATCGTCGATTCCTCGACGGGATCGACATCTCCATGACCAAGACGAGCGGCCTGAGCTATGATGCCCTGGCGCTCGGCAGCGGCAATCGCGCGCATCCGCTCGATCGCGTTGCGAAGGACCGCTTCTTCGTGCTTCGCGACACTGCCATCCAGAGCGTGATGCATGTACCCAACGACGGCAATCCCGATCGCAACGCCTGTGAGGACTCAGGCCTGAACCCCGACAGCTTGCCCTGCAGGGAGATCCCACCCGCGATCACGGAAGGGGGCCTGTACGATGCCACCGCCAACCTGATCCAGGACGGCAGCGATACTGAGCGCGCGGCCGCGCGCGTCGAGCTGATGTCCACAAGCGAGGGGTGGTTTATCGATCTGGAGCGCACGGGAGAGAAGAGCCTCTCCCGTTCCATCACCTTGAAAGGCCGCCTCTTCTTTTCCACCTATGTCCCGCCGGACCCGCTCGATCCGGACGTCGAGTACGTTTGTCGGCCTTCCGAGGGCACGGGCTTTCTCTATGCCGTGGGTCTGCACGACGCGACGGCCCAGTATGACTGGTCGGCGCCCTTCAGCGGCGTTCTGAATAAGGCCGACCGCAGCAAGCCGATCAAGGACCATATCCCGGACTATCCAGTCGCCTACTTCGGCCGGGTCGAGATCGGTCTGGTGGGCGTCGGAGCCGGCACCGACGGTAGCGGTATCGAGCGCACCGGGCTGGCACTGGCAGTCTCGGCGATCTTCTGGATGCAGGAGCCGGACTAGGCCTTGTGCCCAGGGCAGCGCAAGCAGGCGCGTGCTCGGAGGCGCACCGCCGTCGGCACCGACAGACGACAGTATCTGCAACAACAGAGCCACGCCCGGAGCCCGATGTGGAGCCACTCACGAATCGCTACGCCGCTCTCGCGGGGGTATTGCTCAGTACGCTCGCGCAAGGCGCCGTCGGCCAGCCGATGCCACCACTGACCAGCACCACCCCCGAATACAAGTGCCATGTCCAAAGTGCTGTGCAGGGCGATACGGTCATCTCTTTCTACGACAGACGCGAGCTGCCGGCGCGCTTCTCGGACGCGGAGACCCTGGCACGAGCCGCGATCCCGAGCTCGGTGCGGGCCAGGCTCAGCGCGATCCACGAATGCGTGCTGGTCTCCGAGCAGTTCACCGACCCCGCCGCGATTGCGCTCGAGCAGCGCGTGCCACAGTAGGAGTCGCCGGGGGTCGTCGATGAGCGGGTCGCCGATGCATCAGGTGCAGCAACGGCCTGGGCGCTGCCGGCACAGGCGGCTCGGCTACTCGCTCATCGAGGTCATGGTGGTCGTGGCCCTGGTCGCGATCCTCGCGGCAATCGCCTACCCGAGCTACCGCGCGCAGATCCTCAAGACACGCCGGACCGAGGCACAGTCGCTGTTGCTCGATATTGCAGGCCGGCAGGAAGCCTTTCATGCGGACAACAAGAGCTTCACGACCGACATGCAGGCGCTCGGCTATGATGCCGATCCTGTGGTCAGCGAGAACGGCTTCTACCAAGCGGATGCGGTTGCCGGCGACACGGGCGACATCGCGACGAGCTTCCTCGCCACCGCCACCCGGCAGGATTCGCAGACGGCGGATACCTATTGCTACGACTTCACGCTGGACTCCGCCGGCAATCGGGAGCTGACCCACTATCCGGGCTTCGACGACGATCCACCAGCTGCGCCACCGACGGGCTGCTGGTGAAGCAGGGCCCGATCGGCATCGACCTCGGCCGCACCGACACCCTGGGTCGCATCTAGCGCGTCTTCCGCGACCGGCGCATCCCTGCCTCCTGGGACCTGCGCCGGCGCTGGCGGATCGATCGGCGGCCGACGATGTCCCGTCCTTGAACCCCCGCCCTATAACCCCGAGTTCACCCGGGCATCCGCGCGCAGACGCGAATCCCTCCCCGACAGCCAGCAACAGACCGCGATGAACCAAGCCCAACGCACCATGCGCTCCATTATCCAGCGCATCGCCACCGGCCCCGAGCTCTCCAAGGACATCTCGCTGGAGGAGGCTCGGATCGGCATGCAGGCCATCCTCGACGCCGAGGTGGACCAGGTGCAGGCCGGCATCTTCATGATCGCGCTGCGCATGAAGCGCGAGACCGACGACGAGCAGCGCGGCGTGCTGGACGCGGTGCGCGATGCAACCGAGCAGGCCATTGCCGATGTGGACGAGGTGGTGGACATCGCCGACCCCTACGACGGCTACAACCGCTGCCTGCCCGCCTCGCCCTTCCTGGCGCCGGTGCTGGCCGAGTGCGGCGTGCCGGCGGTGAGCCACGGGCTGGATAGCGTCGGGCCCAAGTTCGGCGTCACCCACCGTCACGTGCTAGCCGCCGCAGGGCTGCCGGTGAGCCTGTCCCCGAGTGCGGCGGCGGCGCGCATTGCAGACCCGGCGTGCGGCTGGAGCTATGTGGACCAACGTGCCTTTGCGCCCAAGCTGCATGACCTCGTGCCCCTGCGCGGCACCATCGTCAAACGCCAGGTGATCACTACCGTGGAGGTGATGGCGCGTCCGATTCGCGGGCGCAAGAAGACCCACCTGGTCACCGGCTATGTGCACAAGCCCTACCCGCGCATCTATGCACTGCTGGCGCGACACGCAGGGTTCGACTCGGCGCTGCTGGTGCGCGGTGTCGAGGGTGGTGTGGTGCCCTCGCTGCGCCAGACCGGCGTCTGCTTCAATTACCAGCACATGGGCGAGGAGCAATCCTTCGACATCGATCCCGCGGCGCTCGGCATCGAGCAGAGCCTGCGCTCGGTGCCGCTGCCGGATGACCTGCCCACCACCAACCGTGCGGGTGACGACATCGCCGTCACCCTGGACGTGCCGGCCACCGCCCGCGCCGCGGCGCAGGCCGGCATGGCGGCGCTGGAGGGCCAGCGCGGCCCCACCTACGACAGCCTGGTGCTCGGCGGTGCGCTGGTGCTGTGGCACCTGGGCCGGGAGCAGACCCGGCAGGCGGGTGCCGACCGCATCCGCGGCGTGCTTGACAGCGGCGCCGCGATGCGCCGGCTGCGCTGAGGGTACCCCCGATGGCCGAGCGACCCCCAGGACGACTCGCGGAACGACCTTCGGAGGAGCTCCCGGAGCAACTGCCGGAGCAGATCCCGGAGCAGATCCCGGATTCACTCCCGGAGCAATCGCCAGGACAAGGCATAGACGTCGGCGCGGCGGCTAGCATCGCGCCCGGCAAGTTCCTGACGGCCAAGGTCGATGGCCTAAGCTACATCATCGCGCGGGTCGAGGACCGCTACTACGCGGTAGAGGACAAGTGCAGCCACGAGGACTACCCGCTGTCCTACGGCTGTATCAAGGGCCCCTACATCAAGTGCTCCCTGCACGGCAGCTGGTTCAGCCTGGAGACCGGAGCACCGCAGGAGGCGCCGGCGGACGAGCCCATTGCGACCTTCCGCGTCGAGGTACGGGACGGGCGGCTGCTACTGGACCCGGCAGGCGCCGGCTGACGGCTCGCTCAGCGCCGGACGGGACCAGGCCGCGGTGCCCGGCCGTCGGGCTCCTGCATCGCCGCCGCCAGCTCCGCCAGCAATGCCTCTTCGTCGGCCGCCACCGGCTCGGGCCCGGTGTTGACCCGAGCCTCGGTGCTCTCGATGGCGTCCAGCAGCTCGCGGCGCACCGCCAGCAGCTCGTAGCCGTCCTTCAGCTCCAGCTCCACCAGCGGCAGCCCCGCACTGGCGCAGGCCTGGCGCAGGAAGTCGAGCTCGCGGCGCCTTTGCCGCGTTGGCTGTGCGGGGTTCATGAGCACGGCACACAATGGATGGGCTTCCTGCGCGGAGCACACCAGCAGGTCGAGCGTCCGCCCCGCCAAGGCCCGCTCTACGCCACGGCGCTTGCGGCGGCCGAGCGCGGCATCGCCAGCCAGCACGGCGCCCGCGGCGACCCGGGCGAGCACCCGGAAGTCCCGCCCCACGGCCTCCTCGACGGTGCCCATACACAGCCGCTCCCTAAAATCCAGCAGGCCCTCGCGCTGTTCGTAGGCCGGCACCCGCCGTCGCCGCAGCGGCAGGCGCACCACCTGAAACAGCAGATTGGCTGCCACCAGGCCGGCGGCAAAGACCATGATATAAAAGGGCTCCAAGTCGAGACTCCCGAGGTACGGCAGTGGGGCACCCTGTCGGGCGGTCCAGCATGAGGCGGCGAAGCTGGCATTGTAGCCGGGCTAGGGATTTGCCTGCTCCGGCGTATGCGAGCCGGGCTGAAGCCGCGCACCCAGCCCGTTGCGGCGCCTGTGGTGGTTGTGGGGCCAGGCGTCAGCCTGTATGGTCTCGGCTCCCTGCGCAGCCCGGGGTGACACCCGATGCTCGAGGCCGAGGCCCTCGCCTGCCGCCGTGGCGACCGCATGCTGTTCACTGGGCTCGGCTTCGCGCTCCCCGCCGGCTCGCTGCTCCACGTGCGCGGGCGCAACGGCAGCGGCAAGACCACGCTGCTGCGCGCCCTGTGCGGCCTGCTGCGACCAGATGACGGCAGCATCCGCTGGCGCGGCGAGCCCATCACCGAGCTGGCGGAAGACTACAACCGCGACATGCTCTACTTCGGCCACCTCAACGGCATCAAGGCGGACCTCAGCGGGATCGAGAACCTGCGCATTGCGGCGACCCTGGACCAGGATGGCTGCGCGGATGCCGATATCCTTGCCGCACTCGCACGCCTCGGTCTCGCCGGCTTCGAGGATCTGCCGGCCAGCATGCTCTCCCAGGGCCAGAAGCGGCGCATGGCCTTGGCGCGGCTGATTCTGAGCGAGGCGCCGCTGTGGATTCTGGACGAACCCTTTACGGCGCTGGACACCGACGCCGTGGCACTGCTGGAGGCACTCATTGCCGGGCATGTTGCCGAGAGCGGCACCGTGGTGCTGACGACGCATCAGCCAGTGCAGCTTACGGGGGGGGCAATCCAGCGCTTGGACTTGGGATCGGGCCCGAGCGTGAAGCCTGCGGCAGGAGGCGTGCGCAGTGCGTAGTGCGTTGGTGCCAGGCCGCGTCTCGTCTTGGGTCTGCCGGGGCCGTCTGACGAGACGGCAGGCCCAGGTGCGCGAAATCACACTCAACCCGCAAGGACCGCTCTATGCTGAGAGTCTTCTGGTGCATCCTCTCCCGCGACATCACGCTGGCGCTCCGCCGGCGCACCGACGTCCTGACGACCCTGTTCTTCTTCGTCATCGTCGTGAGCCTGTTCCCGCTCGGGGTAGGCACCGAGCCGGCGCTGTTGCGCGAGCTTGGACCGGGCGTGGTCTGGGTGGCGGCGCTCTTGGCCTCCTTGCTGGCGCTGGAGCGCCTGTTTGCCGCCGACTACTTGGACGGCACGCTGGAGCAGATGCTGCTGGCGGGCCAGCCACTGTCGCTGCTGATTCTGGCCAAGGTGTTGGCGCATTGGGTGCTCACCGGGCTGCCGCTGGTATTCATCGCGCCCTTGATGGCCATACAGTACGGGCTGGACAAGGCTGCGATCTGGGTGATGATGGCTTCGCTCGCGATGGGTACGCCGGTACTGAGCCTGCTGGGGGCCTTCGGGGCAGCGCTGACGCTGGGTCTGCGCGGCGGCGGCATCCTGTTGTCGCTCTTGATCCTGCCGTTGTACGTCCCGGTTCTGGTGTACGGCGCCGGCGCGGTTTCGGTGAGCGTCATCGAAATCGCAGACACGAAGCCCTATTTTTCGCTGCTCGGGGCCTTTCTGCTGGCCGCGCTAGTGCTGGCACCGCCGGCCTCCGCCGCCGCGCTCAGGATCTCGATGGAATGACGACGCGCGGGGCGCAGACCGTCACAGAGGGCCAGGCGCGCTAGCCCCGATCGATGATCCGGCTTTCACGGGTGTCAAGCGGGGCTGGTCCCAACTCTGACCGCCGATCTTGGTGACAGGTTGGCGAAGAGCCGACCGCTTGCTGAGCGCCATGAAGATCAATTGGTTTAGATACGCCGCCCCAGCCGCCTTCTATCCCGTCGCGGGCCGACTCGTGCCCGTGTTCGGCCATGCGGCGCTGGCGCTGATGCTGTTTGCACTCTACTGGGGCTTCTTCGAGACGCCGGAGCGGCTCGGCGGCAGCAACCCGCAAAAGGAGTATTACCGCATCATCTTCATCCACGTGCCGGCGGCCTGGCTATCCATGTGGCTGTACCTGGTGCTCGCGGGCTGGTCCGCTGTGGGCTTGGTCTTCAACACCCGCTTGAGCTTCATGATGGCCAACGCCATTGTACCCACGGGCGCGGTCTTCACCTTCATCGCGCTCTGGACCGGCGCCTTCTGGGGCCGGCCCAGCTGGGGCACCTACTGGGACTGGGACCCGCGGCTCACATCGGAGCTGATCCTGTTCTTTTTGTACCTGGGCTTGATGGCGCTGCACTCGGCCATCGACGACAGCCGCCGCGCGGACCGGGCCGCGGCGCTACTCGCCATTGTCGGCCTGGTGATGCTTCCTGTCATTTTTTGGTCCGTCAACTGCCCGGACCCGAGCAACTGCGCGGCGCTGCACCAGCGCTCGTCGCTGTCGAGCATCGAGGGCAATATCCTCACCGCCATGCTGGCGATGACGCTCGGCTTCTGGCTCTATTCCTTCGCCACGGCTTTCGCGCGCCTGCGCAGCATTATCCTGACCCGGGAAGCGGACAGCGCCTGGGTGCGCGATATGCTCGCGCGGGAGGGCGCGCGGGAGGGATTACAGCCGGCCCTCCCCGAGGGCGCGATCTCATCCGCCAAGCCGGATGCGGGCCCAGATGCGAGTCCCGAGACGCAAGGTCGCGCGGGCGCCTGAGCGAAGCCACAACAGCATGATCGAGCTTGTCAACGACTTCTTCAGGCAGGGCGGCTACGCCTTCTATGTCTGGGGCGCCTTCGGTGTGACCTTCCTGCTACTGGTTGCGGAGGTCCTCACGCTGCGCACCAGCCGCCGAACCATTTTGCGCCGCGTCGGTCGATTAGCCCGACTGCGCGGCATGCAAGCCAGATCGCCGAGAGGTGCAGCCGGCGGCGCCGACTTCCCGAGCATCCCCTCGGACATCCAACCGAGCATCCACCCGAGCGTCCCCCCGAGCGTCAAAGACCGGAAGCAGGCCGTCGGCTCCACCACTGGAGACCTGAAATGAACGCAAGACAAAAACGCATGCTCCTCGCCGGGGCCGGCGTGATCGGCGTGGGCGTGGCAGCAATGCTGGCGCTCAGCGCGTTGCAGAGCAACATCGCCTATTTCTTCAGTCCAAGCCAGGTACAGGCCGGCGAGCACCCAACCGACGCCGTGTTCCGCGTCGGTGGTCTGGTGGTGGCGGACACGCTGAAACGCCAGGCCGACGGCCTCACGGTGCGCTTCGACGTCACCGACAACGCCGAGACGGTGCCGGTAAGCTACACCGGCATCCTGCCGGACCTGTTCGGCGAGGGTCAGGGTGTGGTGGCCAAGGGCCGCATCGGTGCCGACGGCGTCTTTCACGCCGACGAGGTGCTGGCCAAGCACGACGCATCCTACATGCCGCCAGAGGTGGCGGACACCCTCAAGACCGCACACGCGGACGGCATCGTCGAGGACACCGCCGAAGGCCTCAAGGCCGCAGGCCAGACGGTGACGCGATAATGGTCCCGGAGCTCGGACACTTTGCGCTGATTCTGGCGCTGCTGCTGGCCATCGTCCAGGCGGTCTTTCCGCTGGCGGGGTCGCTGTCGGGCAACCGCCCCTGGATGGTCATGGCCCGGCCGCTCGCCTTCGGGCAGCTCACGATGCTTGGCATCGCCTTCGCCGCGCTGGTGCAGGCGTTCGTCACGAGCGACTTCTCGGTGCTCTATGTAACCCAGCATTCCAACACTGTGCTGCCGGACATCTACAAGGTTTCCGCCGTCTGGGGCGGGCACGAGGGCTCGCTGCTGCTTTGGGTGCTGTTCATGGCCGGCTGGGGCGCCGCCGTCGCGGTCTTTAGCCGGAACCTGCCACTGGCGGTGCTGGCGCGGGTCATCTCCGTGCAGGGCATGATCGCCATCGGCTTCCTGCTCTTCATGCTGACCACATCCAACCCCTTCGAGCGCATGTTCCCGGTGCCGCAGGAAGGGCGTGACCTCAATCCGCTGCTGCAGGACCCAGGGCTCGCAATCCATCCGCCCATGCTGTACATGGGCTACGTGGGCTTCTCGGTGGCCTTTGCCTTCGCGGTTGCGGCCCTCATCGGCGGCCGTCTCGACGCCGCCTGGGCGCGCTGGTCACGGCCCTGGACCACGCTGTCCTGGGTCTTCCTGACCATCGGCATCATGCTCGGCTCCTGGTGGGCTTACTACGAGCTGGGCTGGGGCGGCTGGTGGTTCTGGGACCCGGTCGAGAACGCATCCTTGATGCCCTGGCTCGTCGGCACGGCACTGATCCACTCGCTTGCGGTGACGGAGAAGCGCGCCGCATTCAAGAGCTGGACGGTACTGCTCGCCATCTGCGCCTTCTCGCTAAGCCTGCTCGGCACCTTCCTGGTACGCTCGGGTGTGCTCACCTCGGTGCACGCCTTCGCGACCGACCCGTCGCGCGGTCTGTTCATCTTGCTGTTCCTGTGCGTCGTCGTCGGCGGGTCGCTGGCGCTCTATGCTTGGCGGGCGCCGGAGGTGTCGGACGGCGGCCGTTTCCACTTCGTCTCTCGCGAGACCTCGCTCTTGGCCAACAACCTGTTGTTCGTGGCCTTCACGGTGCTGGTCCTGTTCGGGACCCTGGCGCCGCTCATCTACGAGGCCTTCGGCTGGGGCAAGATCTCCGTGGGCTTCCCCTGGTTCAACAAGATGTTTCTGGCGCTGGCGCCCTTCCTGGCACTGGTGCTGGGCCTGGGGCCGGCGCTGCGCTGGAAGCGCGACCAGCCCATGCGGCTGGTGCGGGGCCTCTGGTGGGCCCTGGCCCTGAGCATCCTGGTGCTAGCCCTGTCCTATCTGCCCGCGTTCAGCGGCGGCCATGTCTGGGTGCCGGTCGGGCTGGCGCTGGCGGCCTGGCTGACCCTCGCGCACATCGCCGTGGTCCGCGAGCGGCTCAGGAACAAGGGCGGGCTGACCAAGCGCGGCCCCGCCCTGCTCGCTGACCTGCGCGGCGGTGGGCGCAGCTTCTACGGCATGGTCGTCGCCCACCTGGGCGTGGCCGTGCTCGTGGTGGGCATCACCCTGGTGTCCAACCTCCAGCAGGAGGAGGATGTGCGCATGTCGCCCGGCGATTCCCACGAAATCGCGGGCTACCGCTTCGAATTCCTCGGCGTTGATCCTGTGCCCGGCCCGAACTACATGGCCCAGCGCGGGCACTTCAAGGTCTATCGCGGCGAGCGCCAGATCGACGAGCTCTATCCGGAGAAGCGGGCCTACCTAGGCGGCGGCATGCCCATGACCGAGGCGGCCATCGACCCCGGCCTGTTCCGCGACATCTACGTCTCCCTCGGCGAGCCCGTCGGCGACCAAGGCGACTGGGCGCTCAGGCTTTACTACAAGCCCTTCGTGCGTTGGATCTGGCTCGGCGCCATCCTGATGGCCTTGGGCGGCGTGCTCGCGGTCTCCGATCGGCGTTACCGCATCGCCCGCGCCCCCGCACGCCAACCCGTCCGCCAGCCCGTCCAAGGGCCCGCCACGGACGTCACGGCGGCGGCTTGAGGGGGGATCCCGAGCATGCAGCCGTTCAAGTCCGTGCGTCATCTAGCGCCGCTGATCGTCTTCGCCGCCTTGGCGGCACTCTTGGTGTGGGGCCTCGGCCAAGACCCGCGGGAGCTGCCCTCCCCCCTCATCGGCAAGCCGGTGCCGGTGTTCACGCTGCCGACGTTGGAGGACCCGAGCCGCATGATGAGCGACGCGGACCTGCGCGGCAAGGTCTCGCTGGTGAACGTGTGGGCCTCCTGGTGCAGCTCCTGTCGCGCCGAGCACCAGGCGTTGATGGCGCTGTCGGCGCTGCGGGACTTCCAGATCGTCGGCCTCAATTGGAAGGACAAGGCCGACGACGCCCGCCGCGTGCTGGCCATGACCGGCAACCCTTACGACCTCAACGGCTACGACCCGGACAACAGGGTCGGCATCCATTGGGGCGTCTACGGCGCGCCAGAGACCTTCGTCGTCGACCGGCAGGGCATCATCCGCTTGAAGCACATAGGTCCCATCGACCGCGGCGTGTGGCAGGACAAGCTCGAGCCGCTGGTGGCGGAGCTGCGGGCGGATGGCTAGCCCCGTGCACCGCGCACCGCGTATGCCCTTGCTAGCCGTGTCGCCACTCAGCAGGACCCTGTGCCTCGTGGCGATGCTGACCATCGGCACCGCCCTGGGTGCGTACACCCTCGAGGAATTCCGGTTCGACAGCCCGGCGCAGGAGGACGAGTTCCGCCAGCTCATCGGCAAGCTGCGCTGCCTGGTATGCCAGAACGAGTCCCTGGCGGGCTCTCAGGCGGAGCTGGCGCAGGATCTCCGCAACGAGGTCTACCGCATGATGCGTGCCGGTCGGTCCCAGGGCGAGATTCTGGAGTTCCTGGTGACCCGTTACGGCGACTTCGTGCTCTATGATCCGCCGCTCAAGCCCTCCACCTACCTGCTCTGGTTCGGCCCCTTCGTCATCATCGGCATCGCCACCTTCGTCATGATCCGCGCCATCCTGAGGCGAAAGCCGGCCAGCGACGAGGACCTCTCCGAGGCCGAGCGCAAGCGCTTGCAGGCGCTGCTCGACACGGATCCGCCCGCCAGTGGTCCCGCCGCCACGGGGCCGGCCCTTGGCGGGGAGCCGGAGCAGCCCAGGTGATCGAATCCGCCCCGCCGCCTTTGCCATGACCCTCTTCTGGATCCTCGCCGCCGCGCTCATGCTCCTGGCGGTGATATTCGTCGCCGCGCCGCTCCTCGGTGCCCGGGACACCGACGCCGGCGACGCCGATGTCGACCAGGCGCGCGTCAACCTAGACCTGTTCAAGCAGCAAGTCGCCGAGCTGGACGCCGACCTCGCCACCGGCAAGCTAGAGCGGACCCAGTACGAGCGCGCCCGCCGTGATCTGGAGCGGGAGCTGCTCCGTGACACCGCAGGCCTTGGCGCCCATGACTCCAAGCCCACCGCCGACGTCAAGCTGCCCGGCCCGAGGCTCACCGCCGTGGCGCTCTTGTGTGCGGTGCCACTGACGGCGCTGGCGCTGTACCTGATCCTGGGCGAGCGGCAGATCATCCCGCAGTTGGAGCTGGCGGCCGCCGGCAATGGGGCAGGTGCTGGGCAGCACGCGGCGGGACCGGACGGCATGCCGTCTCTGGACCTGCTGGTCAAGCGGCTCGAGGAACGCCTGCAGCAGACGCCGGAGGACGCGCAAGGCTGGACCATGCTGGGCCGCACCTACTTCGCCACTGGTAGGACGCAGGAGGCCGAGCGCGCCCTGGCGCGTGCCCACGAGCTGTTGCCGGACGACGTCCAGGTGAGCCTGGCCTACGCCGAGAGCATCGCCGCCAACAACGACAGTGACCTCGAGGGCAGGCCTGCGGCGCTGATCTCCGCGGCGCTGGCGGTGGAGCCGGACAATGCCACCGCCCGCTGGCTGTCCGGCATGGTCGCCTTCCAGCGCGGCCAGTTCCAATCCGCCGCCACCGCCTGGAAGCGTGTCCTGGCACGGCTCGACCCGGCCAGCGAGGACGCCGCGGAGCTGCAGTTGCTGATCCAGCAGGCGGAGCAGCGCGCCGGCATCCCGCCGGAGATGCGGCTCGTGGCCAACAACGGAGCCCCCGCGGGAGCCCCAGCGAAGGCAACGCCCGCGCCGCAGCCTTCTGCGGCCGGCGAGACACCCGCGGCGGGAGCCGCCTCCGGGCCGCAACCCGCGGCAACACGACCACAGCCGCCAGGCGTCGCCGAGGCCCCGGCCAGCAGCGCCGCGAGCCAGCCCCAAGCAGGCGCCGACGCATGGCTCGACGTCTCCGTGTCCGTGGCGCCCGAGCTCGCCGGGCGCATGCCGCCGGAGACGGCCGTGTTCGTCTTCGCCCGGGCCGCTTCCGGGCCTCCCATGCCGCTCGCCGTGCAGCGGCTTACCCTGGCAGACCTGCCCACCAGCGTCCGTCTCGATGACAGCATGGCGATGATGCCGCAGCTGCGGCTTTCTGCCTTCCCGCGGGTGGTCGTGGGCGTGCGAGTGTCGCCCAGCGGCCAGGCCATGCCACAGCCGGGTGACCTCGAGGGCAGCACCGGCCCGGTCGCCAGCACGGGTGGCGGGACCACCAGCGTGATCATCGATCGGGTGCGCCAGTGATCCGGCGCTTCCTCAGGCGATTGCCGGAAACAAGCATACCGAATGGCGCAGGATTCTCGTCCGCCTTCGCGAAGCGGCAGCGCGTGCATAGTCATTCTATGTGCGCGTTGCCGCGACAAAGCAGGCGGGGGAGAAGACAAGCCAGGCGGTATGTTTGCTGACAGAAATCGCCTTAACCCGGTGACTGTGCAACACTCAGGGAGCGATTCGCCAAGCAAGCTCAGGAGCTGCCCGTGGTCCCCATCATCCCGGTCGAGCGCAGGATCAAGCTCGCGATCGTCGGCTGCGGGCGCATTGCGCAGCGCCACATCGACGCCACTCGCCACCACGCCGATGACATCCAGCTCGTCGCCGTCTGCGACACCGATACCCAGGCGCGCGAGCGCGCCGCAACCGACACGGGCGCCGAGCGCTACGCCGAGCTGGCGGACCTGTTAGCGCGCTCGGATGCCGACGTCATCGCCCTCTGCACCCCGAGCGGGCTGCACCCCGCGGAGGCCATCCGCTGTGCCGAGGCCGGCCGCCACGTTGTCACCGAAAAGCCCATGGCGACGCACTGGCGTGACGGCAAGCGCATGGTGACCGCCTTCGATCGCGCCGACCGCCGCCTCTTCGTGGTCAAGCAGAACCGCCACAACCCCACGCTGCAACTGCTGCGGCGCACCCTGCACAAGGGCCGCTTCGGGCGGCTCTACCTGGTGCAGGTGAACGTCTTCTGGACACGCCCGCAAAGCTACTACGACAGCAGCCCCTGGCGCGGCACCTGGGAGTTCGACGGCGGTGCGCTGATGAACCAGGCCAGCCACTACGTGGACCTGCTGGACTGGCTGGTGGGCCCGGTCAAGAGCGTCCAGGCCATGACCGGCACCCTGGCCCGGCGCATCGAGGTGGAGGACACCGCCGTCATGAATCTGGAATGGCGCTCCGGCGCCCTTGGCACCATGGCCGTGACCATGCTCACCTACCCAGAGAATCTGGAAGGCTCCATCACCCTGCTCGGCGAGAAGGGCACGGCACGACTCGGTGGCGTCGCCGTGAATCGCTTCGACCACTGGGAGCTCGCCGACGCCGACCCGGACGACGACCTGGTGGAGCAGGCCAACTACCAAACCCAATCCGTCTACGGCCAAGGCCACCTGCCCTACTACGAGAACGTCATCGCCACCCTGAAGGGCCGCGCCGACGCCGAGACCGATGGCCGCGAGGGCCTACGCTCGCTGGAGCTGCTCATCGCGGCCTACCTGTCCGCACGCGATGGACGCAAGGTGTCGCTGCCGCTGGAGTATTGATCGAGACCTGTCGGATGACCGACGCCGCCTACAGCGCCCACCCCAGCGCCATCATCGACCGAGGCGCGACCATCGGCCCCGGCACCCGCATCTGGCACTGGGTGCATGTCTGCGGCGGCGCCGCCATCGGCGCCGGCTGCAGCCTCGGGCAGAACGTCTTCGTCGGCAACAGGGTCGTGATCGGCGACAACGTCAAGATTCAGAACAACGTCTCGGTCTACGACAACGTCACCCTGGAGGACGAGGTCTTCTGCGGCCCCAGCATGGTCTTCACCAATGTCCACAATCCAAGGTCCGCCATCAGCCGCAAGGACGAGTACCAGGACACCCTGGTGCGCCGCGGCGCCACCCTCGGTGCCAACTGCACCATCCTCTGCGGCGTCACCATCGGCGCACATGCCTTCATCGGCGCGGGCGCCGTGGTGACCGCGGACGCGCCCGACTTCTCTCTGGTGCTCGGCGTCCCTGCCCGCCACGCCGGCTGGATGAGCCGCTTCGGCGAGCGCCTCGACCTACCCCTTGCCGGCGCCGCCGAGACCACCTGTCCCCACACCGGCGACCGCTATCGGCTGCGCGGCGGCGAAGTCGTCCTGCTGCCGGACTGAGCCCGGGCGCATCCGGGACCCACCCTGGGCGCGCCCTGGGCGCAGCCGCCCCGCAGCGACCTGCGATCGGTGACCAGACGAAGGCGCCAAGCCCGTGCGGGGACGCCACCCTTGGCACAATCTGCCGCCCCAAACAAGGCCCAAAACCTCTGGCAACCAGAGGCGAAAATTGTCACTTTCCGCCGTCTAGCGGCCAGCTTGCGCCCGAGCCTTGAGCCCACCACGCGCCGGACAGCCGCACCCATAGAGCAATGCTTACAAAAACAATAGCTTGACTACCCGACGAGTGGCTCCCTCCCTGGCTCGCTCCTTGAATCTCTCCAGTGTGCGAGCGCCGGCCCGTGGGCAAAGGCTCGCGGACTCATTGCACGGTAGACTCATAGGGCTCGCCCCCAGGCGACAGCACCAGGTCGACCGTGTCTCAACCCGAACCAGAACCAAGGAGCATCGCCATGAAGAAGCGCCAATCCGGCTTCACGCTCATCGAGCTGATGATCGTGGTCGCCATCATCGGCATCCTCGCCGCCATCGCCATCCCGTCTTATCTGGACTATATCCGTAAGGCCCGCGCCACCGAGGTCTTCAACTCCCTCGGGCAGCCCAAGGCCGCAGTCGGCGAGATCTGGCAGGTGAACCTGACAATGCCCGCCGACGCGACCGCGCTTGGTATCGACATGGCCGCTCTGGCCGCGGGCACCTTTGTCAGCACGGTGACCTTCGGTCGAACCAATACCACCACCGTCACCATCACGGCCGACGGGGCCGGCGACGTGGCCGCCCTGCAGCTTGTGCTGACGGGGACCGGGCAGGCTGACGGCGGCGTGAACTGGGACTGCGCGGCCACCGCCGGCACGAACCTGGCTCCCTCCTCCTGCCGCTGATGCCTGATATCGCTGCCTGAGCTGAACGCCTGTTCGTGCCCACACCCCGAGGGCCGGCAGGCGTATCCTCCTGATACCGACCCGCACGACGCCTCCCCGGTTACGCATCTACCCTTACTGATCCACCCCTGGGCGGAGTCGGCTTGAGTAAGTCCCCCAGCCATCGCCGAATCAGCGGCCTCTCCCCCGCCCTCGCGCTGCTCGTCATCCTGGGTGCTGGCTGGCTCATCTACCAGCCCAGCCTGAGCGGCCCATTCCTGCTGGACGATGGGCCCAATCTGCGCCCACTCGCCATCGAGACCCTGACCTGGGATGAGCTCAGGTTCTCCATCCTGTCGGGCCGCTTCCAGGGCCTGTCGCGGAGCCTGTCGCGCCTCAGCCTGACGCTGACCCGGTTCGTCGCTGGCGACGACGCGAGCAGGTTCAAGCGCGAGAACCTGCTGCTGCACCTGGCCAACGGACTCCTGGTGTGCTGGCTCGCGGCGCTGCTGTTCCGAGCGGCGCGCCGCGGTCGAGGCGCGGCGCTAATCGACGCGTCTCGTGAACCGCGCGCATCGCCAGATACCGCCGACTGGTGGCCCGCGCTGCTGGTCTGTGCCCTGTGGCTGCTGCACCCGCTGCAAGTGAGCACTGTGGCCTATGTCGTGCAGCGAATGGTGATCCTGTCGGCCTTTTTCAGCCTGCTGACGGCCCTGTGCTACATCCAAGGCAGGTTGCTGCTCGCGACGCGGCCGGGCGCCGGCCTCGGGCTCATGCTGTTGGGGCTGCTGCTGTTCTGGCCGCTTGGCCTGCTGTGCAAGGAGAACGCGGCCCTGATGGCGCCGGCGCTGCTGGCCGTGGAGTGGCTCGTGCTGCGCTTCCGGGCGCCGGCGGGTCTGTCCAGGCGGTCGCTCCGGGTGGTGATCGGGCTGTTCTTGGTACTGCCGTGCATGCTCGCGCTCCTGTACATCGGCGTCCGCCAAGAGAGCCTGCTCATGGGCTACGCCGGGCGCGACTTCGATCTGTCCGAGCGCCTATTGACGCAGGTGCACGTCCTGTGGCTCTACATTCGCTTGATTCTGCTACCGATCCCGGGCCAAATGAGTCTCTACCACGACGGCTTCCCGGTGCAGCACGGCCTGGACAGCGCCACGCTGCTGCTGGCCCTGGGGCTGCTGGCATTGCTGCTGGCGGCACTGGCCCTGCGCCGGCGGGCACCACTGGTGGGTCTCGGTATCCTCTGGTTCTTCATCTGGCACGCGATGGAGTCGACGCTTCTGCCGCTGGAGCTGGCCTTCGAGCACCGCAACTACCTGGCGCTGCTCGGCCCGGCACTCGCCCTCGCCGCCGTGCTGGCTCGCCTCCAGGCCCATGCACCACTGCGCCGCGTCGCCGCGGCCGGCGCCGGAGCGCTGGCTCTATTGCTTGCCCTGAACACCGCCTCCAGGGCCTACACCTGGGGCGACACGGACCGACTTGCGGCCAACGCGTATCGCCACCACCCGGATTCGCCCCGGGCAGCAGAGCTCATGCTCAGGCGAGCCGTCCTGAGCGGCAGGTCCGACGCCGTCGCGACACTGGTTGCGGACCTCCAGCAGCGCGCGCCGGATGTTGCATGGCCATTGCTCATGGAGCTCCGTATCCGCTGCGCCGCGGAGCAGCCGCCGGAGGACCTGCTGGCGCGGATTCGTGCGCGCCTGGAGTCTTCGATCATCCGGCCGGCCGACGTCGAGCATCTGCGAGCCCTGCGCGCCAGTGTCAGCGAGGGGAGGTGTCAGGGGATATCCGAGCAATGCGTGCTGGATTTGGCGGCAGCGGTCGGCGGGAACCCACGGGTGCACGACCGCACGACCCGCATCGGTGCGCTCAACCTCCATGCCCGCGTCGCTGCCGAGCTCGGCGACTTCAATGCCGCAGGGAGCGCGCTGCGCGAGTCCGTCCAGCTCGCGACGCGCAAGTCCCCCGCCTGGACGAAGGCCACGGTCGCAATCGCAGCCGAGGCGGCGTCACACATGCGGAGCTACGACGAGGCCATCGATTTCATCAAGGAGGTCACCAGGGGTGAGGAGCAACGGCTGTACGCCAATGACATCGTCCTTGGGCTGACCCTGAAGAACCCGCAACAGCAAACGGAAAGCGCTGCGCCCATCGAGAATGAGTGAGCCGAGCTTGATGCCCGAACCGCAAAAGGACTCCCTTGACGTGCGCCCGCGGGAGCAGCAGCCGGCATTGGACACACTGAGCTTGCGTTGAGCGGGCGTAAGGCGATTGCCGGAAACTAACATGCCAAATGGCGCAGGATTTTCGCTCGCCCTCAAGGAGCGGCAGCGGGCGCATAGTCGAGCTCTGTGCCCGCTGCCGCGACGCAGAAGGCGGGCGAAAAGACAAGCCAGGCGGTCTGTTTGTTGACAGA
>JANQFI010000549.1 GCA_028277905.1 Chromatiaceae bacterium | reverse complement strand
GAAGACCGCCTGAGCAGGAGTGAGCGGAGAATCCCGCCGGGTGAGTGCGAGAGCGATGCCTGAGAATCCTGCAAGGCCAACGCCGATCTCCGCCAAGGTGAGAAAGGCGTCGGGCACTTCGGGCATCTCGACACGTCGCCTGATGGACTGGGCGCTCAGCTGCCGGCGGCCGAGCCGACGACCGGGCCCTGAGTGCTGACCTGGGCAGCATACCACTCGAGGCTCGGCTGGAATGCCGCGTCAGCCGGTCAGCCGTCGGGCCCGCCGCCGCTGACGGTCTGAAGCGCCCAAGCTCGAATGCCAGACGCTACCAAACGCCGATTGCAATGTGCTGTGGCCCGCTCCGCAGCCGCCCCTGGTTAGGCGGCAGATCGTCATAGCTCACCATTCGTCAGGAGATCGACCTCGGTCCGCTGCACGCCGGACCTTGCGGACACGAACGCCACCAACCGCCCAATCGTCTTGTCGGAGGCGTCTGAGCGATCCCAGTTCCTTGTCCACTCCAGACCGTTTTCCAACTTGAAGACGTCCTCGCGGCGATGCACCGTCTCGCCATTGGTTGCAACCAGCGAAGATGTCGTTCGAACTCCGCTTGGATCGCCGAGATCGGGACCGCGTTACATGTTCCGGATGATGGCGTAGAGGGCGCCGCCAATGCCGCAGGCTCCGAGCAGAAGGAGTGCCAGTCGGGGTAACCGCTTGTGGAAGGGGTCGCTTGTGAGATCCGACTCCATGATGCGGTCGGCAACGGACTCGCCCACGACACCGACAAGGCCCGCTAGTAGGGCCAATCCGAGGTAGGCGGGCCAGCCGGTGTTGCGAGCCGGCTGTGCCTCAAGCAGGAAGCATCCGCCGTATACGGTCGCTACCACGAGGACCGCGAGCACGTATCGCCAGAACCGGCTCACCCTTGCATACTCGGCCGAACGCGGGCGCCAGCTTAGAGCGCAGCCGCCTGGGAGAATCGGGCGTCCAGCAGCCGATCCGCCACCACGGGTGGATTGCAGTGCCCGGGTTCGGCGCCAGCAGATCCACAAGGTCGATTGGAACCCGCGGTAGCCGGCTGCGGCGCCTTGTTCGGCGGCGCAGTACCCCAACTACGCGCCTTCAACACCTCTCTTCGGACGCCGGCGAAGGCGATTGACGAGCCGCGCGAACGGCGGAAAC
>JANQFI010000513.1 GCA_028277905.1 Chromatiaceae bacterium | reverse complement strand
ATGGGTCGCCCATACCCCATGCTTCCGCAGCGAGGCCGGCTCCCATGGCAAGGACACCCGCGGCATGATCCGCCAGCACCAGTTCGAGAAGGTCGAGCTCGTGCAGGCCGTGCGCCCGGAAGACTCCTCCGACGCGCTGGAGCAGCTCACCGGCCATGCCGAGCGCATCCTCCAGCGTCTAGGTCTGCCATACCGAGTGGTGAGCCTATGTACTGGCGACCTTGGCTTCAGCGCCCTCAAGACCTATGACATCGAGGTCTGGCTCCCTGGTCAGGAGCGCTACCGCGAGATCTCCTCCTGCTCAAACTTCGGCGATTTCCAGGCGCGCCGGCTGCAGGCGCGCTGGCGCGATCCTGCTAGGTCCAAGCCCGAGCCGCTGCACACGCTAAACGGCTCCGGGCTCGCGGTCGGCCGCACGCTTGTGGCGGTGCTGGAGAACAACCAGTCTGCCGACGGTAGCATTCGGGTGCCGGACGCGCTGGTGTCATACATGGGTGGCCAAGAGGTGCTCAGCCCCTGATCCATAGGCGATTTCTGTCAATAAACATACCGCCTGGCTTGTCTTCTCCCCCGCCTTCTATGTCGCGGCAGCGGGCACAGAGCTCGACTATGCACGCGCTGCCGCTCCTTGAAGGCGAGCGAATATCCTGCGCCATTCGGTATGTTTGTTTCCGGCAATCGCCTTAGTCCTCGCGGGCTTCGGCCCTGGTCGCTGTGGTGGAGGCCGTCTTCGCCTCCCGCGCTTCCTTGTGCGGCTGCAGATTCCGCGTCTGGCACAGATAGAATCAGGCGATGGTGCCGATGATGACGAGCAGTTCGAGGCCTTTGAAGGTGCTGGTATCCATGGGCTGGGGACTCCAGTCGGGTTTGGGCACAGCGGTGCCCGGTGCACCACTCGCGTCCCCTGAGTGCCGGCGCTTTGCCGAGCGATCAACCCGCCGCCGCGCTCCTCGCCCGGCCTTCCGCCCGCTCGCGCAGGACCTTCACCTGGAACAGGGTATTGCGCTCTTCCTCTTCCAGCGCGGACTGAATGAAGTGGATGCTGCGCCGATACAGCGGGATGATGTTGTATTTGAGCGCATTGACCCGCTTCTGCGCCTTGCGCTGCTCTTCCATGAGTCGGTGCAGGGCGATCTCCACCTCGCCCAGCCGTGCCAGCACCACCGCGGCGTCGGCGAGGCGCTCGCGGGTGTTGTCGAAGCTCGCGTCGCTGCCGAGTAGGCCCACCGGCTCGATGGGCCGGCGCTCGGCGGTGACGGCGGGGTACTCGACCCCGAGCGAGCGCCGCGGTAGGATGTCTACGCTGAGCGCCGGTTGCGCGCCGAGCGCGGCCTGGTGCAGCCCGCGGCTGCCCATGCGCAGGTGTGTGATGCCGAGGCAGCGGTAGGCTTCCGCCAGGGCCTTGCTGCTCTCCGCGCGCAGCTGGCGGTATTCGCCGATGCGCTCGTACACCAGCCGAGTCAGGAGCTCGCGCTTGCGCTCGAGCAGGTCGTGGCCCTCCTCAAGGAACCTGACTTGCTTCTTCAGCGCCAGCAGCGTGTTCTTGGTGGGCGGGACCTTGAGGACTTGTTGGGTCATCGCGTGCGGGCTGGGCAGCAGCATGGGCCGCGGCCGCGGCACCTGTGAATGATGGCGACAGGGTACCCCGCTGCGGCGCGCTCGGCGAGTGCTGGCGGCCTCGTCCAGCCTGTCGGAAGTACAGAGGTTACCCGGGTGTTGACGTCGAACCCCAGAGCAACTGTTCTACCCCTGTTCTACCCGAAAGGCTTGAGCGGCACCCTGCCGCGCGTAGTCGTAATCGCTATCGCAATCTCTGCCGTGCTGTACAGGGACGCGTTCTGCCTCAGGCGCGTAGCTTGACCTGCTCGTAGGCTGCCAGCGCCGCGGCGCGGGATTGCTTCAGGTCCACCACCGGCGTCGGGTAGTCGCGACCGATGTGGATGCCTCGCTGCTCCAGCAGCGCGGGCTTGGCGGCCCAGGGCGCATGGATCAGCCGCTCGGGCAGCGCTGCCAGCTCCGGGCACCAACGGCGCACATAGTCGCCCGCGGCATCGAAGCGCTCGCCCTGGCGCACCGGGTTGAAGATGCGGAAGTAGGGCGCCGCATCGGCGCCGCTGCCGGCCGCCCACTGCCAGCCCTGGGAGTTGTTGGCGAGGTCCGCATCCACCAGGGTATCCCAGAACCAACAGGCGCCCTGCTGCCAGGGCAGACGCAGGTTCTTGGTCAGCAGCGAGGCAACCAGCATACGCACCCGGTTGTGCATCCAGCCGGTATGCCAGAGCTCGCGCATGCCGGCATCGACAATGGGGATGCCGGTGCGACCGCGCTGCCACGCCTCGAGCAGGGCGTCGGCACCTTGGGTGCGCCAGGGGAAGTCCGCGAACTTCGGGTCCAGCGGCCGCGCGGGCATGTCCGGGAAATGATAGAGCAACTGCATGCTGAACTCGCGCCAGCCCAGCTCCCGCATGAAGTGGCCAGCGCCCCCTGCGGTGAGGTCGCCGCAGGCGTCGCGCACCGCGGCCAGGACTTGGCGCGGGCCGATCTCGCCCCAGTGCAGGTGCGGCGAGAGCCGTGACGTGCCAGTGACGGCTGGCAGTTCTCGGCGGTCGCCGTAGCCGCCCAGGCCCTGGTCCAGAAACCGCCGTAGCCGCTTGTCCGCGCCGGCGGCACCGGGCTCCCAGGTGTCGGCGAGCCCCTGGTCCCAGCGGATGCGCGGCAGCAGTCCCAGGGCGTCGATAGGCAGCGACTCAAGCGTCGTCGGCACCACAGGCAGCGCCCGCGGTGCCGGCAGTGGGGTGGGCACCTCGGCCAGCTTGGGCTCGCAGCGCCGCCAGTAAGGGCTGAACACGCGATAGGGCTCACCAACGCCGGTCTTGAGGGTCCAGGGCTCGAATAGCAGGCCTGCGTTATGGCTCTCGCAGCGGACGCCGTCGTCGCGCAGTGCCTGCGTCACGGTGGTATCGCGCTCCATCGTGGCGGGCTCGTACAGGCGGTTCCAGTGGCACTGGGTGGCGCCCGTGGCTTGGACCAGCCGGCGCAGCACCGGCAGCGATGCGCCGCAGGAAAGGATAAGCCGTGAGCCGGCGTCGGCTATGTCCTGTGCCAGCGCGCTCAGTCCGTGATGAAGCCACCAGCGTGCGGCGCCCCCCGGTTGCCAGGGGGCCTCTTCGTCGGGGGCATGGATGTAGACGGGGATGACCCGCTCGCAGCTCTGCAGAGCCACGGTCAGGGCAGGATTGTCGGCCAGCCTGAGGTCGCGGCGGAACCAGAGGATGGCCGTCTTGGGGGGCGGTGACGCCATGCTGTATGGTTGGGCAGGTGTACGGATCGGCTTGAGTATGCCCGTTTCGGCAGTGCATGCAGGGGGCAATACGCGCAGGGCCGCACACAACCCGTCGTGGCCTGCACGATTGCGCTGCGGCGGGAGGTCGGGGCGTTGCTCACCCCAGCCAAGCCGCGGAGCGCGCCGCGGCGTGCGCCCGGCTGCCGAGCTACAGACGCGCGGTACCCTCTGGACCGCGCTGGTGGAGCAGGCGCAGCTTCGGCGCGCCGATGTGCTGGACCGGCTGGAGGCGCTGGACGGGGCGCTGGCCAAGCGGCCGGCGCCCGAGGCGGTCAAGGCGTCGCCGGAGCGGCTGGAGATCGCCTCCGTCGTCGGCCGCGAGGCGGAGCTCTATCACTGGCGGGTGCCGCTGTGGCGGGAGCATCTGCTGGCGGAGGAGCCGGCGCGGCTGCTGGCGCATCAGCTGCGCTGAAAGGGGTCCGGCAGGATGCCGGCGTTCCGTCAACCGCGACAATGCCTCGTTGCGGATCGCAGCCCAGCCTTTGTCGTCGAGCACCTGCTCAAGCGCGTCGATCCCTTCAAAAAGTGCCACTTCCACGGCTTGCTCGGCCCTGCGCTGCCGGTCTGCCTGAATCAGTTCGCGCACTTACTCGCTGGCGCTGCTGAAGCGACCTTGGACGACCTGTCCATCCACGAACGCCTTAGAGCTGCTCAGGCAGAGAGATGCTCAGCCCCTGCATCGGTTGACCTCGTGATCGATTCGATGGGCCAAGCATGGCAAGAACGCCGCGGTCTTTCATGCCGGCATGGATGCGGATGGACAGCAAAGATCTGCCCCCTGTTCGACCCGGAATGGCCGATCCGACCGCGGGCCGAGCCGATCATCAGAGCATTTCCCTGCTGCACGCTCTTGATCTCCAGCAGCAGCGCGGGAACGACGCCTACCGCATCGTCCCGCTGGCCCTGGATGGTACCAAGCTCGGCGTGCTGGAGGGCGACTTCGACGAGCCGCCCGCCTTTCTTGATGTCAGCACCGCTCCCGGCGACCTCGAGGCCGCGCTCGCCGCCGAGCTGGTCGAGATCGGCCTCGCGACGCCGGACCCCCACAACCATCTGCGCCTGAGCTCAGCCCTCTGCCCGAACCTGGTCGCCCGGCTCGTGCCCGAGCAGCGCGCGGCCCTGACCGAGCGCTGGGTCGCAGCGATGCGGGGCTATGTCGGCTTGCTGGTCCAACAGCAGCAGCACCAGTCCGCCGAGGTCGCCGCGACGCCGACGCTGCTGGGGCTGTTCGCCCTGTTCGTGCTGCTGGAGCAGGTCCGCCAGGCCGGTGATGCCGACGGCGCCCGCGCGCTGCTACAACAGCACCGCGCGCAGGCAGCCAACAGCCTCGCCAACGCCTGGCTGCTGCCCTTCCTCGACGCCCTGCAG
>JANQFI010000506.1 GCA_028277905.1 Chromatiaceae bacterium | reverse complement strand
CGCCTGGCTTGTCTTTTCGCCCGCCTTCTGCGTCGCGGCAACGAGCACAGAGCTCGACTATGCGCCCGCTGCCGCTCCTTGAAGGCGAGCGAAAATCCTGCGCCATTCGGTCTGTTTGTTTCCGGCAATCGCCTTAGCAGTCGGAATCCAAGTCCGGATCGACATCGACGATCCCTACCCGTGCGCCCCGAGTCCGAGGGCGAAGCGTCGATCCCGGTAGCGACTTCGATGCAAGGGATCAATGACCGGGTCTCCCCCGCCGAGCGAGCAGGCCGCCGCAAGGGCTCAAGGTGCCCCTCGGGCCCTTGGCCAGATGCCCTGCAGATACCCCGCGCCGCCGAGCTGTTGCATCTGGTGCCGGATCCAGCGGGTGCGGCGCTGCACGGTGGCGGACGGCGCCTCGACCCGGTAGACCTCGGGATTCGGCAGCACGGCAGCGAGCCGGGCGGCCTCGGCCGCGGTGAGGGCCGCCACGGGCCTGTCGAAGAAGCGCCAGCTGGCGGCGCCGACGCCGTAGGTGCTCGGGCCGAGCCGGGCGATGTTGAGGTAGACCTCCAGGATGCGCTGTTTCGGCCACAGCGTCTCCATGACGAGGGTGAGCCAGGCCTCCAACAGCTTGCGCACCGGGTCGCGTCCCGGCCACAGGAAGAGATTTTTCGCGGTCTGCTGGCTGATGGTGCTGGCACCCCGCAGGCGCTCGCCGGCACGGAAGTCGGCCCAGGCCTGCTTGATCTGCACCAGGTCGAAGCCGCCGTGCTCCGGGAAGCGCTGGTCCTCGGCGGCGACGGCGGCGAGCGCCACGGCGGAGGGGACGGCGCCGGCGTCCACCCACTCGTGGTAGAGGTGCGGCCGCGGCTCGCCGGCGAGGCGCGCGGCCGCCCAGTGCTGCAGCATGAAGGCGGAGGTCGGCGGGTCCAGCCAGCGCAGCAGGCCCACCACCAGCACCGACAGCAGCGTCGGGACGCCCAGGGTCCAGGCCAGCGCCTTGGCGATGGTCTTGAGCCTGCGGCCCCGGCCGCGCTTGCGGGTCGCCAAGGCGCGGTGCTCCCGGGGCTCACTCCTTAAGCAGGTCGGCGTTCATCTGCCGCAGCAGCAGGCTGCGGAACTTCTTTGCGCTCAAGAGCACCGTGTCGCTCCAGGGCTCGGCATTTCCGGTCTTGGTCTCCAGCCAGGCGGCAAAGGAGCTGCGTGGCGACAGGGTCTGGCTCTGGCTGTCGAACAGCGTGCTCTTGCGCGGGTCGCCGGCCCAATAGACGATCTGGGGCTGCTCCGGGCGGAACCAGACGAAGGTGCGCTCGACACGCTCGGCGCCGCGGTAGGTGCCGACGCGGACTGCCAGGAGCCCGCTCGCATCGCGCTGGTACGCGGCGGCGGGCGGGTAGGCCGAGGTCAGGGCATCGGTGGCGTAGAGAGGCTCGGGGTGCGCGTCGGAGAGCCATTGCAGCAACCCGGTGAGCTCGATCGGGTCCGGCGTGCGGCCAAAGCTGGCGATCAGCCCGGCACTGCTATCCGCGAGCAGGGCGCCATCCGCCTGCACCAGCGCCAGCAGGGCGTCGCCGAGGTGGAAGCCCTGCTCGCCGCCGGCCTCCAGCTCGGCGATCCCCGCCGCAAGCCGGGCGATGTCGCGGTCGCTGTCGCTCACCGCGGCCAAGCGCAGGTTGTTCATATAGCCGGCAATCCCAAGGGTGAAGACCTGCACCAGATCGGCGCAGCGCTCGCGCAGCTGCAGCGGCGCCGGCCTTGGCGCGTCGTGGTGGCAGGCGATAAGCCCCCACAGCTCGCCGTTCAGCACCACGGAGAAGGACAGCGACGCCGTCACCTCCATGTTCTGCAGGTACTGGATGTGAACCGGTGAGACGGCGCGCAGGTCCGAAAATCTGAGATCAGGCTCGAAGCCGGGCTCGGCGACGATGGGCACGGGCGCGGCACCTATGTCCGGTATCTGCCGGTGGCGGTTGGCCAGGTACAGCTCCCGGGCGATCTGGGGGATGTCGGAGGCCGGGTAGCGCAGCCCCAGGTAGGGTGCGAGATCCGGTGCCGCCACCTCGGCGATGACCTCGCCGCAGCCGTCCGGCAGGAAGCGGTACACCATCACCCGCTCGAAGCCGCTGAGCTTCTGCATCTGCTCCGCCAGCAGCCGGCAGTGGGCCTCCCACTCCCGCTCGGTGTGGGGCATGCGGTAGAGCGCGTGTGGGACCGGGCGCAGCGCATGTTGCTGTTGGTCGCTCGGCAGCGCCGGCTCCAGCTCCAACAGCCAGTCTTCCGGGGTCTGGGACAGGATTGCGTCCAGCGGACCCTGTGGCCCGGAGACCAGGTCAGCCAGGACCAGCTTCGCGGCGTGCTCGCGCCGCGCCTGCGGCGGCTCGGCGAGGGCCTGCTGCAGCTCGTCAAGCTGTGTGGGCCTGGGCGGGGTCCCCGCACCGGCGCCGGTGCGGGTGCCGATGCCGCCGAGCAGGGTGCGCAGGTTTGCGCCCAGGGCTTGATCGGTGCCGACGCCGAGCCAGGCGGCGAGATCGGTGCTGGCGCAGCGGATGCTGGCATCGCCGACGCGCCCGCCGAGCAGCGCGCCATAGGGTTGGATGGCGCCGATGTGGTGCAGCGCCTCGCGCTCGCACAGGTCGATGAAGCCAGGGTCCAGGGTCGTCATCGGGTTTCCTGGGTCTGGGGCCGAAGTCCAGGAAGTTGCGGGATCCTGGAGTTGCTTGCAAGCCTTGGGCGCAAGCCGGCGGGGTGGGCGAGGCGGGTCTCCGGGACGGCGGCCGGCAGGACAAGGCCGGCGGACGAGGGCGCGCGAAGGTGCATGAACAACAGGTAATCCGCCCGCAGCCTGCGGGTAAGGCGTCAGCTACCAGACTACTGCCCGCGATTGCGAGCACGACACAGCCAGTAGCTCAACGGGCAGAAGCTCAACGGGCAGAAGCTCAACCGGCACAAGTCCAACTGGCAGAAGTCCAACTGGTCGCCCCATTCCGACCAGGGCGCGGCTTGAGCGAGGTCCAGAAAGCATGCAGGCTTCCCAACCCCGACCCATCCCCGAGCGGCTCATCCCCGACCTAGCCATGTCCAACGGACGCCCGGCGCCCGGCACCAGGACCACCCCGCACCAAGCCGCTTTCGCAGGGCTGCGGGCAGACCTGCGCGGGCGCATTGTCGGCCAGGACGCGCTCATCGAGCGCTTGTTGATCACGCTGCTGGCCGACGGTCACCTGTTGGTGGAAGGCGCCCCCGGGCTCGCCAAGACCACGGCGGTGAAGGAGCTGGCGGCACGCATCGAGGGCGACTTCCAGCGCGTGCAGTTCACGCCGGATCTGCTCCCGGGCGACCTCACAGGCACCGATGTCTACCGTGCCGAGACGGGTAGCTTCGAGTTCCAGCCCGGGCCACTGTTCCATAACCTGGTGCTCGCCGACGAGGTGAACCGCGCGCCCGCCAAGGTGCAGTCGGCGCTCTTGGAGGCCATGGGCGAGCGGCAGATCACCGTCGGCGGGCGAACCTATGCGCTGCCGGAGCCCTTTCTGGTGATGGCGACGCAGAACCCGATCGAGCAGGAGGGCACCTACCCCTTGCCGGAGGCGCAGCTCGACCGCTTCTTGATGCATGTGCGCGTCGACTACCCGGACCCGTCCGCCGAGCGCAGCATCCTCGACATTGCTCGGGCCGAGGCGCGGGGCCGAGTACGACGTCCCGGTGACGAAGCTGCGCCACTCATCGGCCACGCGGCGATCCACGCCGCCCGCAACGAGGTCATGGATCTGCATATGGCCGAGCCGCTGGAGGAGTACCTGATCCAGCTGGTGCTGGCGACCCGGGATCCGGGCCCCTATGACAGGGAGCTTGAGCGCCTGGTGGACTATGGCGCGAGTCCCCGGGCCACCATCGCGCTGGACCGTTGTGCGCGTGCCCACGCCTGGCTGCGGGGCGCCGACTTCGTGACGCCGGAGGACGTGCACGCGGTCGCCTATGATGTGCTGCGCCACCGCGTTCTGCTGAGTTACGCGGCCGAGGCCGAGGGGATGGATCCTGATGGCTTCGTGGCAGCCTTGATCCGGCAGGTGCCGGCAATCTGATCAGGGGCTAGCGGCGGGGGGCCAGCGCCTGGTGCGCCAGCTATGCGACCTAAGGCGATTTCTGTCAACAAGCATACCGCCTGGCTTGTCTTTTCGCCCGCCTTCTGCGTCGCGGCAGCGGGCTCCAGCGCTCGACTATGCGCCCCCTGCCGCTCTTTGAAGGCGAGCGAAAATCCTCCGCCGTTGGGTATGTTTGTTTCCGGCAATCGCCTAAGGATGCTGTCCTGATCAAAATCGACGCGGTTCAGAACCGAATGACGCCAGCCACCGACAACCCGGCCATCCGCGTCGCTGCCGACGAGCTGATCGGACTGCGGGCGCGAGCCGAGCGGATCAGGCTCAAGCGGGCCGGTACGGCGCGCTCGGCGCTGTCTGGTGCGCATCGCTCGCGTTTTCGTGGTCGTGGCATGGACTACCGCGAATCCAGGCACTACCAGGCCGGCGACGACATCCGCAACATGGATTGGCGCATCACCGCGCGCGCTGGCGATCCCCATGTGAAGGTGTTCGATGAGGAGCGCGAGCGGCCAGTGGTGCTGCTGGTGGACTTCGGCCCCAGCATGTTCTTCGCCAGTCGCGGTGTCTTCAAGTCCGTGCAGGCGGCGCGGCTCGCGGCGCTCATCGGCTGGTCCGCGGT
Organism: Chromatiaceae bacterium; assembly: GCA_028277905.1. GTDB lineage: Bacteria > Pseudomonadota > Gammaproteobacteria > Chromatiales > Chromatiaceae > Thiohalocapsa. The sequence goes on along the minus strand of JANQFI010000506.1, from coordinate 4,190 downwards.
GACGCGCGGGGACCGCATCGGTGCCTTGCTGTTCAATGGCGCTCATACCGAGCTATCGCCCCGCGGCGGGCGCCGCGGGCAGATGCGGCTGATCCGGGCGCTGGTCGACGCCGGTGATCCGCGCCGGCTGCTGCGGACGCCCGGCGCCGAGCGGCTGGCGACGACCGGCGGCCTGAGCGACGCCCTGGTGCGCCTGCGCCGGGTCGCCCGGCCAGGCAGCCTGGTGTTTCTGTTGTCCGACTTTTACCGGATGGATGCCGACAGCGCGCGGCACCTGAGCGGCCTCGCCGAGCACAACGACCTACTGGCCGTGCAGCTCCTGGACGCCCTGGAGCTTGCACCGCCACCGCCGGGACGCTATGGCATCAGCGATGGCCGCCACCTGGGCCTGCTCGACGCCGCGGACCGACGCGAGCGGGCCCGCTACCAGGACCACTTCGCGGCGCATCAGGCGGCCGTCGACGCCCTTACCGAGCGCAACGGCGTGCCCCTGGTGCCCTGCATGACAGACGCCGACCCGGCCTCCATCCTGAAGGACCTGCTGCGCCTGCGCGGCGCGCGCGTCGTGCGACCCCAGCCGCGAGGGTCGGCGGCATGAGTGTGCCGGCCACCGACACCAGGCCCGGCCTGTCCGCCCGCCCTCCCGGTGCGTCCCAGGGTCTGGCTCCCGATGGCCAGCCGGCGGCGGCCCTGTCGGTGCCGGCGCAGACCCCGGCAGCCGCGGGCCAGGCGATGCAGCTGGACCTGCGCGACATCCACCTGCCGGGCGCGCCGCCCGTCTGGCCGCCGGCCCCGGGCTGGTGGCTGCTCGGGGCACTCTTGCTCGCGGGGCTTGCGGCGGCCGCGGTGCGACTGCGGGATCGCCGGCGGGCATGGCGCAGGCGCGAGCGCATCATGGCCGAGCTGGACGGGCTGTTGCAGCCTCCGCAGCCTGGGCCAGCGGCAGGCTGTGGTCCGGAGCTCTTGGGTGGCGTGTCTGCACTACTGAAGCGTGCCGCCCTGAGCCGCTTTCCGCGCACCGAGGTGGCCTCCCTGACCGGCCCGGACTGGCTTGCCTTCCTGGATCGCACCGGCGGTGCCGGCGGCTTCGTCGCCGGACCCGGACGGGTACTGGAGAGCGGCGCCTATGCACCCGAGCAGGACTGCGACGCCACCGCCGTCGTCGAGCTCGCGCGCCGCTGGCTGAGGCACAACCTATGAGCTGGAGCCCGATGAGCTGGACCCTGGCACTCCCGTGGGTGCTGCTGTTGCTGCCGCTGCCGCTGGTGCTGCGCCGCTGGCTGCCGCCGGCGCAGGATGCGGCGGCGGGGGCGCTGCGGGTGCCCTTCTACACCGCCCTGGTGGACCCGCAACGGCGCCGCGCGCGCGGTGCCCGCTGGCCCGCCTGGGTCGGCATCGCCGCCTGGGGACTGCTGGTGCTGGCGGCGGCGCGCCCGCAATGGGTGGGCGAGCCCGTCGCCTTGGCGCAGTCGGGGCGCGATCTGATGCTCGCGGTGGACATCTCAGGCTCGATGCGCGAGCAGGATATGGTGATCGGCGGACGCGTGCTGGACCGCCTGGCCGCGGTCAAGGCCGTCGCCGGGGACTTCATCGAGCGCCGCGAGGGCGATCGCCTGGGCCTCATCCTGTTCGGCCAGCAGGCCTATCTGCAGACGCCGCTCACCTTCGACCGGGATACCGCGCGCACGCTCTTGTTCGAGGCCGCGGTGGGCCTTGCCGGCCGCGAGACGGCCATCGGCGACGCCATCGGCCTCGCCGTGAAGCGTCTGCGCGACGCCAAGATCGACGAGCGGGTCCTGGTCCTGCTCACCGACGGTGCCAACACCGCCGGCAGCATCGACCCCCAGAAGGCCGCGGAGCTGGCCGGGCAGGCTGGCGTGCGCATCCACACCATCGGTGTCGGCGGCGACCCGCGCAGCGCCTTCGGGCTCACGCTGGGCCGCAATCCGCTGGACGAGCGAAGCCTCAAGGCCATTGCCGAGACCACCGGCGGGCGCTACTTCCGGGCGCGGGACGTGGACGAGCTGCAGGCCATCTACGCCATGCTCGACGAGCTGGAGCCGGTGGAATCCGACCAGGCGAGCTTCCGGCCCGTGGACGAGTTGTTCGAGTGGCCACTGGCGGCGGCGCTGCTGCTGAGCGCGGTGGCCGTCGCGGGCCGGGCGGGGCCGCTCCGGAGCCTGGCCTGATGCGCAGCAACGAGGCGCGACCTGTGGTCCCTGCTGGAGGTGGACATGCCCGCTGAGCTCCATTTTCTCCACCCGGGCTGGCTGTGGGCGCTGCTGCCGCTGGGGCTGCTGCTGGTCGCGGTGGCGCGCGCGCGGGGCGACGCTGGCGCTTGGCAGCGGGTCGTCGAGCCGCAGCTCCTCGCGGCGCTGACCGTCGGTGCCGGCGGCGGGCGGCGGCGTTGGCCCCTCGTGCTCCTGGGCCTCGGCTGGCTCCTGGCCGTGCTGGCCCTGGCCAACCCGACCTTCGAGCGCGTGTCGGTGCCGGCCTTCCGCGATGCGGCGGCACTTGTGGTCGTGCTCGACCTCTCGCAGTCCATGCTCGCCGGCGACCTGGTGCCGTCGCGCCTGGAGCGCGCCCGCTTCAAGGTGGAAGACATCCTGCGCCAGAGCGATCCGGGCGGCGTGGGGCGCAACGGGGAGGGCAGGACGGGGGGCGGGAGCAGGGCGGGGGGCCAGGTGGGTCTGGTCGCCTTCGCCGGCGCCGCCTTTGCCGTGGCGCCGCTCACCGACGACGCCCAGACCATCCGCGGCATGCTGGACGCGCTGTCGCCGGAGATCATGCCGGTGCAGGGCAGCCGGCCGGATCTGGGCATCCGCCAGGCGCTCGAGCTGCTGCGCCAGGCAGGGGTGCAGGACGGCGAGGTGGTGCTGCTCACCGACGACGCCGGCGGTGCAAGGGCGCGGGCTGCGGCCGCCGAGCTGCACCGCGCGGGCCACCGGCTCGCGGTGATCGGCGTCGGCACCGATGCAGGCGCCGCCGTCCCCGGCGTGCGCACCGCGCAAGGTGCCGTCATCGCGCGGCTCGACCCGGGGGCATTGCGCTCGCTCGCCCGGCACGGCGGCGGTGACTATGCACGCATCGCCGCCGATGACGGCGATCTGCGCCAGGTGCTGCCTGGCGACAACCGGGGCGCCATCCGCGCGGAGGACAAGCCAGGGCAGGTCGAGATCTGGCAGGAGCTGGGTCCCTGGCTCGCGCTGGCATTGGTGCCGCTGGCGGCGCTCGGCTTCCGCCGCGGCTGGCTGCTGCTGCCCGTGCTGGTGATGCTTCAGCTCGGTGTAACCGTCCCCACGCCAGCACTGGCGCAGCAGGGGGCTTCGCCTGCTGCGGTCGCCGGCGCGGGCGGCGGGCCGGGCTGGGTGCAGCGCTGGCGGAACCTCTGGCAGCGGCGCGACCAGCAGGCGGCCGAGGCCCTGGCGCGCGGTGCCTTCGAGCGCGCGCGCGGGCTGGCCCAGCACCCAGCCCGTGCCGGCGCGGCGAGCTATCGCCTCGGCGACTTCGATGCCGCGGTCCAGGCCTTCTCCGGCGGCGACAGCGCCGACGCGCATTACAACCGCGGCAACGCCCTGGCCCGCGCTGGCCAGCTGGAAGAGGCGCTGGCCGCTTACGACACCGCACTCGAGCAAGAGTCCGATATGGCCGACGCCCTGCACAACCGCCGGCAGGTCGAGGAGGCGCTGCGCCAGCGCGCGCACCAATCCGAGCAGCGATCCCAGCAGCAGGACCATCAGTCCGATGGGTCCCGGCAGGGTCAGTCCAGCGAGCAGTCCAGCCAGAGTGGTGATGGCGCCCAGGACGACAACCGGCAAAGCGGCGGTCCGCAGGCGAGCGCCGAGACGGGCCAGCGGGACCGCGAGCTGGGCCAGGCCGACACCGGCGCGCAGGCTGACCCGTCCGCCGAGGATGCGGCTCCCCGGGATGGCGAGCACGACCCCGTGCCGCAGTCGGCCCGGGAGGACCGAGCCGAGCGGACGCCGGGTCCAGAGCAACAGGGCGCTGCGCGGGAAGAGCGTGGCGACGACGCCGGCCAACAGGCCGGGCGCGACGCCGAGACCGCGGCCGAGGCCGCGCAACGCCGTGCCGCGGAGCTTAGGGCCGCCGAGGACTACAGCGCCGAGGCCGCGGCCGCACAGGCCGGCGGCGACGAGTCGGAGGATGCCGCCGGCACGCCGGCGTGGGGT
>JANQFI010000504.1 GCA_028277905.1 Chromatiaceae bacterium | reverse complement strand
TAGAGCAACGCCGTCGACCAACCGAGCAGCAAGACGCCATTCAGCGCCTCGATGCCCGACAACAGCCGCCATTCCTCGGCGCCGAGGGTGATGTCGCCGTAGCCGAGGGTCGTGAAGGTCACGACCGAGAAGTAGAGCGCCTCCTCGAAGTTGCCGATGGGCGCCACCGGCGTCAGCAGTCGATAGGCAACCGCCCAGAGCATGATCTGGACCCAATGCATCAGCAGCAGGCTGAGCGCGGTCAGGATCACCGCCATCAGGACACGGTTCGCCAGCAGTGCGCCGTCCGGCCCGACATGATGCTTCAACAGGACGCGCAGCAACCAGGTCGAACCATAGCCGTGGATCAGCACGGTCACAACGATCAGAGCGGCGCCGATGATCAAGGGTAGGATCATGATTCATTCCAGCCTGGCTGGCCTCTGTGGTTTCGCGGAAAAGGGCGCAGCCTACCCCATGAGCGCCCCGATGGCAGTGCCCGCGCCGCTGAGTCTTGGCCCTGGTCGAACTGCCGCATCGCAGCCCTTGCTTCGGCAGGAGCGGGTTGGCGATTCCACTCACGCTCGTGTCGAGCCGGCTGGGTGCGACGCACAATCAGAGAGGTAGATGATGTACATCGAGTTGGCGGTTCTCGCCCTGTTCGTTTTTGGCTACAGCCTGGTGGCCGGGCGACTGGCGTCCACCCGCGTGTCAGGCCCGCTGGTGTTCGTGCTCGCCGGGCTGGCGATGGGGCCATTCGGCCTCGCCTGGTTCGATGGGGACGCGACCCGCACCGAGCTTCGCGTGCTTGCCGACCTGACCCTAGCCACGGTGCTGTTCATGGACGCGGCCAACGCCGATCTCGGCGTGCTGCGCCGGAACATTCGACTGCCGGTGCGGATGCTTGCGCTCGGCCTGCCCGGGGCCATGCTGCTCGGCGGCATCGTCGCCGCGTTGCTGTTTGACCTGCTGACTTGGCCCGAGGCCGCAATCCTCGGTGTGATGCTCGCCGCCACGGATGCGGCGCTCGGTAAGGCGGTGGTGACCAATCCGGCGGTGCCCGGGCGTCTGCGCGAAGGGCTGAGCTTCGAAAGCGGTCTCAACGATGGCCTCGCCGTGCCTTTCCTGTTCGTGTTCATCGCGATCGCGACCGCCGGCGGTGGCGGCGAGAGCGGCGCCGCGTTGGCGCTGCAGCTGGTGGCCGAGGAGCTCGGCATCGGGCTCGCGGTGGGCCTGGGTATCACCCTCCTCGCCGGCACCCTGTTCAGCTGGTGCCTGCGGCGCGGATGGCTCACCGAGGTCTGGTCCCAGATCACCATCGTCGCGCTCGCCATCGGCAGCTTCGCGGTGGCGCAAAGCCTCGGGGGCAGTGGCTACATCGCCGCCTTCAGTGGCGGGCTGTTGTTCGGGGCACTCGCCGGGCGCGGATTCGGCGTGCATACCGAGCGCGCGCCGGAAGCGAAAGAACTGATGCTGACCGGCGAGGCGATGTCCGAGACGTTGGCGCTGATGACCTGGTTGCTGTTCGGCGCCATGGTCGTCGGCAGCATCGCGACGCAATGGGACTGGACCGTGCTGCTGTATGCGGTGCTGAGCCTGACCCTGGTGCGGATGCTGCCCGTCTTCTTGGCGCTGAGCGGCACCGGTGAGGATACGGCCAGCAAGCTGTTCCTCGGCTGGTTCGGTCCACGCGGGCTCGCGAGCATCGTGTTTGCGATCATCGTGCTGAACGAGGCCGTGCCGAACGGCGGCTTTATCGCGCTAGTGGTTGCGACGACCGTGTTGCTGAGTCTCGTGGCGCACGGTGTCAGCGCCAACCCGTTGGCGAAGTGGATTGGCATGAAAGAGCCGAAGGATGGCGCCTGACTCGGCGCCATGACCCGACCGAGACCACGAGTCGATGACCGCCACGTTAGTTCCACGCCCGGCTTGCGGACCAGCGCGCCTCGACCTGGCAGCACCTGGCGGTCGCCGCGGTGCTGAGCCCTGCAGGGCGCCGCTCCTGGCCCCAACAGCGACCATGCTCGATTCGGCCGATAGAGCGCTTGCGTTGTGGCCAACACGGCGCGGCACCGTCAGCCCGTCGTCAACAAGCACCATGCGGCTGAATGGGGTATGACTGATTTCGGGCTGCGACTAGGTGACGCTCAGGTCGGATGGCCGGATCACGGCATTGCACGACTGGATGGCGTGCGCTGTCGACTACTGATCGCCTTGAGTCTGGCGATGTTTGCGGGCTGCACCGCGGTACGCACGATGGAGACGATGCCGGAGGATCTGGAGCAGGTCGCCGAGCTGGAGCAGCCCCTGAGGGAACTGGCGACACTCACGCTCAAGTTTGACAGTTATGCCGAAGGTTTTCGCCGCGCCTGAAAAATTTCGCTGCAAATTCAGCAAGATTCTGATGGGGGGCGCTGAGCCTCGCCAGAGTTGTAGTGCCACGCGGATAGACGCGAAGCCTGGCAATTAGTGGGCCATCTCCTAGAATGCATGGCGTCATTGTTGAGCATGGCGCCATGTGCTTGCGTCCCAAGAAGTCGCAGGGCCGGGCCTATCTGCAGCTCGTGGAGAACCGCCGCGAGGACGGTCAAGTCAGGCAACGCGTCATCGCCACCCTTGGGCGCCTGGATCAGCTTCAGGGCTCAGGGCAGCTCGAGGCGCTGCTGCAATCAGGCGCGCGTTTCGCCGAGTCGGTGCTCTTGGTCTCCGCGCACGCCAAGGGCGAGTGGGCGGCGCTCTCAGCACGGCGCATCGGTGCGGTGAAGGTGTTCGAGCGGCTCTGGCGTGAGACCGGATGCCGGGAGGTCATCGCAGCGGTGCTGCGCGAGCGGCGCTTCGAGCTCCCCGTCGCGCGGGCGATCTTCCTGACCGTGTTGCAGCGCCTGCTCGCGCCCGGCGCGGACCGCGCCGCCGATCGATGGCGTGAGGACGATGCCAGCGACGGACTCGAAGGCGTGGAACTGCACCCTCTCTACCGTGCCATGGCCTGGTTGGGCAGCACCTTGGCCGACCAGCAGGACGCCACGCCGTTCAGCCCGCGCTGCACCAAGGATCGGATCGAAGAGGCGTTGTTCAACCGACGTCGGGATCTGTGCAGCGCGCTTGAGCTGGTGTTCTTCGACACGACGTCGATCGACTGCGAGGGCGACGGTGGCCAGACGATCGGTCAGCGCGGCTACAGCAAAGACCACCGGCCCGACCTCAAGCAGCTGATCGTCGGTGCGGTGCTTGACGGTCACGGCCAACCGATGGCCTGCGAGCTGTGGCCGGGCAACAGCACGGATGTGAAGGCCCTGTTGCCAATCGCTGACCGTCTGCGCCGGCGCTTTGGCCTCCAGCGCGTCTGCCTGGTCGCCGATCGCGGCATGATCAGCCGCGCGACCATCGAGGCGCTCGAGCAGCGCGACTGGCCCTACATCCTTGGGGCGCGAATGCGCCGCCAGAAAGACGTCTCCCATGCCGTGCTCTCACGTGCTGGACGCTACCACGTGGTCCGCATGCCCGGGGACAGCAAGGATGCCCCGGCGCCGCTGAAGGTCAAGCAGGTGATGGTCGAGGATCGCCGCTACATCGTCTGTCTCAACGCGCTGCACGCGAAGAAAGACGCCGCCGATCGCGCCGCGATCGGCGCTGCGCTGCGCGAGCAGCTCAAGCCGGGCGACAAAGCGCGGGTCGGCAACCGCGGCGACGCCAAGTACCTCAGCACCGACGGTGCGCACTTCACGATCGACGAGGCCAAGCTCAAGGCCCAGGCGCGCTACGATGGTCAGTGGGTGTTGCGGACCAACAACACCTTCAGTGCCGAGGAGGTGGCGCTGAGTCTCACCGCACCAAGGACTCGCACAGGTTGTGAAAGGACTATACGACACACTACCCACCACCAACACCTTGACGGCTACCCGCAACGGGTGACCGTTCGCCGCCCACGCCATCCCTTCGACGGGCAGACACTCGAAGTCTTCAGCGCCGCCACCTACCACGGCGCACTCCAGCTCGTCCTCGTGCTGCCAGACGGCACGCGCTTGCGTGTTCCCGCCGCCTGGACGGATCTCTATGACCCACCGGCGCCGCGCCCGGCCGTCCTCGCCTCGGTGACACAGTTGCTGCAGGCGCACGCCGTTGTTAAGGCACTCCTTCGCCGCGCGCAGGCCACCTCCGTGGCCGCGCCAACGTCACCGAAGGAGCCGACCGATGTCAGAGCAATTGACGTTCCTGCAGCCGCCACCGCCCGCCGGGGCGGTACCAGCCTGGGAGACGCTCCAAACCGAGCAGCAACAGGAAATACGGACGCTGCTTGCGCGCCTGATGCGGCAACTCGTCCTGGCCCAGCGCGCCCCCCAGCACGAGGAGCCTCCCAATGACTGAGCTCAGCAAAATCACACCATCACAGCTCTCGCGCTTGGCGGTCGTCTACGTCCGCCAGTCGACCAATGCCCAGGTCGAGTGCAACCGCGAGTCCACCGAACGGCAGTATCAGTTGCGGACCTTCGCCGCGCAGCTGGGCTGGCCGGCGGCAGCGATCCGGGTCATCGATCAGGATTTGGGCCTTTCGGGCTCGGGCCTGAGCACGCGCTCGGGGTTCGCCGAGCTCGCCGCCGCGGTGGCCCTTGGCCATGTGGGCATCGTGCTGGCGCTGGAGGTCTCGCGCCTGGCGCGCAACAATGCCGATTGGTACCGCTTGCTGGATCTCTGCGGCACCACCGACACGCTGATCGGCGATGCCGATGGGCTCTACCATCCGGGACTGTTCAACGATCGGCTCGTGCTCGGCCTCAAGGGCACCATGTCGGAGGCGGAATTGCATGTGCTGCGGGCGCGACTCAATGGCGGCATCCGCCACAAGGCCGCGCGCGGGGAGCTGCGCCGCGGCTTGCCCACCGGCCTGGTCTGGGGCGAGGCTGACGGCGAGGTGCGCGTTCACCCCCACGCGGGCGTCACTGACGCCATTCGTGCTGTGCTCGAGCGCTTCGCCGAGATGGGCTCGGCACGGCGGTTGTGGCTGTGGTTCCGCAGCGCGGCGTTGCCCTTCCCCACGCAAATCCCTGGCGGCGCTGAGATTCAATGGGTCACGCCCAGTTACACGAACATCCATCAAGTGCTGACCAATCCCGTCTATGCTGGCGCCTATGTCTACGGCAAAATGCGCCAGCAGCGCTACATCGATGCGGACGGGGAGGTGCGTAAACGCCTCAAGCGCTTACCACCCGATCAATGGGGCGTGCTGATCCATGATCACCACCCCGGATTCATCGATTGGGCCACCTTCGAGGCCAATCAGATGCGCCTAAGCGCGAATACTCACCCCACACCGAACGCGAGCGTGGGCGCTCTGCGCGAGGGATCGGCGCTGCTGCAGGGCATCGCCCTGTGCGGTCATTGCGCGCGCAAGCTTCGGGTCGCCTACAGCGGTCGCTCGACCGTCGCGTCCTATTACTGCCCGGGCGACACCCTCGCCAACGGACGGGGCCAGGCGTGCGTGCGCGTCGGGGGCGCGCGCATCCAGCAGGCGGTGACCGCCGCGATCCTTGCCGCGGTTCAGCCGGCCGCCTTGCAGGCGGCGGTAGAGGCCGCCGAGGGGCTCGACAACGCTGAGCAGGCGGCTTTGGCGCAGTGGCAACAGCAGCTCGAGCAGGCGCGCTATCAGGCGCAATTGGCCCAGCGGCGCTATCAGAGCGTCGATCCCGACAACCGTCTGGTGGCCCGTGGCTTGGAGGCCGCCTGGGAGGCCGCCTGGGAGGCCGCCTTGCAGAGCGTGCAGAGCGCTGAGCAGGAGGTACAACGACGCCAACAGCACCCGCAACAGGCGCTCTCTGCAGCCGAACGTGAGGCTATCCTCAGCCTCGCCAACGATCTACAGGCGGTCTGGTCAGCACCTTCGACCACCGATCGCGACCGCAAGGAATTGCTGCGCGCCTTGCTCGAAGAGGTCATCGTCACGCATGACAGCGAAGCGCACCGCGTGCACCTGACCCTGCGCTGGCATGGCGGCTTGATCAGCGACATCGCCGTTGCTTTGCCGCGACGCGCGGCCACCGTGCGCACCGACGAGGACACCATCGCGCTGATTCGCCGCTTGGCCGTGCATTATCCAGACGCGATCATTGCGGGTGTGCTCAATCGCCAGCAACGCACCACCGCCACCGGCTTGCCGTTCACTGTCAATCGCGTCAGCAACCTGCGCACCCACTGGGGAATTCCCTGTTTCACGCCACCGACCGAGCCCCCCGTCGGCGAGCCGCTGACGATCCGCGAGGCCGCTGCCATCCTCGGTGTGGCCCCATCGACGTTGCACCGCCAGCTCAACGACGGACTCATCGCTGGGGAACAAGTGACACCGGGCGCGCCTTGGCGCATCGTGATCACCGATGCGTTGCGCGCACGCTTCACCGGCCAGGCCCCCGCCGGTTACGTGCCCATGGTCGACGCCATGCGCCTGCTCGGCGTCTCACGCCAGACCGTGTTGCAACGTGTCAAGCGCGGTGAGCTCGACGCCATCCATGTCTCACAAGGCAACCGTAAGGGCCTGAGAATTAAGGTTCAAAATCCGACACTCAATCTCTTCGACGATCCAGCATCAGCTGGGGGGTAGTATGAACAGCGATCCAAGCACGCCAGCCTGTGGGGGTCGATGCCGCCCGCCGCCACCGCCGCACGCACGGCGCAGTCCGGCTCCTCCAGGTGGCGGCAGTCGCGGAAGCGGCTCCTTTCGATAGGCGGCCTCGACCCGCTGATTGCGAAAGTAGAGCCCCGGCAGCTGGATGCCGGCCAGGGCCAGCAGCCCGGTGCCGAAGATCGACCAGACCAGCGCTGCGGTGAACAGCGGCGCCGGAATCGCCCCCACGAGCGGCAGCTCGGTCACATAGGACGAGAGCGCGAAGAGGACCGGCAGGAAGGCGAAGAGTGTCATCACCGAGTCGACGATCTTGACCCCCAGGGCCAGCGCATAAAAACCATCAGCCGAAGATGACCTTAGCGCGGTAGTCGTCGTTCCAAGCGGCCTCGCGGCGCTTCTGCGAGAGGCGCCGCTTGGAGGGCTCCTGCTCAAACAGGTTCATGCACAGATGGCGGATTGTGGTCATGATCGCCGGCGCGTTGCCCTTGCGGATGCGGCTGGCATCTTCGTTGAAGACCACGTCCAGACGCCAGTGCAGGCGGTTCTCGATGCCCCAGTGGCCGCGCACGGCGCGGGCGAAGCGCTTGGCATCAGCGGCGATGGAGCTGATGAACAGGCGCCGCTCGATGGTGTGATGATCCCCGCTCCAGCACTCCCGCTCGACGAGGCCGATGCTGCGCAGCGCGCGCCAACGCGACGCGTCGGACAGCGTGCTCAGCGCCTCGGTGATCCAGTACCGGCGCACTTCCAGGCGCCCGTGGCCTTTGTCGGTCTCCTCGGTGTAGTCGTATGCAATACCGGCGAAGTCACCGGCCAGCGCCGTGGCGAAGAATTCCGCCACCGCCTCGTGCAGTGTGCCCTGGTTGCCCTTGAGCCCGAGCACATAGTCTGCGCCTTGAGCGACGACCTGCTCGGTGATTGTGGTCTGACAGCCCATGGCGTCGATGCTCACGATGCAGCCTTTGAGCTCCAGCAGTTCCAGCAGTTTGGGAATGGCCGTGATCTCGTTGGACTGCTCCGCCGTCGCTTCCTGCCCCAGCACCAATCGGTTACGGCAGCCCCAAGCACTGACCATGTGCAGCGC
>JANQFI010000492.1 GCA_028277905.1 Chromatiaceae bacterium | reverse complement strand
AGCGACCATGTTGGTCAGCGCCGGGATCACCTCGCTCCACTGACGGGTCTTGAGGCCGCAGTCCGGGTTCACCCACAGGCGCTCGGCCGGAATGCGCTCGGCGGCCTTCCCCACAAGCGCCACCCCGGCTGCCGTCCGGCATTCGGTCCAAGCGCTGCAAACCGATCGAGACCACGGACATCATGCTGCAGATGGTCCCCAGCGGACGCGGTGTCGCGGCCTTGCTGCGCTGGCAGGTGGAGGAGTACGCCGGCAAGCTCGAGCGTACGGCGGTGCGGCTCGGCACGCGGGGTATCGCAAAGTCGCCCTATTGCCTATAAGCAATATATGCGCTAGCCTCCGGCAGGTGGAGGCGACGCCGGTCATTCGTTTCAAGGAGGTCCGGGCAGACGGTACCATCGTGCAGGTGGTCGTGTGGCAACTGCCTCGAGCGTCTGACGACCGCCCGCATCGCTTGAAATATCGCTTGAAATATCGCTTGTACTGCGGTCGCGATGGGCGCTGTCTGGTGCGCTACGACAACGAGACAGGCAAGGGAGATCACCGCCACTACGGCGATCGCGAGGAAGCATACCGATTCAGCACGCTTGACCAGCTGCTCGCGGATTTCGACGCCGACGTCCAGCGACTGACAGGAGGAGACTGAGGTGTCAAAGGCCATCATCGAGATCACCCGGTCCCATGCGTACCTCGCCGCCGCGCGCGCGGCCGCACGGCGTCTGGACGCTGGAGAAGGCCTGCCGGAAGCCGACTACCACCTCGGCTTCGAGAACGCCACGCGGCTCTTTGGCGAGCTCACACCGGCACGCATGGCGTTGCTCGAAGCGCTGCAGCAAACGGGACCGACGTCCATCTACGCGTTGGCGAAACAGCTCGGGCGAAACTACAGCAACGTACACGCCGATGTCGCCAAGCTCATCGAGCACGATCTGATTCACAAAGACAGGGCCGGAAAGGTGCTCGTACCCTGGGACGAGATCCAGATCCGGGTGACGCTGGGAGCCGAGCGGGCGGCGTGAGGGCGGCAGTGCGCTGCCCCGCGGCACGACGCGTCCGATCCACGCCCATGCGCCATCGCCGCTTCGCGGCTTCGTTCTCGCCGCCCCTTTCCGTCCCCCGATTCCTGCGCTGCGTCGAGTCAAACGCCACCATCGATTCGCATCTGTGAATGGCCACCTGAACTGAGCCAGCTACGGTCAACAATTTTGATCCACCCCAGGGAGGGGAAAAGGGGCCTTGAGGCCCGTAGAGTCCTCGGCAAACAGCAGCGGGGGTACGCAAGAAGTTGAAGGACTGGCTCATGATTCAGAAGATCAAAGCGATGTAGGACGAAGGCCGAGGGGCCTCCCAACGGGCCATTGCCGAGCAGTAGAAGGTATCGCGCAACAGGGTGCGCAAGTACATCGAGATGAGCGCCGAGGAGATTGCCGCTTACCAGGAGCGCAAGGCTCGGATCAAGCGTCGTAACACCGACGCTACGCCGGGCGGACAGCGCCAGTGACGGCGCCAGGGCATCGGCCGTGACCCATGCCGGTCCCCAGACGCGGACCGCGGCCGGGCGCACATTCGGTGGCGCGCCAGCCCGTGCCGCTCAGGCGACCGTCGCGCGCAGCGTCTTGGCGGCAGCGACCATGTTGGTCAGCGCCGGGATCACCTCGCTCCACTGACGGGTCTTGAGGCCGCAGTCCGGGTTCACCCACAGGCGCTCGGCCGGAATG
>JANQFI010000451.1 GCA_028277905.1 Chromatiaceae bacterium | reverse complement strand
CTTGTCTTCTCGCCCGCCTTCTTTGTCGCGGCAACGCGCACATAGAACGATTATGCACGCGCTGCCGCTTCGCGAAGGCGGACGAGAATCCTGCGCCATTCGGTCTGTCTGTTTCCGGCAATCGCCTTAGGCCATCGGGCATCTGGACCGCGGCCGTGCTTCGGGGTCCCGTTGGCCGCAGGCCTATTGATAATAGGCATCGCGGGCGACGTGACTGAGCCTTGGACAGCAATCAGCGTGGTACGTCCTGGCGGTTGTTGGTCACCGCCACGATACGCCAGCCGTCATCTTGGCGGCGCAGGATGCAGATCTCCGTGAAGCGGTTCATGTGGACCTGCGCGCCTTCGCCCAGCGGCACCATGCGTGTTTGGGTGTCCACCCAGGCAAGACCGAGGTCGTTGTCGACATGCACGGCAATGTCTGCGGCCTGCCGAGTGTAGGACGCGGTCGATGCGAACAGGATCGGCGCGATGGTATGCCAACGATCCTTCAGATTCACGGCCTCGACCCGCATCTGGTCCTCGGGCGGTGGACCACCGAAGCTGTGGGCCGGAAAGAGGCGCACATCGACCGCGCCGTCGGCGAACAGGTCGGCGAGCCGCGGCAGGTCGCGTTCCGATATCGCCAGATTCATTGCCTCGACGACCGCCCGAACCGCGTTGGCGTCCGCTGTGGCGACAGTCCGTTCGGTCATCGAGTTGGCCTTGTCGGAGCCCGCGGCTGGCACGGATAGCAGCGCCACTGTGGCAAACAGTATGGCTGTTGCGGTCTTGACACCCATGGTCTTGTCCTCTGGTCGGCGGTGAGCGGACGGCTGAGAAACTGATCTTGCCTATCTGATATCGATCCCGATCCCGATTTTGATCCCGATTTCGATCGATCAAGCGGAGGAGCGCCGGGAATCTGCCCATCGACCAGCATCCGCAAGGGGGCACGCGCGGCTCAGTGCTCGCCCGCACACTCGGTCGGCGGCGTCTCGCCCAGGCCGCCGAGCCAGGTGCAGACTAGTGCAATTCGCATATCCCGGCCGCCGCGGGCGTTGGTCAGCACCACCAGACCGGACTGTCGCTCCGGAACCGCGGCGAAGAGTCCGTGCCAATTGGGCGGGTTGTCGCCGGGATGGTAGATGAGGGTGTGGCCGCTGTCCGGAAGGGCCTTGAGCGCAACGCCGAGGCCATACCGCGAGCCCGCGAAGAGCAGGTCGTTGTCGGTGTCGGGCTGCGGCGTCTGGGACTGCTTGATAAGCTCGGGCTCGATGACGCGCCGGCCCAGGGGCTCGCCGCAAGGCCCCGGCATCATCGCCGCGACGAAGCGGGCGTAGTCCGCGGCCGTGGTCTGGAGTCCGGCCGCGCCAAGGGCCGAGAAGGCCCGCGCCGGGGCCGGGTTGCCGGCATCGTCGAAGGTGGCGGCGAGCGGCGGCGCCTTGTCCGGGCGGTCCGGTAGGCTGGAGCGATACATGTCGAGTCGCTTCAGGATGTGCCGGTACATCAGCTTTGCGAACTGCTCGTTGGCGGTCTGGCGCACCATCAGCTCCGCCAGTGCATAGCCGCCGGCGGAGTAGCCGAAGCCGCCGCCCGGCCGGGTGACGATGGCCACCGGCTGGTCGCCGGCGTCCAGGGCGCCGCGCATGGACTGATCCAGGGTCTGCAGCTTCTGTTTCGATCCGAAGCCGCCGTAGCTCGGGATGGACAGCCCGGCGGTGTGGCTCAGCACCCGGCGTGGCGTCACAGCGTCGGCGTCGAAGCTCGACACCGGCAGGTCACGGCCGCGCAGGTACTTGCCCACCGGCTTGTCCAAGTCGATCTTGCCGCGTTGCACCAGGTACAGCACCGCCCAGGCGGTCAGGGGCACCGTCATGGAGCCCGCCTGCAACAGGGTGTCCGGCGAGAAGGGGATGCGCTTGTCCGGTATCGCCCAGCCATAGCCGGCGGTCCAGCGCACATGGCCGTCGCTTACCAGGGCCAGCGCGGCGCCCGGCAGGCCGTAGCGCTCGATCAGGGCCGGCATCGCCGCCTGCACCCCGGCCAGGGAGAGTCGGGCGGTCCTGCGCTCCGCGTCCGTGAGCTCGCAGCCCTGCGCCGCCGCGGCAGGCGCGGGGCTGAAGCAGATGGCGAGGCCGAGGCACAGGGCCGCGCCCAACGCGAGGCGGTGCTGCTGCATCCGGTGGCTTCTCCTAAGGCGATTTCTGTCAACAAACATACCGCCTGACTTGTCCTTTCGGCCGCCTTCTGCGTCGCGGCAGCGGGCACAGAGCTCGACGATGCGCCCGCTGCCGCTCCTTAGAAGGCGAGCGAAAAGAAGGCGAGCGAAAATCCTGCGCCATTCGGTCTGTTTGTTTCCGGCAATCGCCTAAATCCGAGTTGTTCTTGGGGGTGCTTGGCTGTGGGCCAGTCGGGGCGCCGAGACATGTTGCCGTGCGGCGCCATTGTCTGCGAATGCGGGCCGACGAGCCGCGGCGCAGTCTAACCCGAGCGCCCGCGCGGCAATAGCCGCGGCCCAGGGACAGGCTTGCCGCAGGCGTCCACCGGGTTGCCGCTCATCGGGCAGTTGGGGGCCCGCGCATGCGGCTCTAGGCGGTAACCAATGCCAGCGCCGCGGTCGGCAGCAGCGCCGGCACCAGCGGCCGCAGGGCAGCCCCTGTTTCCATTGCCGAAAGTTCATCTTGACTCCGGCGGAAAAAGGGCAACAATTGTGTTAGCACTCTCTTTGGTAGAGTGCTAAAGCGGGTGGCGGCGGGGCTCGTGTCCTTGGGTGCCAGCGTCCCGGGCATCGCCGGTCAAGGGCCGGTGCCCTGAGGTGCCGGCCTGGTCTCGGTGTCCCGAGGTCAGATCCGGAGGTCGAATCTGGTCCTTCCCGTCGCGTCACCTCGTGCAACCCAGATTGGCAACCCAGATTGCGTGCGAGCCACGCAGAGGAGCAACAGCGATGTTCGGCACATTCACTGGTCTTCCAGGCAGTCTGTTCGATGATCTCGGCCGGCTCCAGCGCGAGCTGGACGATGCCCTTGGCCGCTGGCCCACCACGGCGGAGTTACGCTCCCCAAGCGTCGGCAGCTGGCCGCCCCTCAACATCGGCGCCACGCCCGAGCGGGTGGACATCTACCTGTTCGCACCGGGACTCGACCCGGAGGCACTGGACATCTCCATTCAGCAGAATCTGCTCACCATAGCCGGCGAGCGCCGCATCGAGCGCGGCGACGAGACGCGCTGGTATCGCACCGAGCGCTACAGCGGCGAGTTTCGCCGGGCGCTGACCCTGCCCGAGGACGTGGACCCCGACCGCGTCGACGCCAGCTACCGCGACGGCATCCTGCAGGTGACCGTCCACCGGCGCCAATCGGCACAGCCGCGGCGCATCAGCGTCAGCTGAAGACGCGCCGCCCCGAGCCGAGATCGGCCTAGTCCGGCCGACAGGGGCGCAAGTCGTCACGCAAGCAGTGACTCGACCAGCAACGCAAACCAGTAATCCAAACCAGTAGCGCAACGGGTTTCGGAGGCACACCATGACCACCCAGGCAGAGACCAATAACCCCGATCTGGCCGCCCGCCGCGACACGGCCGCATTGCGCCCGCCCGTGGACATCCTCGAAGACGCCGAGGGCATCACGGTGATGGCAGACATGCCCGGCGTCGCCAAGGAGCGCCTGCATGTCCACGTGGACGCCAACAACCTGCAGATCGACGGTGAGGCCCGTATCGAGTTGCCGGAGGGCGCCGAGGCGCTGCACGCCGACGTGCGTACCACCCACTTCAGCCGCAGCTTCACCCTCAGCAACGAGCTGGAGCCGGACAAGATCGATGCGCGACTCAAGGACGGCGTCCTGACGCTGCGCATCCCGAAGCATCCGGAGCAGCGGCCGCGCAAGATCGAGGTTCGCGCCGGATAGGCTCCCGGGGGCAGCGGGCAGGAAGGCCTGCGCCGGACGCCTGGTGCCAGCGATAGGGCGGCCAAGCGCGGCGCATCCGCCGAGACCATTGGCCCCGGCGCCGGTCCCCAGAGCCCTCTCCCGCGCCGACCTGATTGGCGGCGCGGGTAGATGAGATCCATCCTTCCAATTGGAGGTAACGACCATGTCGACACTGCAACAAGTACGCGAAGGCCTGAACCAGGCCTGGGGCCGTGTCGTGGACGGCTGGGAGCAGCTGTCCAGGCAGGCCTCCGGAGCCATGACGCGCTTCACGCGCGGGCGTGGCGACAAGACCGCGGGCGATAAGCGCGAGCTCAGCCAGCGCAGCACCGGCTGGGGCCTGCTCGCCGCCGAGGTCTTCGACGACGACGACCGCATCGTCGTGCGCGTCGAGGCGCCGGGCATGAGCAAGGACGACCTCGACATCAGGGTCCAAGACGACTTCCTGGTCGTCAGCGGCGAGAAGCAGATGGCGCGCGAGCGTACCCAGGGCCGCTGGCAGGTCACCGAGTGCGCCTACGGCAGCTTCCAGCGCGTCGTCCCCCTGCCGGATACCGTCGACACCGCCAGGGCCGACGCCAGCTACCGTGACGGCGTGCTGCGGGTCGAGCTGCCCAAGGCCGCCGAGCGCCGCCGCAAGGTACGGGTGGCCGTGCACTGATCCCGCCCCCAAGGCTCAAGGCTCCGGACGCCTGTCCGGAGCGCCGGCATCTTGCCGGCTCGGGCAGCCCGGTCTCTTGCGGCTGGAGAATCGCTCCTCCGCCGTGCGATCAGAGTAATCCTAGGGCGGATAAGCGTAGCGCATCCGCCATCACTGCTGGACTGACAGATGAGGGGCTCGCGTCGGACGCGGTCCAGGTCAGCAGCGCCCAATGGCCCGAACACCGCCGGAAGAGCCGTGGGTGCTGCCCGCCGAGGAGCTGGACGAGTCGCTGGAGCCGGACGGCGATGCATGGTTCTGCTCCGACCGGGCGATCGCGTGCTCGGAGCGGTCCGCGAAGCCGCAATTGCGGCATTCCCGGACCTGCTCGCGAAGCCCGGCGGCACTGTCGCTCGGCGCCTGGATGGCTCGGGTCCACGCCTTGAGCGTGCGTCGATCGCAGTGCGGACAGGTCGAGTAGCCCGAGAAAAGGGCGGGGTAGGCCGCCAGATCGGTGGCACCGCAGACGGGGCAGTGCCAGGCGTCGAAGTCCAGGGCGTCGAGCTGCTCTTCCAGCAGGGCCGTGGCGGGCAGTAGGACTTCCTCGGCGTGCTCGTCCTTGCGGGCCATTCCTCTGCCGCACGCGGGGCAGTGCACTGGCCGGAAGCGGCGCCAGCGACGATAAGCGACAAAGCCGGCAAGGCCCGCCGCGATGGCGCCTAGGCCGCCCCAGCGCAGGCCCGGGTCGCGGACGATGCCGTCCAGGGTAGGCAGCAGTTGCAGGGGCTCGCGCGGTGGCGCCGCGGCCGGTTCCGTCGGAAGCTCGGCGATGTCGTCGCCGACGGGGTCGATGCGCTGGGGGAAGCTATCCGGCCCGACCGACGGCTGTGCGGCCAGGCCGGTCGTGGTCAGCAAGAGTGCGGCGGCGAGCACGACGGGATGCATCCGCTTCGGTCTCCTTAGGCGATTTCTGTCAACAAACAGACCGCCTGGCTTGTCTTTTCGCCCGCCTTCTGCGTCGCTGCAGCGGGCACAGAGCTCGACTATGCGCCCGCTGCCGCTCCTTGAAGGCGAGCGAAAATCCTGCGCCATTCGGTCTGTTTGTTTCCGGCAATCGCCTGA
>JANQFI010000436.1 GCA_028277905.1 Chromatiaceae bacterium | reverse complement strand
GAGGGTCTGCGTGCTCGGGCTGCGGCCGGAGGACCGTCCTCCGCTTCCTGCGCTCGCAGCCCGATTGATTTAACTCACCCCAGCCCACCCAGGCGGGGATCTGGACGTGGTTGCCATGAGCCCCACCTCCGCCGCCGATGAAGTCGGGGTCCTGCGGCGCGTCCGATAATGCGCATTATCGTTCGCGACCTGCCGGTCACGCCGTTTGCAGGCGGTGTGTACAAGGCAGCTAAGTGGGCAAACGGCGCGCCCGTCAGCCTTCCCTTGGTCCCCTAGACATAATCGTCATTATGTCTCCTTCACGCCGGCGGAGGTGGGGCGCGGAGGGGCTCGGTTCCCCGCCTTCCCATCCAACCCCTCAAGGGGCTTCCCAGGGCAGAGGACGGAGGGCAAGCGCGGCCTGCGGCCGCGCAGCGGCTAAAGAAAGAAGCTATCAGCGATACACGTCGCTGCGGTGGGCGATCCGCACGACAAGGACGATCAGTTGCTCGTCCTCGATGGCGTAGAGGATTCGGTAATCGCTTTCCCTCACTCGATACAGGGGCGGCGACACATCGGTGAGCTTCACCACGCCATCGGGTCTCGGCTGGTCCGCGAGAGAGTCGATGCGGCGGCCGATGCGCCGCCGCATTTCGTGATCGAGCTTCTTGAGCTGGCGCCGCGCTGCCGGCGTGACTTCAATGGAGTATGCCACTAGCGCTTACAGCCCCAGATCCCTCTTGACCTCGTCCCAGGGAATGGTGCCGTGCTTGCGCGCCCCTGCGAGGGCCTTCTTGGCCTCGCGGATATCTACCTGGTCCTCCATGTGCTCGAGGAGCTCAAGGTCCTCGATCGGTATCACGGCAGCGACCTGCTTGCCCCGGCGAGTGATCCGCACACGGTCCTTCGCGTAGGCGACGCGGTTGATCACATCAGCGAGCTTCTCTCGCGCTTCGGTGGTGTTGACGCTGTCCATGGCACGCTCCCATCTGTACGTAATATACATTATGTACAGATGAATTTCCAGCGGACCCGCTGCCTTAGGAGGAGGCTGGCGCACGCTTGTTAAAGGGTGCGCCAGGGGGGAGCCCCCTTGAGGGGGCGGCGGGACGCAGCCGGCTTGCAGATCGTTCCCCGGGCCAGGTTTGCATAACGCTTCGTTATGTAAAGGCTCGACCCAAGGCGGGCCGGCCGAGTGCAAGGTCCGATAACGCCGCGTTATCGGACAGC
>JANQFI010000410.1 GCA_028277905.1 Chromatiaceae bacterium | reverse complement strand
CTCGTCCGCCTTCGCGAAGCGGCAGCGCGTGCATAGTCTTGCTATGTGCGCGTTGCCGCGACAAAGAAGGCGGGCGAGAAGACAAGCCAGGCGGTCTGTGTGTTGACAGAAATCGCCTTAACCCTTCCATGGCGTGCAACGCGGTGAGGCGGCACCTAGGACCCCTAGACGCCACCGACCGGCCCGGACGGCCGTCAACGTCCCCCAATCTCGGTCTGCTCGGTGCCGGTATAGGCCCGTGCTGCGTCAATGTTCCGCCGCGGACTGCGCGACCGGAGCCGCGGGCGCCAGGAGTGCTGCGACCTCCGGGTGGCCCTGCTCCTTCGCGTGCCAGGCCGCGTCCCGGCCCTGGATGTCCGGCAGCGTCATGTCGGCACCGCGGGCGAGCAGCAGCACGACGCTATCGGCGTGGCCGCGGTGGGCAGCCCAGATGAGCGGCGTGTAGCCCTGGGTGCTCTCTTTCACATCGATCATGGCGCCATGCTCGAGCAGCAGCTCGACCACATCCAGGTGGTTGTTGGAGGCAGCGAGGAGCAGGGCCGTGTAGCCGCCCTTGTCGGCGGCATCGACCATGGCACCTGCGTCGAGCAAGCGCTTGGCGGCCTCCAGGTGACCCTGGTTGGCCGCCTTCATCAGCGCGGTCCAGTCGCAGCTGTCGCGGACGTTGACTTCGCCGTTGCGCCTGAGCAGGGCATCCAGCGCCGAGACGTCGCCACGCTCGGCGACCTCCAGCAGCTGGAGCCGGCCCGCCTGCGGGTCGGCCGACTCGCTGCAGCCGGCGAGTACCAGTAGTAGGACCGCGAGCAGAGCCGGCAGGGATCGCGAGAGAGTGCGCTGGTGCACCCTGGTCATGGGGGTGACATGGGTCATGGGCAAGGGCATGGATCTAGGTGCTCATGCGGGCCATCTTCGTGGATGCACCCTCGACGACCAATGCGAAAGCGCAACTTAGGCGATTTCTGTCAACAAACATGCCGCCTGGCTTGTCTTTTCGCTCGCCTTCTGCATCGCGCCAACAGTTGCGTCGTGCGACTAGCTTGTGCCTGGACAGAAAGCTCTCGTGAATCGTTTTATCTATAAATAACAACGTGTTAAAATCTCTTCTTGTGAGCAGCTTGTGATCGAAGATCCCCTACGT
>JANQFI010000389.1 GCA_028277905.1 Chromatiaceae bacterium | reverse complement strand
TAGTCTTACTGCGTCACAAACGGGCATGTTGAAGTGGCGGTGATTGGATCGTTTGGTTGCAGCACGGACATCGGGGCAGGAGCCGGGTCAGGGCACGGGCGATGCGCCGTCGGAGTGTGGCGAGCGAGTGCGACACGTGGCGTTGCGTGCGGAGCGGGAGCGCCGCGGGGTCGGTAACCTTGGGGAAGCTCAGGCGCTTGGACCAGCCGCGCGGTTTGGAGTCCTGAGGGGGGAATCGCTGCCCGCTCAACGAGCAGGAATCCGTAGGCGGCGATGCACAGAGCGGCGTGGTGATGGAAGCCCCGCCAGCCGCGCCCCTCATAGTGGCCAAGGCCCAATTCCTGCTTGAGTTCCAGATAGTCGCGCTCGATCAGCCAGCGCTGCTTCGCCTGAAAAACCAGATCCTCGAGGGCGGTGTCCCCACCCAGGGAGGACAACCAGAACTTGATCGCCTTGGGCTCGTCTTGCGGCCATTCGACGAGCAACCAGTGCTCGGGCCGGGCCTCGCTGCGGCGGGCATCGCCCTGGGCCGGGCGGACGCGCAGGGCGGCAAAGCGCGAGGTCAGCGCGCCCGCGACACCGTCACGCCAGCTCACCGTCCGCCAAGCCGCCTCGGGCAACGCCTCGGCCAGCGCCCGGACCTGAACCACCGGCGCGTCGTCGCCGCCGCGGCGCAGCCGCTTCGGCCGCCGCCCATGGCCGCGCCAAGCCGGAACCGCCGGTGTCGTCCCCGGCGGCCAAACCGTGATGTTGCCCAGAACCCCGACCACGTAATCGAGGCCCAGGGCCGCGAGCCCGTCGCGAAAGGCGCTGGAATTGCCATAGCCCGCATCGGCCAGAACAACACCCCGCGCCAAGCCGTCCTCGCAGGCGGCCGTGATCTGATCCAGCGCGATCTGTTGCTTGGTTCGGAATACCTCGTCCGGCGGAACCTTGGCCGTGGCCCGGCGTCCGGCGTTGCCGGCCCAGGCCTCCGGCAGATACAGGCGCCAGGCGACCGGCAACGAAGCTTCGGCCGTGGCCAGCGACAGCGAGACCGCGATTTGGCAATTGTCTTGCTTCCCCAGTTCGCCGCAGTACTGCCGTGCAACGCCGACCGAGTGACGGCCCTTCTTCGGGAACCCCGTATCGTCGACGATCCACGCCGCGACCGGGCTCTTCGCCGTCATCACCGGCAGAACCGCTTGGCGAACCGCCCGCAGCAGCGCTTCACTGTCCCATGGCGACTGGCCGACGAAATGCAAGAGCGATTGATGCTCCGCCGCCGTTCGCTCCGGCCGCAGCCGCGCCGCCATCGGCTCCACCGATTTGCGCCCACCGTCGAGCAGCAACCCGGTGCAATAGGACCGGAACGGCGCAATCCGGTCCCGGTGACCGAGACACTCCGCAAGTCTCTCGACATAAGCAGAAAAGCGGGCCTCACTGGCCGCGTCCGTCCACTGAAGATCCATCGCCCTCACATCTCCTAGCGTGAATCTTCCCATCTACCACAACATCATGATAGGCTGCAGCAACTCCGAACCGCATTTTGTGACTCAGTAAGACTAGTCTTACTGCGTCACAAACGGGCATGTTGAAGTGGCGGTGATTGGATCGTTTGGTTGCAGCACGGACATCGGGGCAGGAGCCGGGTCAGGGCACGGG
>JANQFI010000280.1 GCA_028277905.1 Chromatiaceae bacterium | reverse complement strand
AGGTGATTGCCGGAAACAAGCATACCGAATGGCGCAGGATTTTCGCTCGCCTTCAAGGAGCGGTAGCGGGCGCATAGTCGAGCTCTGTGCCCGCTGCCGCGACGCAGAAGGCGGGCGAAAAGACAAGCCAGGCGGTCTGTTTGCTGACAGAAATCGCCTTAGCCCAGGATCGGAATTATCCCATACCGCAGCGGCGGGCTCGCGCCTGTGCGGCGGTCCGAGCTGTTCCACTTGTCCTGCGCGTTCATGTCCCCGGAGCGGGTCTGTTGACCCTGATCGAGCGCATCCTTGGCCTGCGGCCAGAACGTGCCGCTGGACGAGCAACGGATGGTCTGGTTTGCGGACGACGATCTGTTCGCCGGCCTCCCCGCGTGAGGTACGCCCGTCGACAATCTGTCGTCGCAGTTCTGGCGCAGAGCTCGACGCTGGCGCCCGGGGCCGGATCAACCACGTCCGTCATCTCGACAGCTGGGGCCCGCATCGGCAGGTGCTGGCACCGTTGCGGCTCAAGCCAGACAATGCACAAGGGCGGTGCCGCTGCGGACGCTGAGCCCCCAAGCACCGGTCCGCGCTTCCGCGGCGCGGCAGTGTTCAACTCGCCCCCAGACCAGTCAAGGTGGCCCCTGCTCCAGCGGTTCGATGGGGGCAGCCCAACACACACAGAACCCGGCGCGGCCGGACCGCCGGTCCCCGGCAGTTAACAAGCGGCCGCGGTAGATCGCGCGGAAGAGCCTCGGGCCATTTAGCCAGTAGCGGCCGCGTGCCACAGGAAGCTCGCCCTGCCCGGTTTCCCTGGCCGAGCCACCTGCGGGCGTACTCCGATAGCTGTCGTGCCAGGTATAGTGGACGCCGAAAATCGGACAGTAGTTTAAGCTTGCCTCCTAACCGCAAGGGGCAGTAGGAAAACGAGTGAAGGGAAGCGCAGGACCTACACGGCAACCTTTAAAGCGAAAGTCGGCTTGGAGGCGATCCCTGGGGTCAAGACGATCAACGAGATCGGGCAGGAGCATGGCGTGCATGCGGCGCAAGTCGGGCAGTGGAAGCGGGAGATCCAGGAGCAGGCGCAGAGCCTGTTCGTGAAGACGTTGTCCAGCGCCCGGCCGCGGCCGTCCATGCTGATGCGGATCTGGCGCTGTTTGAGTCGGCCGGTGAAGATCGCGCTGGTGAGCTGCGCGCCTGGGTCGGTGTTGAACACCACGGGCTCGCTCAGCGCCAGCGCGGCCTGCAGCGCCTCGACGCAGAAGGCGCTCTCCAGCGTGTTGGACAACGCCCAGGCGAGCACGGAGCGGCGGTACCAGTCGATGACGGCCACCAGGTACAGATAGCCCCGCGCCATGGGCACCTAGGTGCTGTCGCTCGAGCACACCAGATCGGGACGGTCGATGCACAGATGCCCGAGCAGATACGGGTAGACGACGTGCTCGGGGTGCGGGCGCGAGCTGTGCGGCCCCGGCACCGCGCCTTGCAGGCCCAGGCGGCGCCTCAGCCGCTGCATGCGCTTGGCACCTTGACCACCTCGCCTTCACGTCGCAGCCAGTCACGCATCTGGCGGCTGCCGCAGCACGGCGTGCGCAGGTATTGCTCGTCGATGCGCCGCAGCAACGCCAGCTCCGCGCGATCGACCGCCACCGGCTGGTAGTCATAGCGCGGGCGCGCCAGCCCCAACAACTGGCACTGACGGGCGATCGATAGCAGCGCGTGACCCGGCTCGATCAGCATGCGCTTGGCCGCAACCGAGCCGCTCGGCTTTTCTTTTCCGCCAGTCGGGCTCGACCTGCAGCCGGCCGATCTGCGCGTACAGCGGCGCGCTGACGGCCTCGACCTCGGGCTCGGTGCCTGTACTGCCGGCCTCGAACAGACTGGCCAGATTCTCCAGCCCCTGGCGCTTCCACTGGCTGATCAGTGTGGGATGCACCTGGTGCTCGCTGGCGGGCTCGGCAGTGGTCTTCACGCCACGGATCGCCTCAGCGGCGACCTTGGCCTTGAACGCGGAACTGTAACGCTTATGCTTCGTGGACATGGATGCTCGCTCCTCTCGGGGCCAGTATCCAACCGCCAGTAGAGCTTAGGCGATTGCCGGAAACAAACAGACCGAATGGCGCAGGATTTTCGCTCGCCTTCAAGGAGCGGCAGCGGGCGCATAGTCGAGCTCTGTGCCCGCAGCGGCGACGCAGAAGGCGGGCGAAAAGACAAGCCAGGCGGTATGTTTGTTGACAGAAATCGCCTGAGGTGCAGGCAACCGAGCGCGATCCCCGCAAGCG